>JAMFSC010000205.1 GCA_026225095.1 bacterium
CGCCATGCGCTACCACGAGCGCATCGTCATGCTCTCCGTCCTCGACGGCCTGTGGAAGGATCACCTCCTCGCCATGGACCACCTCAAGGAGGGCATCGGCCTCCGCGGCTACGCCCAGCAGGACCCGCTCGTCGCCTACAAAAAAGAGTCCTTCGACATGTTCGAGGCCATGATGCTCCGCTTCCAGGAAGACACCTGCCGCCACCTCTTCCGCATGCAGATCATCGGTCCCGACGGCACCCCGATCGAGACCCCCGAGCAGCTCGCCCAGGCCCAGCTCCAATCACAGGCTCAGCAAGCCCAGCAGACCATGTTCGAGAACGCTGCGCTCGAAGCCGTCTCCGGTCTCCCCCAGCTCGGGGCGCCGCCAGTTATACCGCCATCACCACCACAAAACGGCAACCGCCCGCCCGCCCAGGCTGCACCCAGGCCAGCGGTCCCCACCCGCCAGCCTTCAACGACCATCGACGCGCTGGAAAAGGAGTTCCAGCGCAAAAAACAGCGTGAGCTCGACCAGGCCCGCGCCGCCGGGGCAGCATCTGCCGCCTCGAACGGCGCTCCTCGCGCGACCGGCCACAAGGTCGGCCGCAACGAACCATGCCCCTGCGGATCTGGCAAGAAGTACAAGGCCTGCCACGGCGCGAATGCCTGACGGGCCGCCCCTCTCCCTCAGGCGATTACCGGCTCATCCTGTGTAGTCTTTCGACGGTCCTGAACCGGCTCCGCCGTTCCATCCTCTTCCATCTTCTGATCCACCAGCCCGCGCTTGCTTGCTCTCTGAAATGAAATCCCCAGCAGCGAGCCTTTTTGCTCCGTACGCCGGACCAGCCCGAACGCCTGGAAAGACAGGTAGCTCGACTCAAGGTTGATCTCGATCGTATCGCCGACCTGCAGGTCGTTCTCCGCTTCGAGCCGCACCAGGCAGCCCCCAGTGCTCAAATCCACAACCGACCCCGACACACATCGCCCCTTCACACCCCAGGACACCATCGCCTTGGCGGGGTGGTGGTACCGTCGATGCTTTCTGCGTTCCGAACCTTCTGCTCTCCCCATCGTCATACTTGGCCCCTTGATTACAGTTCTCGATATAAGGTGGTATCGGCAACCCGCCTCCCCCCAATCACCTCCGGGACGAGCATCGTCTTACCAAAGGAACCCCTCAACCGCATCGCGTCGCAGACGGTATCCTGTAGCAATGCTTCCTCCTGAAATCACCCCCCAGGCCGCCGCCGCCCTCCTCCAGCAACCCAATCCCCCCGTCCTGGTGGACGTCCGCGAACAGTGGGAGTTCAACACCTCCCACATCGAAAACTCTCTCCTCATGCCCATGGGCGACGTGCCCACCCGCGCCCACGCCGACCTTGACCCCGACGAACCCATCCTCGTCCTCTGTCACCACGGAGCCCGCTCCCTCAACGTCACCATGTGGCTTCGCCAGCAGGGCTTTGAGCAAGCCCAATCCGTCGCCGGAGGCATCGAAGCTTGGTCCCGCCTCATCGATCCCGCCATCCCCCGCTATTAGACCGGATTGCCTATTGGTATAAAGCTGGGTGCCCCACCTTCGCGACACGTCTCATCGTCGCTAAGGTGGGCCGGAGCGCCACCGCACCCAAGCCAGAACCCCACACACCTTAAACTAATCCGCTCCAGACACCGACCAACCCATGCTATCGTCTGAGAAATCCTTCAGACGAGAGCCTACCTCAAGATGACCTGCAAGCAAGCCGTCTCCGCAGCCGCCGCCCTCCTCTTCACCCTCGCAGCAAACGCTCAGGGCCTGCCCGAGACCCCCGCCGACGAGGCCGCGGGCAAGGCATGGTTCGCCCACATCCAGGTCCTCGCCTCCGACGACATGCACGGCCGCCTCACCGGCTCCGAAGACTACCTGCGCGCCGCCCGCTACGTCGTCTCCCAGTTCCAGGCCGACGGACTCGCCCCGGCTGGAACCGACGGCTTCTACCAGCCCGTAAAGTTCGACGTAACCCGCGTCCTCGCCGACAAATCCTCCCTCTCCCTGACATCCAACGGAGTCACAACACCCCTCGTCCTCGGCCACGACGCAATCCTCGGAGCCCGCGGAGCCCAACCCAAATCCCTGACGGCTCCCCTCGTCTTCATCGGCTACGGCCTCCACCTCCCCGACGCCCACTACGACGACTTCGACTCTCCCGAACTCCCCAACGCATCCCTCAAAGGCAAGATCGTCGTCATCATCAACGGTGGACCCGCCGACCTTCCCGGTGCCCTCAAATCCTTCGCCCGCACCTCCCCCCTCTCCAAGGCTCTCGCCGACGCCGGCGTCCTCGGAGCCATCTCCATTCCCACCCCAAAGTCCATGGACTTCGGCTGGGATCGTGTCGCCAGCGGAGCCTCCCAGCCAGGCATGCGCCTCGCACCGGACCCAGCCGACGCAGCCGTAGCCGCCCGCCATCCCGCCCTCGCCGAACTCCGCCACACCATGCTCTCCGCCACCTTCAACCCCGCCGAAGCCGAAAAGCTCTTCGCAGGCTCCGGCCACACCTTCGCCGAGATCCTCGCACTCGCCGACGCCCAGA
>JAMFSC010000206.1 GCA_026225095.1 bacterium
GACAAGATCGCCACGGAAATCCGTCATCTCCAGCGCACCGAAGTGCGCGAAGCCGAAGAGTTCTTCTCGCCCAAACAAAAGGGTTCGAGCGCGATGCCGCACAAACGCAACCCCATCACCTGCGAGCAGATCTCCGGCCTCGCCCGCGTGGTGCGCGCCAACGCACAAACTGCCTTTGAGAACATCGCCCTCTGGCACGAGCGCGACATCTCCCACTCCTCCGCCGAGCGCGTCATCCTGCCCGACTCCACCATCCTCGCCGACTACCTGCTCGCCAAGACGGCAACGCTGATCGACAAGCTCCTCGTCTACCCCACGCGCATGCTCAAGAACCTCGAGAGCACCGGCGGCCTCATCTTCTCCGGCCAGCTCCTGCTCGATCTCGCCGAGTCCGGGATGCTCCGCGAAGATGCCTATCGCCTTGTCCAGGGCCACGCTATGCGCGCCTGGAAGGAAGATCTCATCTTCCGCGACGAAGTAGCCAAGGACCCCGCCATCACCGAACGCCTCAGCCCGGAAAAGTTGGCCCACGCCTTCGACTACAAACGCCAGCTCGCCAATGTAGACGCCATCTTCACAAGGGTTCGCGCGGCATCCTCCCCTCTCAACCTCAAGGATTCCAAATAACGCAAAGACACCATCCAGCGGAGAACACATCAGGCGAATCGATGTCGCCGCTCTTGCTGCGTTGCCTCCATGCCCAGCGGTCGATCCAATCGGAGCTCTCTCCATGCTGAAGGCAAATAACCTGTCGCGGTTCGTCGTCCTGTTGCTTGCCCTGGCCTCGCCTCTACCAGAGGCGGTTTCACAAGAATCCCCCATTTCCACGCTGCGCGTCGATACCAGGCTCGTCGACGTCTTGGCGATCGTGCGCGGCGAATCCGGCGGGCCCGTGCCCGGTCTCACACGTGAAGCCTTCTCCCTCAGAGAGGATGGAAAGCCACAAGAGCTCATCTACTTTTCGCAAGGTTCCGATCTACCCCTCACCCTCGCCCTCATGGTCGACACGAGTAGCAGCCAAACCCTCTATATCCCAAACGAGATCGCGGCCAGTTGGGCCTTCTTTCCCGCCCTCATGACCCAACCCGGTGACCGTGGCGTTCTGATGCAATTCGACACCCAGGTCATGGAACTTGCCGACCTTACAAACTCCGTTTCCAAACTCCAGAAGGCGCTTCCCAGGCTCTCCGAGAAACGCGGCGAACTTGCCTACGGGACTCGTCTGTACGACGCCATCTGCGGAGTTGCGCAACTGGAGCTCGGCAACCAGATGGGTCGAAGGGCAATGGTTATCCTCACTGACGGTGGCGACGCCGGCAGCGAGGCGAAGATTTCAACCGCCATCGCCGAAGCCCAGCGGGCCGATATCATGATCTACTCCGTCTATTACAGTAGTGGCGGAGGAAATAAGCATGCTTTGGAGCGCCTCTCCAAAGCGACCGGCGGGAGAGTCTTCACCGTCGGCCCGGACAAAACCCTGGCCCAGGTCTATGTGGAGATCGGCAATGACATGCGACTCGCCTACGAGATTGGATACCGTCCTCCTGTATCCCAACCGAAGAAATTTCACAGGATCGAACTAAGAACGAATGATAAGAAGCTGATCGTTCAGTCACGAGAAGGCTACTTCGCGAGGTGAGCTAGCCTTCCGCGCGCGATGCCAATTCCGCTCCAGCGCATCTAACTCGTTGGAGATCACATGACCCGCACTGCACTCATCGCCGGAGTGACCGGCATCGTCGGCAACAATCTCGCCCGCACCCTTCTCGCCGACGGCTGGCAGGTCGAAGGCCTCGCCCGCCGAGCCAACGAGCTGCCCGAGGGCACCCGCTTCATCCCTGCCGACCTCCTCGATCCCGCCTCCCTCGCAGACGCGCTTGCGACGTCGAAGCCGACCTATGTTTTTATCACCACCTGGCTTCGGCAGCCCACCGAAGCCGAAAATATCCGCGTCAACTCGGCCATGGTTCGCAACCTCCTCGCCGCCGTCGAGCCTGCGGGCACCGTCCAGCACGTCGCCCTGGTCACCGGCCTGAAGCACTACCTTGGACCCTTCGAGAACTACGGCAAAGGCACCCTCCCCGCCACGCCCTTCCGCGAAGACCAGCCCCGCCTGCCCATCGAAAACTTCTACTACGCCCAGGAAGACGAACTCTTCGAAGCGTCCCGCAAACAGGGTTTTACATGGACCGTCCAGCGCCCTCATACGATCATCGGATACGCCGTCGGCAACGCGATGAACATGGGCGTCACGCTCGCGGTCTACGCCAGCCTCTGCCGCGAGACGGGCATGCCCTTCGCTTTCCCCGGCTCGGCAGTCCAGTGGAACTGCCTCACCGACATGACCGACGCGGGCCTCCTCGCAGGTCATCTCGAGTGGTCCGCTCTCACCCCCGCCGCCCACAACCAGGCCTTCAACGTGGTCGACGGAGACATCTTCCGGTGGAAGTGGATGTGGTCCCGCATCGCCTCCTTCTTCGACCTCGAACCCGCCCCGTTCCCAGGCGAAGGCGCGCCACTCGAACAGCAGCTAGCCGGAACCGCCCCCGCCTGGCGAGCCCTCGCCGAAAGATACCGGCTGGCCGAGCCGGACCTCACCCGCCTCGCCTCCGCCTGGCACACCGACGCCGACCTCGGCCGCCCCATCGAGGTCGTCACCGACATGAGCAAGAGCCGAGCCCTCGGCTTCCTCGACTACGTCGCCACCGACACCGCCTTCTTCCGTCTCTTCGAGCAACTCCGGCAGGCCCGCATCATTCCCTGAACATCGCCCTGAACATCGGCAGCGGTCCTGTATTAATATTGTGAAGCGCGCATCCGCGTGATCGGGGACCCATGCCCACCTACACCGAACCAAGCGACCCGACAAAGCTCAAGCCCATCGTCCTCGCCATCCAGCTTCGAGCCCGCCTCGAAGCCGCCGAGCCCATCCTCAAGGCGCTCTCCGAAGAAGCCGCTTCCCAGCCCCTGACCCCCGGCAAGTGGAGCACCAAGCAGGTCATCGGCCACCTCTGCGACTCCGCCATGAACAATCAGCAGCGCATCGTTCGCCTGCAGCTTGAGAATACCCTCGAGTTCCCCGGCTACCGCCAGGACGCCTGGGTCCGGGTCCAGCGCTACGACCTCCTTCCGTTCGCCGACGTCCTCCAACTCTGGCTCACCCTCAACCATCACCTCGCCCACACCGTCGAACATCTCTACCCCGGCGCCTTCACGAACATCTGGACCATCGAAGGCGAACAGTTCACCCTGGGCTTCATCATCGAAGACTACATCGCTCACCTCGACTATCACCTGAAGGCCCTCGCCGCCTGACGTCCGAACGATTGGAGACCTCATGCTCAGAGCCCTCAAAGGCCTCGCGCTTATCCCTCTTCTTCCCCTGATCCCGGCGCCTCTCCTGCACGCCCAGCAAGCCGCTATGCAGACGCGCAGTTGTTCTGCGCCCGACCCGGCCGCCGATGGCCAGTTCAAACCCGGCGATGGCTGGTCCTACACCACGAGCGCGGAAAACAAGGGATCAACCCTCACGATTCTCAAGGTCGAACGTATCGGCAAGATCGGCGTCATCGTCCACGTCCGAGTCCAGGGCCTTGCCCTGCGCGATGCCAACGGAGACCTCATCGAGATCGTCGAAGACCTCCCCACTACGCGCAAGGCGCTCTCCGCGAGCGTCATCCAGAATCAGCGTGCCGATACTGTCCCCGACTTTGCCGAAGCCTACTCCAACTGGACGCAGGCCTGCGGCGGAGTCTACATCGTTCCCGTCCAGCAGGCCGTCGAAGCCCTCCACCAGAAGATGCTCCGCGCCGCGCATCCTCAGTAGCCCATCGTGAGCCAGACCCTCATCCAGATCGCCGACGCCGCCCTGGCCTCCTCCGCCGCGCGATCCGGATCCCGCCTCGCCTGCCGCCCCGGCTGTTCGCAGTGCTGCATCGGAGTCTTCCCGATCGCACATCAGGACGCCGACCGCCTCCGCACAGGCCTCGAGGCCCTTACCCAGACCGACCCTGAACGCTCCGCCCGCATCCGCACGCGCGTCCAGCAGTCCCTCACTCGACTCGACCCGTGGTTCCCCGGAGACCTCGCCACCGGCATCCTCGGCGAAGACTACGAACAAGCCATCCTCTTCGAAGAGTTTGCCAACGACGAGCCATGCCCCGTCCTCGACCTCGATACCGGGACCTGCGACCTCTACGAACACCGCCCGGTCTTGTGCCGAACCTTCGGCCCACCCATGCGCACCGAAGAGGGCAACCTCGCCACCTGCGAGCTCTGCTATATCCACGCCACCACCGAAGAGATCGCCGCCTGCGAGCTCGACCCCGACTTCCCGGCGGTCGAAGAGCAATCGAACGCCGCCTACGACGAGGCCACCGGCCGCCACGGTCAGACGCTCATCGCGTGCGCGCTCCGCCACGCCTGAAGCGATCCGCCGAAGCATGGGCGATAATCTATCCGTGCCTCCCCTCTTTACCTCCCGCAACCTCACCCTCGCCGTGACCGGAGCCAGCGGATCGGTCTATGCCGCGGAGATGCTCCGAGCCCTCGCCACCGACGACCACGTCCACAAGGTCAACCTGGTCGTCAGCGAGAGCGCCCTGCGTGTCTTCGCCGAAGAGCTCCAGATCTCGGCCCGCACCAGCCTCGTCGAAAAGATCCTCGGCTATCCCTCGGACAAGATCCAGCAGCATACCCCGAACGATATCGGAGCCAACATCGCCAGCGGCAGCTACCCGTCCGACGCGATGATCATCCTCCCCTGCTCCATGGGGACGCTCGCCGGAGTCGCCAACGGGCTGGCCGCGAACCTCATTCAGCGCGCCGCCGACGTCACCCTCAAGGAGCGGCGACCCCTCATCCTCTGCGTGCGCGAGACGCCCCTCAATCGCATCCACCTGCGCAACATGCAGCTTGCGTCAGACGCCGGAGCCACCATCTTTCCCGTCATCCCGACCCTCTACAACCTGCCCCAAAGCACCACCGACATGGCCCGCCAGTTCGTCCAGCGCGTGCTCGCCCACGTCGGCCTGCCGCAGCCCGACGCCTACCAGTGGAAACCAGACACCGAGTAGCTCAGTCGGGCCTAGTTCGTCCCTGCGAAGTGCCGTTCGCCACCCCTTTGAGGCGCGTCCGCCAGGAGAAAGTCGAGCGTCGCCCTCTCCACCGGTCTCCAGCACTCCGCCGGCGCCAGGTGTCCGCACCCGTCGACCACATCCAGCTCCGAGTTCGCAATCCCGTGGTGCATCCTCTCCCCCACGGACAGCGGAATCAGGTCGTCGTGGCTTCCCCACACAATCAGCGTCGGCTGCCGGATCAGGTGCAGCCGAAAGTCCATCAGGTCCTTTCCGCCGCGCATCGCGGTCATGCTCCGGCTCACCACCCAGCCGTTGTTGGCCAGCTTGCGCAGAGCATCCGTCACCACAAACGGCTTCATAGGCCGTGGGTGCGGGGAGATCGCGGCTACCAGCCGATCGAGCCCGGCCGCATCCGTCGGAACGAAGAGGTCCGGAGGAAAGCTCGTGGCGAAGTACATCCCCGCGCTGTCATACAGCAGTAGCCGATCGACCCGCTCAGGGTGGTCCAGCGCGAGCTTCATCGCCACCCACCCGCCCATCGACCATCCGCCCACATCCGCCCTGGATACATGGACTGCATCCAGAAAGTCCACGACGACCTTCTCCTCCAGCCCCACCGAGTAGTCCACATCCGGCTGCTGTGACCGGCCATACCCCAGCAGATCCGGCACATACACGTGGAACCCCTTCGCCGCCAGCCCGGGAATCAGCGGCGACCAGTCCTCCCCCCGCGAACCCAGCCCATGGATCAGGACCAGCGGCCGTTCCGGCATCCCGGCCTGAGGCACAGCCTCAAAGTAGTGCAGCTTGTATCCACCCGCCACCAGGTACCCGCTCTTCACATGCGAGCGCCAGAGGTGATACCGGATCTGTTGATCCGCCACCCACAACGGCCGTTTGTAGACCAGCAAAGCGGCCGCCGAAGCTGCCAGCACGATCAGCAGCAACACCGCACCCCAGAGACGCTTCATCCGCTACCCTCGCCCTGCCTACTTCAAAGGCTTGCCGTACTCCTCCGAGAACACGGTATGCCGCATCTCGAACCGACCGCCATCGAACTTGTCCGCACCCTTCAGCCTTCCGATCGCCAGCAGAGCCACCACGTGATAGCTCAGCGGAAGCTTCAACACCTCATGCACCTTCTCCGGCTCGAACCCCTCCATCGGAGCCGTGTCGTAGCCCATCGTCTCCGCCGTCAGCAACATGAAGCTCACCGCCAGCATCACCTGCTTGTTCAGCCAGCCGCGCATCTGCTCGCTCGAGAAGCTCACCATGTAGTTTGGGACGCTGCTCCTGGCCTGTGCCGCATAGCTCTCCGGCATCCCACCCTCGCGCCCCTGCTGCAACATCCGGTCCAGATCCTTGCGCCATCCGTCCGTATCGCCGCACGCCACAATCACCGCGGAGGCCTCTTCCACCTTCGCCTGGTTATAGCTCGCCCACCGAAGCCTGTGCTTGTGCTCAGCCTCCTGCACCACGATAAAACGCCACGGCTGCATGTTGTATCCGCTGGGCGCACGCAGGCCGGCCTCAAGAATCGCCTTCAGATCCTCCTGCGGCAGAGGCGCGCCATCAAAGCTCGGAGTGGCCCTCCGCCCAAAGATCACTTCATCTAACGTCTTCACCGTTCCCGGCATCTGTTGTCGTCTCCTGTGGGTCTCTGCAAGACGCGTTCACTCTACTCAGCGGACACCAGTGCAACGCTGCCGCTCTACCATCGCACATTCGCGTTCCGTTCCGTGCACACAAACCGCTGACCCACATCAATCCGTATCGATTTACGGGATCTCCGCCATCGCCTGTTCCGTCGCCAAAGGGCTCGGCCCACCGCTCTCTGCAAAGACCCAGATTCCGTGGAACGACCTCCGCATCTCCGGATACGCCGCCAGCAAAGCCGCCATCGCATCCGTATTGCGCTTGCGCGCGGCCGCCGGATCGGCCAGCGCTTCCGCCTTCAGGTGCACCGCGAGGTCGATCTTGTCCTTCCCCAGCGAATCATCGGTATCGAGCGAGGTAAACCGATACTCCGCCCCTGCCCCTCCCTTCACTACCAAGGGAACATCCGCGCTCACGCCCTCCGACAGTGCCGGCGGCGCCGCCTTCGCCTGCTCCGACCGCAGCTGCTCGAGGTGGGAGCTCTGCACAAAACCCGCAGGCCGCAGCAGCGCCTGGGCCTGCTGATAATACAGCCACGCGTTCCATATCTCCTTGCGCGCCGCCATCTCCCGGGCACTCTTCCAGTACCAGAGCCCGTCGTGACCCGCCGCCGTCAGCGCCTGCGGATAGAAGCCAGCCAGCAACCACTGCCCGCCGTCCTGTCGCACCAGGAACGAAAGCCTCCACGGATTCGTCGCCGAATCCACCTTCACCATCGCAAACCCGTACCGGCCAGGAGGAAGATTCGGAATCACAAAGTCCGTCTCCATCGGGCTCCGGTTCAGCGAGCAGAAGAACTGCGCATCCGCAACCGACCCATCCGCCTGCTTCTTCAACATCGTCGCGTCCAGCAGGTAGACCTGCTCGACGATCGCCGTCCCACCCTTCACCTTCGCCGAGGTCGTCCCCACCAGGTATGCGATCGGCCCAAAATCCTGCGCATACTCCGCCACCGTCTGGGCCTTCAGACCATTCACATCATCGGCCTGCGCCTTCGCCGCCAGGGACCGCGCCACCGCCGCCAGCGCATCCCGGTCAGACGAAGTCATCTGCGACTGCGTCGTGCACAACTCCGCCCGCGCCGTCCCCGCCACCGAAGTGAGAAGAATCGCCGCCACCGCGCTGGCCCGCGCCGTCCGAATTGCAAAACCTGATCCAAGACCCACGATGAAGCTCCTCAATCGTCCTGAGCCAGTCTAGTCTAATCACATCATCGATCACGCCGCTCGGCCACCAAACCGCCCCCTACACAAAAGAGACCAATCCACGCCGTCTCTGGACTAATATGTACAGACGCAACCGGAACCTTCCCGGTTTTCCTCCGTCCTACCCTGTAGCCATGCGCGATTCCGGCCCAACCCGCCTGTTCCTGCCCTCCGCCATCCTCCTGGCGGCATGGTCCATGAGCTCCGCGCTTTCGGCCCAGTCCACCTTGCCCGCCACCGCCCCAACCGTACCGACTCCCGCCGCCTCCCTTCCCACGGGGACCGCCGGACCCGTCTCCAGCCAGCCCGGAGCCCACCGCGCCAAGGTCGAATACATCGGGGGACTCCTTCAGGTCACCGCCGACAACTCCAGCCTCAACCAGATCCTCCGTGAGATCGGACGTGAGACCGGCATGAAGATCACCGGAGGCGTCGCCGAGGACCGCGTCTTCGGAACCTACGGACCCGCCCCCGCCGCCCAGGTTCTCACCTCGCTGCTCGACGGAAGCTCCGCCAATGTCGTCATCCTCCAGAACGCCAGCGCCGGACCCGCCGAACTCGTCCTCACTCCCCGCCACGGCGAACCCACTCCTCCCAATCCCAACTCCGCCTCTCTCTCGGACATCGACCAGGGCCGGGATCTTCCGCAGCAGCAGTTCCGCCCCTTTCCTGGTCCTCCCCGCTTCAACCCGCCCCCCGGCTACACGCCCGTTCCGGCCAACAATCCCCCGGCCGGCGGAATCCCCCCATCGAATGGAGGCCAGACCGGAACGCCGGTCGACGGCGGAGCCGACCTCGGAGCCACCCCTGGGGCCTTCACCCCCGCCGGCCAGACACCCCCGGACGCAACCGCCCAACCTGACGTCAACGCCACTCCGGATAGCAGCCAGCCCCAGTCTCCCAACGGAGTCAGCACCCCCCAGCAGATCTACCAGCAGCTCCAGCAGTTGAGGCAGCAGCAGCAACAACAGCAGCAGCAGACCACCCCACAGTAGGCCTGCGCCCGGTCACGCAGCGCATTCCCCGTTGTCCGTACCTTCCATCGCGCTGGCTGCAATTCCATCGTGCCGCGGAGGACCCCCCTTTGACCTTCACCCATTGAGACAGTCGGCCCCGCCCGGCCCAAAAGAAATCGCCCCCAGAACTGGCGGGCGTGTCATCTTCCATCTTCAACTGTGAAAAATCGAGTCGGGCCTAACCCTCGACAGCGGTCCCAACTGCCATCCGCATCCGTGTCGAAGCAACCTGGCGGGCGTGAATCCGGAAGATCCCGAACATCGCCACACACAACCCATAGGCGACCAACACCCCAGCCGCCACCGAAGACAGAACCATGCATACCAGCAAGAAAGTAACGCTCACCATAATCTCCCAACAAGCCTAAAGTCTGAACGTAATCCGTATCGGCGGATCCGTCTGCAGCCCTTATCGACTTATTGTCGCAGTCCTATAGATGCATTCTTCGTGCATAACGTCAAAACGCAGCAAACCCTGTTGCAGAATCGAATACTCACCCATTTGGGACAGGGAGACGCCCCAGCAACACAATCCCAACGGCCGTCACCACCATCCCCAGCCAGATCCAGAGCAGAAGATCGTGAAACCTCGCATCCTGCCGTTCACTTCGTGTCAGGCTCTGCCCCGCCAGCACGTATCCCCCATCCGCCAACCGCGCCCCCACCAGCGCCACACGGATCGAAGGCTCCGGCTGCCACGTGACATGGTCCCAGCCACGCTCCCGCAGCACCCCGAAGATCCCCCGCGGAGGCTGCGGAAGCGCCCCATGCAACGTCGCATCTCCGGCCACCGCCCGCCCCGATCCATCGTAGATCACGGCAAACGCCCTGCCCGCCTCCAGCCACTCCGCCGAAGCAATCTCCATCCGTGGCCCTTCGACTTCAACCTGTCCCTGCGCCGATCGAATCGCCTCCACCAGCCGCCGAGGCTGCCGATCCGCCCCGACTCGCAGCACCTGTTGATACGAGACGGCCACCGTCAGCAGCATCCCCGTAAAGAACGCCGCAAAGGCCATCGCATACCCCGGCCTGGCCGGACTCGCCTCCCGCCAGTGCTCCCGCAGGCAAGCCCACACCGTGTCCCACGCCAGGTTCGCCAGGAACTGAAACTCGTTCGTCGACGCCCGGTGCCCCAGCCGCACCGCATCCATCATCTGCACGCCATACTTCGCCCGAAATGCCGCCGGATAGAGCTCCAGCGCCGCCCCATACGCACGCATCAACCACTGCTCCGGAATCTTCATGCCCTCGCCTCCCCCGTCACCACGCCTTTACCCCGAGCCCGCCTGACCGCACCTTCCAGCCGCGCCGTCTCCGCCGCCAGCACCCTGACGCCAATCCCCTTCAGCCGGTAGTACCTCCTCCGCTCGTCCTCGGAGAGCCCCGCCTCCTCCACCAGCCCCGCCGTAACCAGCCGATCCAGCGATCCATACAGCGTGCCCGGCCCCATCGCCGCATGCTGCCGCGCCTCCTGCATAATCGCGTACCCATGCTTCTCCCCATCCGCCAGCGCCAGCAAAATCGCAAAGACCGCCGGGGTCAAAGGCAGAAACGCTTCCGGTGAATCCAATCGCTTTTCCATGCCCGAAAATATATATCGAATGCAGATATATCGTCAACGGATATCCTTGCATCATTTCATCCCGTCGACCATCCAACATGCTCCCGGCAAGAAATGCCGTATCCTGAATACTTGGCCATCCTGCTCCTTCGGTCGGCCATTGGAACCCCATGGGCATTACACACATCACCGTTCGCGGCGCGCGGCAGCACAATCTCAAGAACGTCAACGTCTCCATTCCCCGGAACACGTTGACCGTCGTCACCGGCCTCTCCGGCTCCGGAAAGTCCTCGCTCGCCTTCGACACCATCTACGCCGAGGGCCAGCGCCGCTACGTCGAAACCCTGTCGGCCTACGCACGGCAGTTCCTCGACCAGATGGAACGCCCCGACGTCGACGCCATCGACGGCCTCTCCCCCGCCATCTCCATCGAGCAGAAGACCACCTCGCGCTCCCCCCGCTCCACCGTCGGCACCATCACCGAGATCTACGACTACCTCCGCCTCCTCTACGCCTCGGTCGGCCAGCCTCACTGCCCCAACTGTGCCCGTCCCATCTCCCGCCAGTCCGCCGATCAGATTGTCGAACGCATCGTCCAGCTGGCCCCCGGCGAGCGCATCACCGTCTACGCCCCCATCGTCCGCGGCCGCAAGGGCGAGTTCCGCGAGGAGCTCGAAGCCCTCGACCAGCAGGGCTTCCGCGCCCGCATCGACGGCGAGATGGTCGAACTCACCGACGGCATGCGCCTCGAAAAGCGCAAGAATCACACGATCGAAGCCATCGTCGACCGCATCATCCTCAAGCCGCTGCCCCCAAACGTCAACGAGACCCTCGCCACCGATCTGGGTGCCCCATCTTCGTCGACAGTTCCATCGTCGGCTAAGGTGGGTTCCGATGCACCCAAAAAGTACGACACCCGCCGCCTGGAGACCTCCGTCGCCAAGGCCCTCCAGATGGCCAACGGCCTCGTCCTCATCGGAATCCAGAACTCCGCCCGCGAGATCGACGAGACCCTCTACTCCTCCTCCATGGCCTGCCCCGACTGCGGAATCAACGTCCCCAAGCTCGAGCCCCGCAGCTTCTCCTTCAACTCCAACTACGGAGCCTGCCCCGAGTGCCACGGCCTCGGCTCCATCTACGACTTCGACCCCGCCAAGACCATCACCGACTGGTCGCGCCCTCTGCTCGATGGAGCGATGGGACCGGGCAGCGGCTCCCAGTACCTCCTCCGCCTCATCAAGCTCGCCGCCGAAAAGTACAAGATCAACCTCAAGCAGCCCTTCGCCGACCTCACCAAGACCCAGCAGGATCTCCTCCTCTACGGCCCGCCCCGCAACGAGGCCGGCCGCACGGGCTTCCACGGCATCTTCGCCTACCTCCGGTCGAATCTCGAAGAAACGAAATCGGAGGGGTATCGCGAGTACATGATGCAGTACATGTCCGCGACCACCTGCCCCCGCTGCCAGGGCCGCCGCCTCCGTCCCGAGTCCCTCGCCGTCACCATCCCCATCGCCGACGCCAGCCCGTCGATCGCCGACTTCACTGGACTTTCCCTGGAACGTGCTCTCGAAGGTGCGCGATCCATGAACTTCATCGGCCGCGACCGCCTCATCGCCGACCGACTCCAGCGCGAGATCATCGAGCGCCTCGAATTCCTCGTAGCCGTAGGCCTCGGCTACCTGAGCCTCGACCGCTCCGCCGCCACCCTCTCCGGAGGTGAAGGCCAGCGCATCCGTCTCGCCACCCAGATCGGCTCCCGCCTACGCGGCGTTCTCTATGTATTGGACGAGCCCTCCATCGGCCTCCACCAGCGCGACAACAAGCGCCTCATCCAGGCGTTGGAAGCGCTACGAGATCTCGGGAATACGGTTTTGGTTGTAGAACACGACGAAGACACTATGCGTAAGGCCGACTACCTCCTCGACATCGGCCCCGGAGCGGGCAAACACGGCGGCGTCATCATGGCCGAGGGAACCCCCCAGCAGGTCATGGACAATCCCGCCTCCGTCACCGGCCAGTACCTCGCCGGAAAGATAGAAATCGTAGCCCGCACCGAAACCCGCCCGCTCAACGGAAACTGGCTCACGGTCGAAAACGCCGTCTCCCACAACCTCAAGAACGTCACCGCCCACTTCCCCCTCGGCGTCATGACCGTCATCACCGGAGTCTCCGGCTCCGGCAAATCGACCCTCGTCAACGACATCCTCTACCGGGCGCTGGCGAAAGAGCTCTACGGCTCCCGTGAGGAACCCGGCAAACACGGCAAGGTCATCGGAATCGACCAGCTCGACAAGGTCATCCAGATCGACCAGTCCCCCATCGGTCGAACCCCCCGCTCGAATCCCGCGACCTACACCGGCGTCTTCACCGCCATCCGCGACCTCTTCTCCATGCTCCCCGAGTCCCGCGAGCGCGGCTACAAACCCGGACGTTTCTCCTTCAACGTCCAGGGTGGCCGCTGCGAACCATGCCAGGGCGAAGGCCAGCGCCGCATCGAGATGAACTTCCTCCCCGACGTCTACGTCCAGTGCGAGGTATGCAACGGACGCCGTTACAATCAGGAGACCCTCTCGGTCAAGTTCAACGGCTACTCCATCGCCGACCTCCTCGACCTCCCCATCGAAGATGCCGTCCCTATCCTCAAGGACATCCCCACCGTCAACAACAAGCTCCAGACCCTCGTCGATGTCGGCCTCGGCTACATCCACCTCGGCCAGTCCGCCACGACTCTCTCCGGCGGCGAAGCCCAGCGCATGAAGCTCGCCCGCGAGCTCTCGAAGCGCCAGACCGGTCGCACCCTCTACCTGCTCGACGAACCCA
>JAMFSC010000207.1 GCA_026225095.1 bacterium
CCAAACCACTTCGACAACCGAGCCAAAGGCAAACACGTCCTGCGACTCGTCAACCGCCTCCAAAACCTCGGATTCGACGTTCAAATCACCCCAATCGCAACTTGAGCGAGCGCCTGTTTCTTATCAGACCGTAGACCTCACTGCCGCAGCTCGACCTCGGTGGCTCCCTGGCCGCCCTGGTTCTGCGCGGGTTCGGTGATGGTGGTGACGTGGGGATGGCTCTTGAGGTACTCGCGCAACGTTCTGCGGAGGATGCCCATGCCGGTGCCGTGGACGATGCGGATGCGCGGCAGTCCGGCGAGGAACGCGCGGTCGACGAACCGTTCCACCTCCTGCTGGGCCTCGTCGGCGGTGCGGCCGATGACGTTGATCTCGCTTGGGGTGTAGTCGAGGTCGGCGCCGGAGGTGGAGACGGTGATGCCACCGCGGCGGCGTGCGGCCTCGAGCGGCGTGACGGCCCGGATGTGCTCGACCTCCACGATGTCGTCGAGCGTGGCGCGCATCTTCATGGGTCCGGCGGAGACCTCGAAGGTCTTGCCGTCGATCAGGCGGTCGACGCGGGCCTGCCGGCCAAGGCTCTTCAGCTTGACCAGGTCGCCGACCTTGATGGCCTTGTCGGCGGCCTTGTGCTGCAGCGGAAGCGCGTTGGGGTCGTTGCGGTCGGCTCCGGTGGTGTGGGCGACGACGGTTGAGTTGAACTGCTCGGAGAACTCACGGCGCAGGCGCGACATCCGCAGCTCGGAGTCGCGGGCGATCTTCTGCGCGACCTTCTTGTCGTCGATCGATTTGACCGTCTCCTTGAGCTGCTCGGCGAAGTCCTCGAGCAGGGTGTGGAGCTTCTTTTCGAGGTCGCGGGTGCGCTGCTTCTGCTCGGCGCGGCCCTCGGTCTCGAGGCGGGTGCGCTCGCGGGTGAGCTCCTGCTCGCGCTGGCGCAGGGCCTGGCGCTCGGTGCCGGCGGCGGCGAGCTGCTCGTGGAGCTGGTCGAGGAAGGCCCCGATGTCGGCGGCCTGGGTGGTCATCTGGGCGCGGGCTTCGGCGAGGATCTCGGGTGCGAGGCCGAGCCGCGCGGCGATGTTCAGTCCGGCCGATGCGCCCGGGACGCCCATGCGCAGTTCGTAGGTGGGGGTCAGGGTCTGCTGATCGAAGCCGACGGCGGCGTTCAGCACACCGCGATGGTTCGCCGCGTAGACCTTCAGCGAGGTCAGGTGCGTCGTGATGCAGCACCACGTCCGCAGGCGCAGGAAGTGTCCGGCGATGGCGACGGCGAGCGCCGCGCCTTCCTCGGGATCGGTCGCGGAGCCGAGTTCGTCCAGCAGCACGAGCGACGCGTCGGTGGCCTGGGCGGCGATGCGGTTCACGTTGACGATGTGGGCGGAGAAGCTCGACAGGTTCGATTCGATCGACTGGGCGTCGCCGATGTCGGCGAAGATTCCCGTGAAGAGCGGAAGCGTCGCCTCGAACGCGGGGATTGGGACGCCCGCCTGGGCCATCAGCGAGAGCAGGCCGGTGGTCTTCAGCGCGACCGTCTTGCCGCCGGTGTTGGGGCCGGAGATGATGAGCTGGCGGGCCTCTGGCTCAAGCGCCAGGGTCAGCGGCGTGGGGCTCGGAGGACGCGTGGGGTCCTCGCCGGTCTCAAGCTGATGCATACGATGATCGCGGCGCATCCGCAGCTCCAGCAGAGGATGCCGGGCCGCCGTCAGCCGCAGCTCCGGCCCGAATGTGGGTCGAATGCAGTCGAGGTCGATGGCGAAGCGCGCCCGCGCAACGTGCGCCTCCACCTCCGCGAGGATGCAGGCGCCGAGATGGATCGGGGTGGCGTCGGCGGCCAGGGCGCGGGTCATGGCGACGAGGATCCGATGAATCTCCGACTGCTCCTCGTCGAGGAGGCGGACGAGTTCGTTGTTCTGCTCGATGGTGTCGAAGGGCTCGACGAAGACCGTCTGGCCGGACGACGAAGACCCGTGGATGACGCCGGGGACCCTGCGCTTGAACTCCGCCTTGACCGGGATGACGAAGCGCTCGCCCCGGACGGTGATGAGCTCGTCCTGCGCGCTGCCGCCCTCTGAAAACGAGCGCAGCGCCTTGCGCAGGCTCTCCTCGATGGCCCGGTGCTGGCGCTCCATGGCGCGGCGGATGCGCCGGAGCTCGGGGCTGGCGTCGTCCGACAGGCTGCCGTCGGGTTCGATCTTGCCGCGCAGCAGACGCAGAAGATTGGCGAGATCGTAGCCCAGCAGCGGTTCTGACAGGGCCATCACGGCGGGTAGATTACGCTGCGCTTCCGCTTGGGCTGCGGGGCTCGAGGTGAGGAGATTGCGCCACGCGGCTACGCGCTCGACTACCTCCAGCAGGTCGCGGATCTCGAGGCCTTCGAGCGCCGATCCGTCGATGCGGGCCTTGTCGAGCAGCGTGGTGGGATCGAAGAGGCCGTGGAAGTCGAAGCTTCCGCCACGCGTCAGGAAGGCCTGTAACTCAGCGGTGCGCTTCTGCTGGGTCTCGATCCAGGCGAGATCGGCGGACGGCTCCAGTGCCAGGAGCCAGGTCCGGCCGAGCGGCGAAAAGGTGTGGCCCGCGATGTGTTCGCGCAGGGCCGGCCATTGCAGTGCCAGGGCACTCGACTGGACGAGCGGCGAGGGAATGAGGGGCAACATCTGGGGCGGCAGGTTCGACGTGGTCACATCTTCTATCGTATGCGCCGCGGAAGCGGTATTGTAGAGGCGTCACACCCTGTCACAGCGCGGGCCGGAACGGAATGGCGCCGCATGACGTACTTTATGGGGACGGGATGTTCGATTTCGCCCGGGAGGTAGTGCAATGGTCTGCCCAACGTGTGGAGCATCGTTCGATGGAGTCGGAAACTTCTGCCCGCACTGCGGCGCGCGGGTCGCATACGTCGCGGCGACAGGTGCGGGGGAAGCTCAGCCGCAGCAGCCGCCTCCGGGATCTGGGTCTGGCTACGCACCCGGTTATGCCCCGGGCTACGCTCCCGGATACGCCGTCCCGCCCTTCGTCTCTCCGCTGCAGCCCCGTGTTCTCCGTAACCTGCAGCTTCTGACCGTGCTCTGGGGCTGTTTCGCGGTCTATCGCCTGGCCAGTGGACTGGCGGGGATCTTCTTCCTTCACATGGTCTCGCACCGCGGTCTCTTCGGACATAATTTTCCGTTCAACACCTTCGGGTCGCCCTGGATGTCGGCGCTGGTTCCGTTCAACGTGGTGTCGACGCTGGCGATGGTCGGCCTGACGGCCCTGGTGGCCTATGGAATGCTGCATCGCAGGCCCTGGGGACGGACGATGGCCATCGTGATGAGTATCCTCTCGCTGCTGAAGTTTCCCTTCGGAACCGCGCTCGGAATCTATACCTTATGGGTCTTCGCCCCGGCCGCCTCGGCGATGGAGTACGAGTCGATCGCGGACCGCACGCGCCCCGGTTTCTAGGCAGAGAGGACTAGACTGGAAGGTATGAATTTTCCGCAAACCCGCCTGCGCCGCCTGCGCAAAACGGAGGCCATCCGGTCGCTCGTCCGCGAGACCCACCTGCGCCCCGAAGCCCTGATCTACCCGCTCTTTATCTGCCCCGGAGAGGGAGTCCGCAAGCCCATTCGCTCGATGCCGGGGGTCTTCAATCTCTCGGTCGACGAGGCCCTGAAGGAGGCCGAACTATGCGCCTCCCTGGGTCTCGGCGGTGTCCTGCTCTTTGGCCTGCCAGCGGAGAAGGATGAGACCGGATCCGGCGCCTGGCTGGAGCAGGGCATCGTGCAGACCGCGCTCCGGGCCATCAGGCAGCAGCGCAGCCTGGGCTCGCTGGTGACGATCGCGGACGTGTGCCTGTGCGAATACACCACGCACGGACACTGCGGGGTCGTCGCGCGGGACGGCAACGATCACTACACCATCGAGAACGACTCTACGGTCGCCCTGTTGGCCAAGGCCTCGGTCTCCCTGGCGGAGGCGGGCGCGGACGTGATCGCGCCGTCGGACATGATGGATGGCCGCGTGGCCGCGATCCGCGAGGCGCTGGACGAGCGTGGCCGGATCGACACGCCCATCATGAGCTACGCATCGAAGTTCGCGTCGGCGTTCTACGGGCCGTTTCGCGAGGCGGCGGATTCGGCCCCGCAGTTCGGAGATCGCCGCAGCTACCAGATGGACGGTGCAAATCTTCGTGAGGCGATGCGAGAAATTGATCAAGATATCGTCGAAGGTGCCGATATGCTGCTTATGAAACCCGCGATGCCGTATCTGGACGTGATCCGGGCGGCGCGCGAGCGATACGACCTTCCAATGGGTGCTTATCAGGTCTCCGGGGAGTATTCGATGATGCACGCGGCCTTTGAGCGTGGATGGTTGGAGCCGGAGAGGACTATGATGGAATCACTGTTAAGTATCCGGCGGGCCGGTGCGGACTTCATCGTGACGTATTTTGGGCTCGAGGCGGCACGGGTGCTGGCTTAACAGCGTCAAACACAACGTGAGACATCTCAGGACCTGTATTATGGTTCGGCAACGGCACGGTAGGTAGAAATCCCATGCAACACGATCACATTCTCCTTCTTATCGACACTTATCTGGAACGCCTTCAGAAGGTTCGGCAACTCCTCAGCGAGGTAGCCGCATCCCCAGACGTAACTCTCACTACGACGCCAGAGACCACAACCCGTTTGAAGGGTCTCAGCGCCGCCAGTGCCGAACAGCAGGTGGCCAAGGTGCGGGTGATTGAGCCCGGGGACATGTCCCCGAAGAAAAGGACCGCTATGCGGAAGAAAAAGACCGTTGGAATGGAGCCGCTCTTCGCCGCTCCCACCACGGAAACAGCCGAGGCCGCATCTGCGGTCGAGGTCATGATTGCCAACGAGCCGGCTGCTCCCGAGCCGATCTCCTTCGAAGTCGCTCCCCAACAGGACATCCCGGTAATGCAGGCGGTATCGTCCGCGCCCGCGGAGCCCCAACAGAATCTGTCGGCAAAGGCGGAGGCCATCGCTCCCGCTCCGGTCGCGATCAAGCCCATGCAAGTCCGCGCCCATCTTCAGCGGGCCATCCGGGTCGTTAAGCGCCGGTCCCCCATCGCGTCCTCGAGCGCTCTCGTCGGCGCGGTTCCGGCAGGCCCGGTGTTCATCTCGGCCGACAAGGTTCGCCAGCAGAAGTCCGAGCGGCAGCCCGAGGTGACAAAGAGCCGGAATGCGTCCGAGGCTCAGGCGGCCAAACCGCTTACTGCGGAGTTGCTTGCGCAGCGCTGGATCCAAAGCCCGGCCTGGTAAAGGGTTAGTTTGGACCGTCCTTATACGCTCCGCTGCCAACCGATCGGTGTCGCCTCCCAAATCTCCAGTCGCGTGATCTCGATACCTAACTGGGTAGCTCGCGGAATAAGCAGTTCATTGATCCGGGCAATCAATAGATTGTGCCCCGAGATGGTGATTTCGTTTTCCAACTCCGCGACGGCAGCCTTCATCGTGTGCCTCAGTTCAAGATAGAACGCACCGAAGGAGTCGCTACTTGCCGTGACGAAAGAGCCGGGATCCGAGATTCGATACTCTCCCCCGAGGCTCATCCGCACTACCATACCGACCGACGTCAAGAAATCCTGAGGTGGAACTTGAAAAGGAGTCGGTCGGACATCGCATAGCATCAGACTTCGTTTAGGGGTAATCCAATAAGTCCCTGGGGGAAGTATTTTTTCTATCCTGCCTTGTCTCAGCAGGACACCTTGCTGGAAAGCCAGCACGAGGCCCTTTCGGGGAACAGCAAAGATCCATCCCCATACGCGATACAGGACTCCGGCGGCCAAGACGACGAGGACTAGTTCGACGGCTATGCCGGCGGCAATCTCCGCGGGGTTCGACAATAAATCCCTCCTGTTCAGACGATGTGACCGTCAGACCGACGGTCTTACGGTCGCCTTCAGGCTATACCAGCCTGCCGTCAGCTGCATGAGCGAAGATTGGGATCACTGGACGTCGAGCTGGCTCGGGCTGTTGGCGCGCGCCCTTGACGACAAGCGTAAAATTATTTGGTTAGCACTTTTGTGTGTCCGGAACGGAGCATTCCCTTGGCAGAGACGATTTACGATTTGGTGGTCGTGGGCGGCGGGCCCGCGGGGTATACGTGCGGCATTCGCGCCGCGCAGCATGGTTTGAAGGTCGCGATCGTCGAGAAGACCGATCTACTGGGGGGCACCTGCCTCCACTGGGGCTGCATTCCCACCAAGGCGATGCTGTTTTCGGCCGAGATCTGGGACCATCTGAAGCACGCCGGCAAGTACGGCATCGACAACGTCGACGCGCCGAAGCTGAACTGGCAGAACCTGCTGGGCCGCAAGAACGAGATCATCACCAAGCACACCAAGGGTCTCGACTTCCTGATGAAGAAGAACAAGATCACCGTCGTGCGCGGCCACGGACGTCTGACCGGCGGCGCCAAGGACGGCGTCTTCACCATCGACGTCACGGCTGAAGATAAAGACAAGCCCGGCTCCGGCGCGTCGCTCCAGACCAACACCCAGGTCCGCGGCAAGAACGTCGTGCTCGCGACCGGCTCCGACGCCCGCATGCTGCCAGGCTACAAGCCCGACCAGACCATCCTCACCAACATCGAGATCCTCGCACTGCCGGAGATGCCGAAGTCGCTGATCGTCATCGGAGCCGGCGCGGTCGGCGTCGAGTTCGCCTCGGTCTTCAAGAGCTTCGGCGCAGACGTCACCATCATCGAGGCGCTCCCCCGCATCGTCAACGTCGAGGACGAAGACATCTCCAAGGAGCTCACCCGCGGCTACAAAAAGCGCGGCATCGAGATCTTCACCTCGGCCAAGGTCGACAAGATCGACAAGACCACCGACGGAGCCATCGTCTCCTTCACCGATTCGAACGGCAAGCAGCAGACCAAGACCGCCGAGAAGGTCCTGGTCGCCGTCGGCCGCGCCCCCCGCACCTACGACGCCGGCATCGACAAGGTCAACATCACGCTCGATCGCGGCTTCATCATGACCAACGAGTGGATGGAGACGACTGAACCCGGCCTCTACGCCGTCGGAGACATCGTCGGCGGCCTTCCCCAACTGGCCCACGTCGGCGCGATGTCCGGCATGGTCGTCGCCGCGAAGCTGGCTGGCAAGTACGCCCGTCCGGTCCTGCGCAACCGCATCCCCGGATGCACCTACTGCGACCCCCAGATCGGATCGGTCGGACTCACGGAAGCGCAGGCGAAGGAGAAGGGCTACCAGGTCAAGATCGGCAAGTTCCCCTTCGTCGGCAACTCCAAGGCCACCATCCTCGATTCGCACGACGGCTTCGTCAAGGTCGTGGCCGACGCCAAGTACGGAGAGATCCTCGGCGTCCACATCATCGGCCCGCAGGCCACCGAGATCATCGCCGAATGCGTTACCGCGATGGAGCTCGAAGCCACGGTCGAGTCCATGATGTTCACCATCCACGCCCACCCCACGCTGGCCGAGAGCCTGCTCGACGGCTTCTCCAGCGTCGAAGGCATGCCCATCAACGTCTAGAGGCAAGACGGAACCGAGATCGCCAAGGGTGCCGGCAGAGCGATCTGCCGCCCCTCGACATCCCGGACGCAGGCAAGCGCTTAAGTGTTCATCCATCTCCTCCATCTCGGCCGCGTCCCCTACGCGGAAGGCCTCGCGATCCAGCAGCGAGTCATCGCCGCCCGCAAGGCCAACCTCATCGGCGACACGCTTCTCCTGCTCGAGCACCCTCCCGTCCTCACCCTGGGCCGCAACGCCACCCGCGCCAACATCCTCGCCTCGGACGATCTGCTCGCCCGCAAGGGGGTCGAGCTCCACGTCGTCAACCGCGGCGGCGACGTCACCTACCACGGCCCCGGCCAGCTCGTCGGCTATCCTATCGTCGATCTCCGCGGCGACCTCCCCGGCAAAAAGGGCCCGCACCTCGGCCCCGTCGACTTCGTCCGCCTCCTCGAAGAAGCGCTCATCCGCACCTGCGGAGACTTCGGCGTCATGGCCCAGCGCATCTGCAAACGCACCGGTGTCTGGACGCTCGCCGGCGGCAGCATCGCCGAAAAAAAGATCGCGGCCATCGGCGTCCACGTCTCCCAGGGAGTCACCTCGCACGGCTTCGCGGTCAACGTCACCACCGACCTCCGCGACTTCGAGTGGATCGTCCCCTGCGGCATCTCCGACCGCACCGTCACCAGCCTCGAGCTCGAGGCCGACCCCACCCGTCTCGCTCCCACCATGCAGAACGCAGCCCACGCCACCGCCCGCAACCTGGGCCGCGTCTTCGAGCGCCAGATGCTCTGGTGCGAATCCCTCGACGCCTTGCTCGCCTCAGAAGTCCCGCTTCAGACCCAGCCTGTCCGCTAATAGAACGCCCAACCCTCGTCGGACGACACCGCCCACCCCCCAGCCTTATAATCTGTCTGTCGCGCCGCGGACCGGACTCACTCCGCCGCCGAGCCAACGCACCCAAGAGGAGCCTCATGCCGATCGACGTAGTCATGCCCCAGATGGGCGAATCCATCACCGAAGGCACCCTCACCAAGTGGCTCAAAAAGCCCGGCGATACCGTCGCACGTGACGAACCGCTCTTCGAAATCTCCACCGACAAGGTTGACGCTGAAATTCCGTCGCCTGTCGCCGGCACGCTCGGCGAGATCAAGGTCCAGGAAGGCGCCACCGTCACCATCAACACCGTCGTCTGCACGGTAAATGAGGCTGGCTCCGCGCCCGCCGCTACGCCGGCTGCCACGCCAGCCAAGGAAGACACTGTGACTCC
>JAMFSC010000208.1 GCA_026225095.1 bacterium
ATCTCGATCAGCTTCGTCGGGTTCGAGTCGAGGTCGACCATGTTCCCCGCCTCCTTCGCCGCCTGCGTCCCCGTGTTCATGGCCACGCCGACATCCGCCTGCGCCCGCGCCGGAGCGTCGTTCGTTCCATCCCCCGTCATCGCGACCAGCTTGCCCTCGGCCTGCTCCCGCCGGATCAGATCCATCTTGTCCTTGGGCTTGGCCTCCGCCAGAAAGTCATCCACGCCAGCTTCCCGCGCAATCGCCGCCGCCGTCAGCGGATTGTCCCCCGTGATCATGATCGTCCGAATCCCCATCGCCCGAAGCTGCGCAAACCGCTCCTTCATCCCACCCTTCACAATGTCCTTCAGATGAATCACACCCAGCGCCCGCTGATTCTCCGCCACCACCAGCGGAGTCCCCCCAGACCGCGCCACCGTCTCCACATCCGCCCGCACCTGGTCCGGCAGCGACCCCCCATTCTCCTGCAGAAACCGCGCAATCGCATCCGTCGATCCCTTGCGAATCATGCGCCCATCCATATTCACGCCCGACATCCGCGTCATCGCCGAAAACGGAACAAACTCCGCATGAAGCTCATGCAGCTCCCGCCCCCGCAGCCCATACATCTCCTTCGCCAGCACCACGATGCTCCGACCCTCCGGAGTCTCATCCGGCAAAGATGAAAGCTGCGCCGCATCCGCCAGTTGATCCTTCGAAACCCCCGGTGCCGGAATAAACTCCGAGGCCTGCCGATTGCCCAGCGTAATCGTCCCCGTCTTATCCAGCAGCAGCGTATTCACATCGCCCGCCGCCTCCACCGCCCGTCCCGACATCGCCAGCACGTTGTACTGCACCAGCCGGTCCATCCCCGCAATCCCGATCGCCGAGAGCAGCCCCCCGATCGTCGTCGGAATCAGACACACCAGCAGCGAGATCAGCACAAAGATCGTCTGCGGAGCATGAGAATAAAGCGCAATCGGCTGCAGCGTCACCACCGCCAGCAGAAAGATAATCGTCAGCCCCGCAAGCAGAATATTCAACGCAATCTCATTCGGAGTCTTCTGCCGCTCCGCCCCCTCCACCAGCGCAATCATCCGATCCAGAAACGTCTCCCCCGGGTTCGACGTAATCCGCACCTTGATCTGATCCGACAGCACGCGCGTCCCCCCCGTCACCGCCGACCGATCCCCGCCAGCCTCCCGAATCACCGGAGCCGACTCCCCTGTAATCGCCGATTCATCCACCGACGCCACGCCCTCAATCACCTCACCATCGCCCGGAATCATCGACCCCGCCACGATCAGGCAGACATCCCCCGACCGCAGATCCAGCGAAGGCACCTGCTCCGTCTGCCCATCCGCCCGAAACCGCACCGCCGTCGTCTCCGACTTCGCCTTCCTCAGCGCATCCGCCTGGGCCTTCCCGCGCCCCTCCGCCATCGCCTCCGCGAAGTTCGCAAACAGCACCGTGAACCAAAGCCAAAGCGTAATCTGCAGATCGAACCGCAAAGCATGATGCCCCGCCATCAGATCTCGCACCGTATAAATCGTCGTAATGACGCTGCCAATCTCGACCACGAACATGACCGGATTCTTCATCATCGTGCGCGGGTTCAACTTCACCAGCGCATCGGTCAAAGCCCGTCCAACGATCTGTGTATCCCAGAGAGAGCGCCTGCGTGTATTTGCCATGGAAGTGCGTCCTTAGTAAGCCTTACCGGCATGAAGCAAAAGGTGTTCAAGAATCGGACCAAGCGAGACCGCCGGGAAGAAGGTAAGTGCGCCCACAATCACAATCGTCCCCACCAGCAGCACCGTGAACAGCGGCGTATGCACCGGGAACGTACCAGGCGAAGGAGGCACCAGCTTCTTCTGAGCGAGATTCCCCGCCATCGCCAGCATCGGAACGATCATCAGGAAGCGCCCGATAAACATCGCCGCGCCGAGCGAAAAATTGTACCAATGCGTATTCGCATTCAGCCCCGCGAACGCCGACCCATTGTTCCCCGTCGCCGACGTATACGCATAAAGAATCTCCGAAAGCCCATGCGGCCCCGCATTGTTCAGCGATGCCAGCCCCAGGTTCGGCATCATCAGCGCCGCCGCCGAAAACCCGAGAATCGAAAGCGGAAAGATGAGGATATAAAGCATCGCCATCTTCACGTCATAGGATTCGATCTTCTTGCCCAGGTACTCCGGAGTCCGCCCCACCATCAGCCCCGCGATAAACACCGCAAGAATGACAAAGATCAGCATCCCATAAAGCCCCGCGCCCACCCCGCCAAAGATCACCTCCCCCAGCATGATGTTCACCAGCGGAACCAGCCCACCCAGCGGCATAAACGAGTCATGCATCGCATTCACCGCACCGCAGCTCGCATCCGTCGTGACCGTGGCGAACAGCGCCGAACTCGCGATCCCGAACCGCACCTCCTTCCCCTCCATGTTCCCGCCAGCCTGCGTAGCGGACACAGCCTGATCCGCATGAATCCCCACCCCATGCAGCAGAGGATTCGCCTGCGCCTCCGCATAAAACGCCACATACACCCCAACGAAGAACAGCACCGCCATCGCCGCAAACACCGCCCACCCATGCGCCGGAGCCCGCACCATCCGCCCCAGCGTCACCGTCAGCGCCGCCGGAATCAGGAAGATCGAAAACATCTGCATCATGTTCGAGAGCGGAGTAGGATTCTCAAACGGATGCGACGAATTCGCATTGAAGAACCCACCCCCATTGGTCCCCAGCATCTTGATCGCTTCCTGCGAGGCCACCGGCCCCTGCGCGATCGACTGGTTCGTAACCGTCGCAGTTACACTCTTCCCATCCGCCCCGACTGTAGTCACAGTCTGCGGCTGCACCAGCTTCGCCTGGTCATAAGGCCGAAAGTTCTGAACCACCCCCTGCGAAACCAGCAGCACCGCATACACCAGGCATCCCGGCAGCAAAACCCAAAGCGAAGCCCGCGTCGTATCCACCCAGAAGTTCCCCAGCGTCGTCGACTCCCGACGCGAGATCCCCCGGATCAGCGCCACCGCCAGCGCCATCCCCACCGCCGCCGAAAAGAAGTTATGGTAAGCCAGCGTGAGCATCTGCGTCAGATAGCTCATCGTGGCCTCCGGCACATAAGACTGCCAGTTTGTATTCGTCGTAAACGAGATCGCCGTGTTCAGCGCCGTATCCGCCGGAACCCCCGCCAGATGCTCCGGATTCAAAGGAAGCACATGCTGAAGCCGTTCCACACAATACGTGGCAATCATCGTGACCAGAGAAAACAGCAGCATCGCGACGGAATACTCCGTCCACCGCATCTCATGCTCCTCATCGATCCCGGAGACCTTATAGAGCATCCGCTCAATCGGACGAAAGAGCACATCGGCGAAGGTCCGCTCCCGC
Organism: bacterium; assembly: GCA_026225095.1. Taxonomy (GTDB): domain Bacteria; phylum Acidobacteriota; class Terriglobia; order Terriglobales; family Acidobacteriaceae; genus Edaphobacter. The sequence continues at coordinate 3,379 of JAMFSC010000208.1, forward strand.
TCGAAGACCCTCGCCATATAAACACCCAGGGGCTTCGCGCAAACCAGCACCAGCGCAAAGAAGAAGAAGATCTGAAACCAGCCATTGGCGGTCATCGTAAGTATTCCTTAAAACTTTTCAGGCTGAAGAAGTGCATACACGAGGTAAGCAAGCAGACCAAGCGTGACCAGCGCAAGCAAAGTAAGTTCAATCATGATTTGCCCACCTTGGCCGCCAGCCGCTCACACCCCTTGGTATAAGCGATAGCAATCAGGAAGCACAGAACAGAGGCTGCGATACAAGCGATATCAGCCATGGCAAATCTCCTTCAGCGCCGAACAGAGATCCAGCGCATACAAGCCGAGTCTCCTCCCCCACGCATAAGGGAGGCATGAGGATTCCCACCCTCCGGGACTTTGCGTATATATGAGAGATGACCCTCCTCGACCTCTGCTCCTACCTCGGCCTCGGCGCAGTCGGCGCGACCACCGTCAACCTGCTCCTCGGCCTCCTCATGGCCATGCGCTACAGCCCGGTCCGCCTCTGGCCGCATCGCCGCGTCAACCTCTTCGCCCTGCACCAGTGGACCGCCTACCTCGCCGTCGCCCTCACCCTCACGCACCCGCTCGTCCTGCTCTTCCTCAAGACCCCCCACTTCGGCTGGCCCGACATCCTCTTTCCCATCCACTCCCCCCTCCAGCCGAAGCTCAATCTAGCCGGAGCCACCGCCCTCTATCTCCTCGTCCTGGTCCTCATCAGCTCCCTCCTCCGCACCCGCATCGGCCGCCCCCTCTGGCGACGCCTCCACTACCTCGTCTTCCCCTCCGCCATCCTGCTCTTCCTCCACAGCATCCTCACCGACCCCAACCTCAAGGACGGCCATCCCGACCTCCTCGACGGAGGCAAGGTCTTCGTCGAGGCAGCCGCCCTCCTCAGTCTGATTGCCATCGCAGTCAGGGTCCGGCTTCGTGGACGGGGCCTGCGAGCACCATCAGCCGATCGTGAGCGCGTCGCCTGAGCATCCTGCAACGTTAAAAGCGGAACAGCGTGGGCTGGTTAGCGCCACGCTGTCCCGCTCTTTGATTCGAAAGATGATTCGTTGAGCTCGGAGGTCCGCCTTTAGAAGATCTTCTTTTCGAGGTTCGCCATCGCCTTGAAGTCGAAGGTGACTCCTGCGTTCAGACCCTGCTTGTTCAGGTTCAGCGCCCTGGCGGGGACCTCCCAGCCAACGGCATGAGTGTAGTAGCCGAAGGCAGTAACACCGGGTGCGATCTTCACCGAGGCATGCGTGAAGGGCCGGTTGCCAAGGCCATAGGTGTCTCCATTGATGCTGTAGCCGGTGGCGTGGAGATAGCGGCTCCCGGAATTCACTGCATTGTCCTCGTCGATCGAGGCGAAGCCGGCATCGAAGTTCACGCGCTTGGTGATCTGTTTGTCGGCGGTGATCGCGAAGCCGTAACCACCTTTAATGGATAGACCCTGGAGGGTGGCGGCATTCAGACGTTCGTAGGTTTCAACCCGGACGGAATCGACAAACTTAGCCTCTTTGGTGTCGACAAAGGCTGCCTGGCGAAGAGTGTTGGCTCCGACATCCCAGGTGTAGTCCTCCGAGAAGCCGATGCGCTTGGTGAGCTGTTTCTTGGCGAAGACTTGGCGATAGTTCGAACTCTGGAAGCCGGCGCCGCGTTTGAACAGGTTCGGGACGTTGATGAAGCCGACGAAGCCGGTGGTGAACCCGACCTGATCGAAGAAGAGATGCTTTGGAGCCTGGATGCTAACCCGCTCGCCGGTGAGATAGCCATCCATATCGTAGGTGGTGATCTCGGACGCATAGCCGCGCTCGAAGCCGAACGAGCCGAACTCGACGGTCACCGCTTTGACCGGCGTGGCGCTGAGGTACAGCTCGCGCACATAGAACTCCCAGCCATTGGTAAACGTTCCGGGGATGAGCGCGCCGGCCGGATCGGCAATCTTGGACAGCGCCTGTTCCTTGATTTGAGCAGCGGTCTTTCCAGCAGCGCTCGAACCGTTTGCGGTCGCTCTGGCCACGAGATCGGTGCGGCTTGGGCCCGCGAACTCGGCGTACGCCCAGTTGAAGTAGCGGCCCGACGAAGCCCGAACGCCGATGAAGTAGCGCCCGTTCGGATCGAGCTTGATCTTGGCGATCACCAGGTTGCGCTGCTGGCCAGCGTCGAAATTGTGAATGTTGCCCGAGTTGTAGGAGTTGCGGAAGCGCTCGGAGTGTGACAGCTCGGTCAGATCGAGCCAACGCCCGGTGAGCGACGTCGGCGTGCTGGGAGCGGGAGGAGCGACAGAAGCCACGGTGGCCTCCGTCGCGACAAGCGCATCGGTTACCGAGGCGCTTGTCGCAACCGAAGAAGTCGAGGTGAGATCAGCCGGAGCAGAGTTGAGTGCGATCTGCTGGCCAAAGCAGAAAAATGGCGCGAACGCCAGCGTTGCGAAAGTTACAATCTTTGAGTTTTTGATAATGTACCCTTCTGAGAAGCCGCCTGTCATAGGCAGCGTTCTAAACTGAAGGATTCATCGGTCAATCACTGTCATCTAAGATGACAAATCGGCAAGTCCTATGGACTCTAGTACTGTGCCGCGGCGAGCCAGGCCGCAACCTTACTCTGCCGGCGACGGCGACATGGTCGAGTCCGACTCTTTCGGTAGCCGAATGATGTACCTGACTTGACAAAACCACCCTCCACAACGCACCAGATTAAGGGCAACCTTCCCCATCATGCAAAAAAAGCGGATGAAATCGCAGATCCCCAGTAAAGACGCACGCCCGACCACGTCTCGCACGTGACCGCTGTCCAGTTTTTCCATACAACGGCCCACGTTGTGCCCACCAGGATTCACCAAAAAAAGAGCCCAGGCAAACGCCCGGGCTCCATTCTCTGCCAACTATTTTTCGAGCCTAAGCGACCGGCTCTTCCGCCACCAGCTTGGTCTGAGCAACCGTCCACTCCGCAGCTCCAACCTTGAACCGCGCAAACCGCCGAACGCTGATATTCTCGCCCAGCTTCGCAACCTTCGAAGCGATCAACTGCGAGATCGTCTGCGTCGCTTCCTTGATAAACGGCTGATCCAGCAGGCAAGCCTCTTCGTAGAACTTCGCGATCTTACCCTCAAGTATCTTGGAAACAACAGCTTCCGGCTTACCCTTCATCGCAGGCTGAGCCAGAAACACTTCCTTCTCCCGATCGAGATCGGTCTGGGGAACCTCATTTCTCCCAATGAATCGAGGATCCGTAGCCGCGATATGCATCGCGATATCGCGCAGGAGCTCCTGAAAATCAGCCGTAACCGCAACGAAATCCGACTCGCAGTTCAGCTCCAGCAGCACACCAATCTTGCCGCCGGCATGGATGTAAGTGCCAACCGCCCCTTCATTGGTAGAGCGCGAAGCCTTCTTCGCAGCCGAGGCCATACCGCGTTTCCGCAGCACAACAAAGGCATTCTCCATATCGCCCTTAGCCTCCTGCAGGGCCTTGAGGCAGTCGCCCATGGGCGCACCGGACTTTTCGCGGAGTTCCTTCACAAGCTTGGCGTCAATCTTCACAGCGGTTTCGGTGGACATAAGGTTCCTTATCCTTCTTCTCTGATCACAGCATAAGCTGCGAGTGTTTCAGTTTGGTGCGTTTTAGACTGAACGCAGAAAGAGCGTGGTGCGGGATTGCCTGCGCCACGCTCTCTTCGATGAGGTTCGTGGCTTGCTTAGACGGCGGCCTGCTCCTGCAGCGGCTCGAGATCGGGCTCGGTCTCGGCAGCGGGTGCCTTGCGGATGTTTCCGCCAAGCGCAGCTTCGAGATCAACCGGCTCTTCCACCTCTTCCACCGCAGCTCCGGCAGACTCCTGCACCGGGATCGCTGCGAGGTCGGCATCGTCCTCTTCGCCGATAAAGTGGCTCTCGGTCGGCATCGGGATGACGTCGGCGGACTCAGTGGCGAAGGCGCGCTCGGAGATCATCTGCGCTCCCTCGTAGGCGGAATCGGCAATCTTCGTGGTGAAGAGGCGGATAGCGCGGAGGGCGTCATCGTTGCCCGGAATGACGTAATCAACAACGGTCGGGTCGCAGTTGGTATCGACGACCGCGACGACCGGAATGCCAAGCTTGCGGGCCTCCGAAACAGCGATCGCTTCGTTATTCGAATCGACGATGAAGATCGCATCGGGAAGCCGCTTCATGGTCTTGATACCCGAAAGATTGGTCGAAAGGCTCTTGCGTTCGCGCTCGAGCTTGATGACTTCCTTCTTGGTCAGCAACTCATAGCGACCATCGGTCGACATATCGTCGAGCTCCGCGAGGCGCTTGACCGACTTCTGCACGGTAACCCAGTTGGTCAGAAGACCGCCCAGCCAGCGCGAGTTGATGTAAGGCATTCCGGCGCGGGTCGCCTCTTCGGCGATGGCGTCCTGGGCCTGGCGCTTGGTTCCGACAAACAGGATGAGCTTTCCGGTCGAGGTCAGATCGGTGACGAACTTCGAAGCCTCTTTGAACATCTTGAGGGTCTTCTGCAGATCGATGATGTAGATCCCGTTGCGCTCGCCGAAGATGTACTCCTTCATCTTGGGGTTCCAACGCTTGGTCTGGTGTCCAAAGTGGACGCCGGCTTCGAGCAATTCCTTCATCGTAATGCTGGCCATATAGGGCTCCTGTTTATAGACCGGCCAATCCATCTGGCGGTCTGGATTGATCCCTCGTGAGGGAGATTTGACTCCTTGCCATCCCCCGGTTGAAGGGGAGGGGTCGTGCGAAGATACAAGCCGTCAGCTCCAAAGACCCGGAGCCAACGGCCGGCAGCAGAGAACTAGCGCTTGGAGAACTGGAAGCGTGCGCGTGCGCCCTTCTGTCCATACTTCTTGCGTTCCTTGCCGCGCGAGTCACGCGTCACGAGGCCTTCGGCCTTGAGCGCCTTGCGCAGTTCGGGGTTGAACTCCATGAGGGCGCGGGCGATACCGAGCTTGACCGCATCGGCCTGGCCCATGACGCCGCCACCCTTGACGGTGGTGAGAACGTCGAAGGTCTCGCCGATGTCGGCGATACCGAGCGACCGCTTGGCCGCGACACGCTGCTGGGGCGTGACGAAGTAGACGTCCACGTCCTTCTTGTTGACGGTGAACTTGCCGCTTCCGGGACGCAGGAAGACGCGAGCGATGCTCGACTTGCGGCGGCCGGTACCGTAGAACTGGATCAGATCTGCCATGATGCTCCTTGAACCTTTCCCTCTTGGGCCTTAGCCCGGGCTTGAGGGATGCCCCTTCATCGTGGAACCGCTAAACGCTTAGCCTTCGAGGGTGTGGTGCTTGACCGGGGTCGCCTTGGGTGCGTTCGAGGCGTGGAACTCGAGTGGCTCAGGCTGCTGGGCGAGGTGCGGATGCTGACCGCCCTTGTAGACCTTGAGCTTGGTGGCCATCTGGCGGCCCATCTTGCTCTTGGGCAACATGCCCTTGATGGCCTGTTCGACGATGGCTTCGGGGCGGCGGGCAAGCAGCTTGACGAAGGACTCTTCGCGCAGACCACCTGGAAAACCGGTGTAGCGGCGATAGAGCTTCTGGCTGGACTTGAGGCCGGTGAGGACGATCTTTTCGCAGTTGATGACCACGATGTGGTCGCCCATGTCGATGTATGGGGTGTACAGGGGGTTGTGCTTACCGGCGAGGATAGAGGCGGCGGTGGTGGAGAGACGGCCGAGCGTCTTGCCCGTGGCGTCGATAACGTACCACTTGCGCTGGATGTTCTTGCCGCTGGGGATCGTGGTGGTGTTGTTCACTGCGTCTTTACTCCCTGGTTCTGCTGTCTTCCTTGAATCGATATCCGTCAGCGTGGTTCGGAAGATATGGGTAGAACGATTTTTGTTGCGCTTGCAGGCGGCTCCGACCGCTTGCGATGGATCTTTGTCGCAGGATTAGCCCTGATGCACGGGAGAAGATACAGTCTCCAGCACGCAGAAACGCCTCGTCTGCTTCGGGTACGCGCAAAGCCCTGGGAGTGGCTTGATGGAGTGGCTGCTTCAGGGGATCGGGCTGGCCGCCCCCACGTGGATCCACAACGACGTCTCTACACTGGCGACGCCATGGCGTTGGATCTGCCTAGACGTGCGGACGCGAGACTGCGCGAGATTTCAGCATAGACCAACCGGGATGGGACGTCAAACGAAGTGCGTTCACCTGGAGCATCTCTCTGGTTGCTGTGGTTTCCGGTCACTGAGGCCCTCAAGGCCGAAGGCCCGCCACCTAAGAGCCTCGGCCCCGGCCGGACTGTGAACCGGCTCAGGGACTCCCCGGAGGACACATCCGCGCGATAAACGCACCACGGCAGACCACTTTCGAAATTTGCGCCCGCTGTCCAGTTTTTCCATGCAACGGCCCACATTATGCGCACAAAAAGCTTCTGGTGAAACATTGGGAAATTTCAATCGTTGCCTGCTAACCCTTTTAGATCACCATGGATGCAGGAAACCAGCAAAAAACCGCGATTTCATACCACTTTATTAGAAGTCGAGAACCAAGTGGTCCGACCACATGGCCGGTAACTAGGGAGCCGAACCACACCTTCAAGAGAACGGCTATAGAGTTGGGTGCCCCACCTTCGCGACATGTCTCATCGTCGCTAAGGTGGGCCGGAGCGCCACGGCATCCAACCTACAGCCCTACACCTTCAGCGAATCTGCTCTAGGGCGATTCTCCAATGGTTG
>JAMFSC010000209.1 GCA_026225095.1 bacterium
CCAGGACCGACCAAGCCCTCGACCAAGCCATTACACAAGCCCTTCAGCAAATCTCCCCAGAAAACGCACAAGCTTGGTTCAGACTCACCCTCAACTGGGTACAGCTATCATGAAATTGCTCTAAGGTGGGGCGGAGCGCCACGGTACCCGACCCAGAACCCTACACCTTCAGCGAATCGGCTCGAACCGATAGCCTGCTGCCATGCCCCTCCTCGCCGAGCACATCGAAGCCCCCTCCCAGGACGTTCCCGAGCTCCAGATACTGCGCCTCGAACGCCAGGTCACGGTCCTCGAACGAGCCACCCGCTCCCTCTCCGCCCCTCCCGCTCAGACCTCCTGAACCCGAAGCGTCCCTCGCAGCTTCCGCGTCGCTCTCCCCCAGATCGCAGCCAGCGCCACCCCCGCCACCACCAGCCCCGCGCACAACCCCACCCACAGCCCCACCGCTCCCCAGTGCATCCGGAACGCCAGCCACCACCCCACCGGCAGCCCGATCAGCCAGTACCCGATCACCTGTACGATCAGCCCCGCATGTGTATTCCCCGCCCCCCGCAGAGCCCCCGTAGCCGTAATCTGCAGACCATCGAAGATCTGAAACCAAGCCGCCACATACAGCAGCGGAATCGTCGCCGCGATCACAGTCCTGTCCGTCGTAAACGCCCGCGCAATCCCCCAAGGAAACACCAGCAGCACCACCGCCATCATCGCCATGCATCCCGTCCCCAGCAGCATCGCCGCCCAGCCCGCCGACCCAGCCTCCCCCGGAGCCTTCCTCCCCACCGCCTGCCCCACCCGCACCGCCGCCGCCGCCGAGATCGCAAACGGAATCATGAACGTGAAGCTCGCGCAGTTCAGCGCAATCTCGTGCCCCGCCAGCGGCAGCGGACCCATCGACCCGATCAGGAACGTCACCAGCGCAAAGATCGAGATCTCCACAAAGATCTGCGCCCCAGCCGGAGCCCCCAGCAGCGCCAGCCTCCACACCCGCGCCCGTTCCAGCCTCCGCGTCATCGTCCGCAGCCCATAGTCATTCCGCCGGTCCACCCGCAACACCGTCGCCACCATGAACGCCGCCAGATAAAGCCGCGAGATCGAAGTCGCCAGCCCCGACCCATACACCCCCATCGCCGCAATCCGCACCGGCCCCCAGTGGTGCCCGTAGATCAGCACCCAGTTGCCAAGCAGGTTCAGCAGGTTCGCCGAAACCAGCGCCACCGCGATCGGCTTCACATGGTTGAACGCCTGCAGGTACCGCCGCAGCGCAAAATAAAGAAACAGCACCGGCGTCCCCCAGTTCAACGCCCGCAGAAAACTCACCGCGCTCACCAGAACCTCACGGTCGAACGGCAGCCGCATCAACGCCATCGGAGCCGCCACAATCAGACCCGCCAGCATCGCCGCCAACCCCAGCGCCAGCACCAGCCCATGCATCAACCAGCGCCCCGCCTCATCGAATCGCCCCGCCCCATGCGCCTGCGAGAGATACGTGTCCAGCCCCAGCAGAACCCCCGCCATCCCGAACGCAATCGTGTTGTACAGCACCTGCCCCAGCGCCGACGACGCAATCGCCAGCACCGGCCGGTCCATATGCCCCACCATCATCGTGTCGATAATCCCCATCGACATCCAGCCCAGCTCCGCCAGGATCAGCGGCAGCGCCAGCGTCAACATCGGTCGTATCTGATCCCTGACTCCCATCGTCCACACCCGCCCGTTCCTGCTTTTCTTTCTGTCATCCCCGCAGGGGATCTGCGTCTTCCTTTGTCGTTGCATTGGCAGACCAGGTAACTCCTAAACCGGCGTAATAATCCCCCCCACCGGCATACTCGTCGGCAGCGTCCCAGGCCGTCGCAGATGCATCGCCTCCGCCGTCATATCCGTGTACTTCAACCCCGCCCCGGTATTGAACAACACCACCCGGTCCGAAGCCTTCAGATCCCCCGAAGCGATCAGCGCATCATAGGCCGCCGTAGCCGCCGCACCCTCCGGCGACAAAAAGATCCCCTCATGCTTCGCCCAGTCCAGCAGGCTCTGAAGAATGGTCTCGTCGGAATAAGCCAGCGCCGCCCCACCCGAAGCCCGCACAATCTCCAGAATAATCGCATCCCCATAAGGCTTCGGAACCCGCAACCCCGCCGCAAACGTAGCCGCATGCTCAAAGAACGTACTCACATCCTTCCCCTCCGCATAAGCCGTCGCCATCGGAGCGCACCCACTCGATTGCAGCGCAAACATCCGCGGCCGCGTGCCCGACACCCACCCCAGCGCCTCCATCTCCTCAAAGGCCTTCCACATCCCGATCAGCCCCACCCCGCCCCCGGTCGGATAGAACACCGCCTCCGGATACTCCCATCCCATCTGCTCCACCAGCTCATACCCCATCGTCTTCTTGCCCTCCACCCGGAACGGCTCCTTCAAAGTCGAGATATCGAACCACACCTCCGAAGCCGGAGTCCCCGCCTCCCTCTGAGCCTTGATCCGCTCCCCCACCATCCGCGCGCAGTCCGAGATCAGACCATCCACCATCGTCACATCCGCCCCATACACGATCCCCTCCAGGTAGTTCGCCAGCGGAACATCCTTCGGCATAAACAGGTGCGCCGCAATCCCCGCCGCAGCCGCATAGGCCGCCAGCGCCCCCGCCGCATTACCCGCCGAAGGAACCGCCAGGTGCCCGAGCCCATAGTGCTTCGCCATCGTCACCGCCAGCCCCAGCCCCCGCGCCTTGAAGGTACCGGTCGGGTTCGCGCCCTCCTCCTTCACCAGCAGGTTCGGATACCGCTTGCTCCGCAGCATCGGCGTCCACCCCTCCCCCAGCGTCACCGGAGTCACATCCGGCAACACGTCCTTGTAGCGCCACATCCCCAGGCTCGTCACCGACTCCGCCGCATACCGCGCCACGCTCTCACGCCTGGCCGTACGCTTCAAAGCATCCATGTCATACCGAACATAAAGAGACCCGGCACACAGCGGGCACAGCGTCCGCGGCACATCGGCCGAGACATGGTGGTGGCAACGAACACACTCGAGATAGGAGATCGCAGGCATCCCTCAATGCTACTCGACCCAGGGCCCCAGGAGGTACAGCAGGGCGCTCAAGCCGCCGAAGGGCGGTCATCTCCGAACCTTTCATGCTTTTCAGCACATCAGATGACTATCGAGGTCTACCTCTTCGAGCGCAACCGAAAGACACCCTTGAAGAGCCTCAGGAACTCGTTGAAATATCCCGTTTCGCTTAAGGTCACGGCTTCAGCCGTGCCAAACGTGCTTACCATGCAATGCGGCTTTAGCCGCTGGGGTACGTTTCCGTCACATGCCGCGACTTTTTCAACGAGCTCTTAGAGCGAGGAGACAACATGAGCTTCGGCACCCTGGTATTCACACCACTCGTCAAGCAACTGCAAGAGCGGTACGGAAGCCGCAGGCAGTACGAGCGCATGGAAAAGTCGGGCGGAGCAAACGATCGACTGACCCCCTTCGAAATCGAATTCCTCGCCGAACGCGACAGCTTTTACTGGGCGACCATTGGTTCCAGCGGCTGGCCCTACGTCCAGCATCGCGGAGGCCCAAAGGGCTTCCTCAAGGTGATCGATGACAAGACGCTGGCCCTGGCAGACTTTCGCGGCAACAAGCAGTTCATCTCCACAGGTAATTTACTGACCAACGATCGTGTCGCAATGATTCTGATCGACTACCCCCGACAAGCGCGACTGAAGATCCTCGGCCACATCGAGATCATCGACGCTGCAGAAGCCAGTGACTGGCTTCCGCGTGTTCGGATGCCCAACTACGATGCGGTCATCGAGAGGGTATTCGTCATCCATCTGGAGGCCTTTGACTGGAATTGTCCCCAACACATCACGCCGCGCTACACGGCGGAGGAGATTCGGGAGGCGATGCAGTCGGTCGAAACCCGGGCGGAGAATTTAGAACAAGAGAACAAGAGATTGCGAGCCGAAATCTCACGCCTTACAAGCTCTCAACATCAGGCGTCCTAGCTTCGCCTGCGCGATAAACGCACAAGATCAGACCACTTTCAAAAACATCGCCCGCTATCCAGTTTTTCCATGCAACGGCCCACGTTCGACGCACAAAAAGCTTCTGGTTAAACATTGGCAATTCGGCAACCGCCTCCCATAACCCCTTTAGAAAACCACAATTACAGCCATGCACCACAAATAGTGCAAAACATACCACTTTATTAGAAGACTTCGACCAAGTGGTCCTACCTCTTGTCCCGCCCACAGCCGGAGCCTATTGCCTTCGGTATAAAGCCGGGTGCCCCACCTTCGCGACACGTCTCATCGTCGCTAAGGTGGGTTGGAGCGCCACTGCAGCATAAACCTTGAGCGAATCCGCCCTAAGCCGCAGGGCCAGCCCGATGCACCCGCAGCCATCGCCGCGCCCCAACATCCGTCGCAACACTCATCGCCAGCAGCATCAGGCTCATCGCCAACGCTCCCACGATCCATCCCATCTCGATCCGCTCCTTCAGCAAAAATCGATCCAGGATCCCAAGCACAAACACCAGCACCGAGGCCTCCGCGCAGAAGGCCGCAAACCGGCTCGCAGCCACAGACAGCAGATCGGCCAACACCAGCGGCGACGTACGCTTTGGCAGATCGTCAAGAAGCGGTCGATCGGGGAACGGGAGCAACTCCCCCCGCAACGCCGAAGAGCCAGAAAGCGCCACACCGGGCACATCTGGCCGTGAAGAAAAATTTGGTGCAGTCGATGAAACAGGAAGGAAAACACTCCGCAAAGCGGATGAGACATTTTGGTGAAACATATACAAGCCTTTGTGAATCCGCTTTCATGATCTCCCGGAACGAACCCCGAAGCCAGTGAACTTCCCGTGAATTCCCGTACGCGGCGTATCATGAGCAACTTACGCTTCCCTCCCCCCACGCAGTGAGAGAATAGAGACGTGACACAAGCTCCCGACACCGCGCTCCTCAACCCCTCCGGCCCCAATCCAAACCCCGCCGCCAGGCCACCCGTCCGCCTCATCGCCGTCGACATGGACGGAACCCTCCTCAACGACGACGCCCGCGTCACCCCCCGCTCCCGCGCCGCCATCGCCGCCGCCGAGAAGGCCGGAATCCACTTCGTCATCGCCACCGGACGCCGCCACTCCTACGCCATGCGCGTCCTCGGAGAGCACGCCCTCACCCCCGAAAGTTTCCTCATCACCTCGAACGGTGCCGTCGTCCGCACCGTCTCCTCCACCCTCATCGAGACCACCCACCTCCCCATCCACACCGCCCTCTGGCTCCTCGAGCACCTCGCCGAGTTCCGCAACGCCCTCGTCATCACCTTCGACCGCGTCCAGCCCGACGGAGACGACGCCCGCGGAGCCCTCGTCGTCCAGGAGCTCGAAGACCTCCACAACAGCATCGGACGCTGGATGCAGGTCAACGAGCCCTACATCGCCCAGGTCCGCCCCATGGAGCTCGCCCTCAACGCCGTCCCACCCATCCAGATGATGCTCTGCGGAACCATCGAACGCATGCGCCGCGCCGAAGCCCGCCTCCTCGAACACCCCGGAGTCTCTCCCGTAGGCCGCACCTCCAGGAACCCCAACACCCAGATCCAGCTCTCCCGCACCGAGTACCCCGACCGCGACCTCTCCATCGTGGACATCCTCCCCGCCGGCTGCTCCAAGGGTGCCGCCCTCCTCCGCCTCGCCCGTACCCACGGCATCGAAGCCGCCGAGATCATGGCCATCGGAGACAACTGGAACGATCTCTCCATGCTTGACCTCGCCGGCCACCCAGTCCTGATGCAAAACGCCCCCGAAGACTTCAAAGCCTTCGCCGCCCACCGCCACTGGCGCATCGCCCCACCCAACACCGAAGACGGCGTAGCCCAGGTCATCGAGTCCCTCCTGCCCCCCGCCTGAGCTCGCCGACAGGAACCACCCTCAACGAGCCTTCGCCAACCGCCGATAGTACTCCGCAACCTCATTCTCATAGCCCGCCGGAATCGTGGGAGCCTTACCCGTCCGCACCTGCCCGGCCTGCTCACCATCCGCACCGCGGCTTAGCTGCAACTCCAGCTTGTCGACGTCGTTCAGCACCTGCGTATGCAGCTGCTCGACCATCTCCGGATTACCCGGAAACCGGCTCGGATCAAGACCCTGCATCTCCTTGATCAGATCCTGGATCTGCCGCTGCACCCCCGGATCGTTCCCGGCTGCCGACCGCAGTTGGTTGAGCTCCTGAACCCCCTGCCGAATCACCCGCTGCGAGTCGGCCGGATTGACCCCGAGCTGAGGGTTCACCACCCGCTTCCCGTTCCGATCGAACCGGTTGTCCCCGGTATTCACGTTCCAGGTCGCCACTCCACCGCCACCGCCACGCGGAGCCGCATTGCCGATGTCCCCCACATCTCCCTGCTGCGCTCCACCCCGAACTCCCGGATCCGACCGCCCACCCGCCTGACCGCCCTGCCCCGGCTGCTGACCGCCCCGCTGACCTCCCTGTCCGGATTGCCCAGCCTGCTGGCCACCCTGGCCCTGCCCGCTTTGTTGGCCCTTACCCGGCTGCTGACCGCCACGTCCCGACTGCTGACCCTGCCGCTCCTCCGCCTGACCGCCCTGCTGTCCCTGACCACCCGGCCGCCCGGCCGATAGGCTCTGGATCTGGCTCCGCAATCGCTCCACCCGGTCCAGCGCCGCAACCTGGGTCCCCAGATCCCGACCCCCTTTCCCATCTCGCTCGGATCCCGCCCCCTGCTGCGCCTCCCGCACCTGATCGCTCAATTTCTTCAAACCGGAGGCAATCTCACCCTCTGTTCCATTCGAGTTCGGATTCACACCACGACGAAGCCAATCCGCGGTTCGCTGCACACGATTTCCAAGATCCGTCGAATCCATCTCGCTCAGCGCATCCCGCAGCTTCGTCGACGTCCCAGGCTGGTTCGAAGCCATCTGTCGAGCCGTATCGCGAAGCCCCTTCTGAAGCCGCGCAAGATCGTCCGACATCTGCTGCCGATCGCTCGCCAAACGTCCACGCTCCGCGCGCGCCGCAGTCTGTTGCTCCGCAGTCTGCTCTCCCGATTCCGCCGAATGAGCCAGCTTGTTGATCCTCTCCGCCTGAGCGCGTTCTTCCTGCGTCAGCCTTCCCGCCTCACGCGCCAGCGACTCGAGCTTCCCCGCAGCCTGCTGCTTCTCCGCTCCACCAAGCAGGCTCGAAGCCGCCCGAAGCTGTTCAGCTGAACGCCTCGCCTGTTCCGTTCCCTGCTGACCTTGTTGACCCTGCGCATCGCCAGTCGCTCGCCGCATCGCCTCATTGGCCGCACGAAGGTGGTTCAACGCCTGCTGAACCCTTGGATCAACAGGATCGACACCACCATCCTTCGACTCCGCACCACTCTGCGATCCACCCTGAGCCTGCTGCGGTCGTCCTTGCTTCCCTTCACCCGAAGAGCTTTGCCCCGAGCTTCCGTTCGCCGTCTGCTGCCCCTGCATCTGCTCCATCTCACGCTGCAGTTGCTCAGCCTCGCGCCGCAGCATCTCCTGCTGCCAGCGCTGCTGGAAGGTCTGCGCCTTGTCTCCCTGCTGCTGCGCCAGCTCTTCCTGCCGCTTCGCCAGCGCATCCAGCTTCTGCAGCGCATCATCCACCTTCTTGGCCTGCTCCTCAGCCGGAGATCCAGTCTGCGCCGTCTCATACTGGTTCTTCTCCGTATCGAGCTCCAGGTCGAACAGGCTGGCCAGATCGCGTCCCGCCCCTCCACCACCTCCGCTTCCGCCTCCCTGCTGGCCAAACGCCACCTGGATCTGACGGAACGTCGCTTCCGCCCGCAGCAGAGCCTGCAGAGCCTTCTGCTCCTGCGGCAACGCGTCACGCCACGCCTTCTGGCTCAGCTTCTCGGCCGATGGTGTCATCGCCGCGGCCGCGATCTGCATATCCTTCTCGAAGCTGGTGAACTCCTCGTTCGCCGTGGCGAGATCCCGGCTCTGCATCCGGCCCGCGAGCGCCAGCGCCTGCTCCCGCAGCTTGGTCTGCGCCTCAGACAGTACCTTACCCATATCGCCGGACTGCTGCGCGGTCGCACCCTTGTCGTTCTGCTGCTTCCACGTCGCGGCGATCAACTCCTTCTCCCGCCGCGAGATATCCGTCTGACTGCCCTGTCCTCCACCACCACCACCGCCTCCGCCACTCTGCTGTGACTGGGAGAACTCCCGCTCGAACGGATCTGCCTGGATGAAGCTGATGTCCGTCCGCGACTCCGCATGGGCATCGCTCGCCGTGGCATACAGACTGACGACATCGCCAGGAACCAGCTTGAAGTCCTCCAGGCTCAAAGTGGTCATACCATTCGCACTCTTAGCCCCCACCTGTTTCAGCAGGCTAACCGTCTGTTCCGCACCACCATTGACGGAGTAATGCAGACTCATATGAGTCAGACCGAACTCGCCGGAGCCTTTCACGCCGATTGTGACCTCTTCGATCGGGCTCGCACGATAGTCATGCCCCGGACGATCGATCGCCACCTCCGGCGGATCGGCCCTGCTGGTGGAGATGAAGTAGTCCTCCGAAAGCCTTACCGTCTGTCCCTGGTCCATCGCCGCGACATGGTATGCACCGTCCTTCTGCAGGTGGATCGTGGCGTGATAGCGGTTGTTCTCGCCTCCCGTGAAGTGGATCGGCTGCCCGTTATCGAGCACCAGCATCCCATCGTAAAGCGGACTGTCCATCGCGACAGTCAGTTCCGCATCCGTCCCCTCCAACGCGCGGAGATCGCCACCATGCTCCTCCGAGACGACCTGCATGCCCGTCCACTTGGGGTAGTGGTAGGTCACCTGAATCTGCTTCACAGCCGGAAGGTCGACCACGCGCACTTTGAAGTGCCCGGACCGCAGAGGACCCGCTTCCACGTAGTACTCGACACTCTCCGGCAAACCTGCGAACAGGAACTGGAATCCTGAACCACTCTCCTGGTGCCGCATCGCAACAGGCTCCCACTTCGAGCCGCTCTGATAACGCGCATAGAGGTTGACCGTCCCGGACTCCAGACCGACAACCTGCGCCGTGATCAGTTGGTCGCTATTGCGACGCACCGCAACATCGCCTGGCTGAACGCGCAGGTCGTATAAGGGTGGATGCTGCTGGTCGGGCCCTTTCCAAAGCAGCGAAGCGCCGTACCCCACGTAACCTGGTCTCTCAATCACAAGCCAGCAAAGAACCCCGGCACACATCACGCCAGTTGCCAGCACAATCAAAAGACGCTGAGCCGGAACCAATCGCTCGGGCCGGGCGTCCGCTGCGACACCGAGCGTGTCCGCAGCAAGCAATTCAAGGAAGGGATCACCAATCTTCTCCCGCTCAACGAACGTGAGCAAACGTTGGTCGAGTTCAGGAAAGGCAAACTCCGCCCTGCGGATCGATTTGCGCCGATTCATCCGCATCAGCGGCAAGGCGAGTGCGAGCGCCGCGACCACACCCAGGATCCCGAAAAGCGCAGCCCGAGCCGGGTTGAGCGCTCTCCCCGGAAAGGCGTATGCGTTGAGAATCATCACCAGCGCAATCGTGACAGAAAGGGCGACGCCGGCCACGATCGCCGCGCCTCGCACTCCCGCAGCGAGTCGAAGCCGGCTCTGCAGGCGTCCGATGTAGAGGTTGAGCTGATCCTGCCTGCTCATACTTCCTCCCGCTGCGTGCCCAGATAGCGGCTGGCGACAATCGACTCCATCACCGCTGCGATCAGTAAGAAAAGCATAACCCACCACCAGAGTTTGTAAACACTTCTCTTCGACTGGTCGGCAGCGTCCGAAGCCGAATTGACCCTTGAAGCACCGCTCGCACCCTCGCTCCACAAGCGAAGAACATCATCCGGAATCGATTGCAGGTCCGATTCGCGCCGATCCGGATTAACGGCGAGAAGTACCTCCCGCCCATTCGGGTAACGAATCTGATAGAAGCCCGCCTGAACCAGGCGCAGCGTCTGCATCGTCGCTTCTTCCTGCAGGGTCAGGGGCCTGCTGCCATCCGGAGCAACTACATCGACCGCAGAAGGATTGGAGACACCCTCGCCAACCGGACTGCGCAGCTGGACGAAGGTATCCACAACCCTCATACCGCTCAGCCGCTCTGATCCAGAGAGATACCTTGCCACGTGATCGACGAACGGCACGAACGCAGGATGCAACGGTAGATCGTTCGTCACATTGTCGATACCCGAACTGAACACAACGACGTGGCCCTGGCCGACCGAATAGTCCAGTAGAAACGGTGTTCCATCCGAAAGACGTGACACCACGCGCGCCTGACCCGGTTGAACCGCCGATGCATAAAAGATCTTCGTATCGCCCCAACCACTCGAGTCCTTCATCATCGGGCTCGCATCGTCCACTCGTCCCACGGTCGCATAGCCCCCGGCCTGCGAGTAGTAGCGCGGCTGATCGACTGACTCCCCAAGTAACGGAAGCTTGCGCCGTCGTGCTGTCGAAGTTCCAGCGGCGATCAATACGCCTCCTCCGCTCTCGACATACCGCTTGAGGCTGTTCTCAAGGATCGATGGAATCGAGTCGACGTCCGACAGGACAACAAAAGCATACTGCGCAGGATCGATATCGGCCGCCTGATTGGCATCGATGGCTTGAAGTACAAAGGAGGCCTGCCCCGTTGCGCCAAGGGCAGCTCCGAAATAGAACGGCGAGCGAGAGTCCGAGCCTTGATGCACAAAGAGAGTGCGCTCCGGATCCGCTCGCTTTACAGCAAAGCAAATCGCATCATCCGCAGAGAAGGAGTCGGCCGAATCGATCTTGATCTCCTCACGGCTGACGCCATAGGGAACGTCGAGCGAATCGAAGGCCACGGTCGTACGTCCATCGGCTGGAACGTTCACAGTCCGCGTCGCACTCACTACGCCATTGATGACGAGCGAAACCAATCGGGCAGCAACCGGAGTATGGTGGCCAACAATGACAGCCACCACATGCGCCTTCTTGGGATCCGATAACTGTGCAGGAGCTTCTACACTCTCAACAGTCCAATTGGGTAGATTTTCTTTCGAGACCGGGTGGAGTATTAGCGCAACGTTTCCGGGCATCACCATGTCCGCGAAGTTGCCGGGCATGTTCGAGGCCTGCATATCGCTGAAGAGGTGAAGGTCGATCGGTGTATGAACTGTCTCGGAAAGCGCTCGCATGCCCCTACCCAGTTCCCCGAAGCTGCCATGCGAATCGCCCGGGCGAATGCCTTCAACGGCGGCTCGCAGGGCCCGGGCGTCCTCGATCGGTTGAGTCAGTACCTGCAACTCCGCACCGAGGACCATCACCTGTGCGCGCTGCGATGCACTTCTTGTCGCGAGCAAACGCATAGCCTCTTGCTTCGCATCTTCGAGATGCCTTCCTGCACGCATGCTGAATGAATTGTCGATCACAACCACCAGCAATCGGTCGCTCGTCGCTGACGACGGGCGACGAATAAACGGACCGGCAAAAGCGAGCGCAAGCAGTAGTAGAAGCAGAGCCCGTAGGCTGAACAGCAGAAGGTAGCGCAGTCGCCGGTGACGGGTAGAGCTTTGGGTTCCACGTTCGAAGAACATGAGGGAACTTACCAGCCTAGGGGTCGTCGTATGTCGCCGAAGTAAATGAATGTAAACCGGGAGCCCCAGACCGGCGAGAGCGGCGAGAAACCACGGAGCGAGGAACCCCATTATCTCCCTCCCGGTCGAAGATAGAGATATTGGCTCAGCGCTTCGTCAAGCGGCTGATCCGTCACCAACAGGTAATAATCCAGGCCCGCAGCCCGGCTCTGATCGCGCATGCCCTGGAGATGTGCGTCCATGCGCCTTCTGTATTCGCCTCTGGCATACTCCGGAATTACCTCCAGCTTTTGTTCCGTCTCAAGATCGACAAGGATGGAAGGCGCCCGTATCTGAGGTTTGATCTCCTGCGGATCCAGCACATGAAACAGAACGACCTCGCTCCCGTGAAACCGCAATGGCTCAATCGTCTTGGCGATCGCTTCGGGAGAGTCGTAAAAGTCCGAGATGATGACCACCATGCCACGCCGGTTGAGAAACTCCTGCAAATGAGTGAGGGGCTTCGTAAAATCGGTGCGAGCCATGGGCTCCGCCTGTTCAAGCCCCGCCAGAAGGCGATGCAGTTGACCCTGTCGGGTCGACGGGCGAATATAATTCCGAACCTCATCATCGAAGACCAGAAGACCCGCCGGATCGCGCTGATTGTGGATCGCCAGATAGAACAACGATGCGGCGATATATCGCGCATAGTCCATCTTCGACACCGCATGCGAGCCGAACTTCATGGAGTTGCTAGCATCCAGGAGAATCGTAAGCTGGCCGTTGGTCTCACCGCGATATCGCTTCAAATAGCATCGGTCCGTACGCGCAAAAAGGTTCCAATCGACATGCCGCAGGTCATCCCCTGTCGTATAGGCGCGATACTCCGCGAACTCCTGGCTGAACCCGAAGTCGGGCGACCGGTGCAGCCCCGCGACGAAGCCGTCCACAACGGTCTTCGCAATCAGGTCCAGCCCGGAGATACCAGCAAGCACGGCGGGATCGAGAAATCGTTGCATCGTCGATTACGTCTCCTTTGGTGGAGGCATGTGTGCCAGCAACCGGCGCAGGATCTCGTCGGAGTCGATCCGCTCTGATTCCGCATGAAAGTTCAGCAAAATGCGATGCCGAAGTACCGGGGCGACGAGCGACGTAATGTCGTCATAGGTGACGTGATAGCGCTTACGCGAGAGTGCCCGGGCCTTCGCTGCCAGGACGATGAACTGCGCCGCACGAATACTGCCGCCGTAGTTGACGTATTTCCTGACGAAGTCCGGTGCGTTCTCGCTCTTGTGCCGCGTCGCCCGCACCAGGTTGATGACATAGCGCGCGTGCGATTCGCCAATGGGAACCATGCGCACAAGCTGCTGGAAGCCAAGCAGTTCTTCGGCGTTGGTGACAGCGTCGATCCTCGCAGCCTTCGTTGCAGTCGTCAGATCGATGACCTTCAGTTCATCCGAGGCACTCAGATAGTCCAGTATGGCGTTAAAAAGGAAGCGGTCGAGCTGCGCCTCTGGCAGAGGGTAGGTTCCTTCTAGTTCGATCGGGTTCTGCGTCGCCAGCACAAAGAACGGTGAAGGTAGTTGGTACACATGTCCTCGAACCGTGCACGATCTCTCCTGCATGGCCTCGAGCATCGCCGCCTGGGTCTTGGGAGGGGTTCGGTTAATCTCGTCTGCAAGCACCACATTTCCAAACAGAGGTCCCTCAACAAACGTCCACTTGCGATGTCCTGTCGTTACATCTTCTTCGATAATGTCGGTTCCTGTGATATCAGAAGGCATCAGGTCGGGCGTGAACTGGATCCTCTTGAAAGTGAGACCAAGCGTCTCCGCGATCGTGCGAACCATGAGCGTCTTCGCGGTCCCCGGCATACCGGTGATGAGGCAATGACCGCCGACGAAGAGCGCGATGAGGATCTGATCGAGCACTTCGTCCTGACCGACGATGACCTGCCGAACCTGCGCGAGAATGCTGTCGCGCACTGTGTGAAATCGTGCAATCCGTTGTTGCAATTGGGCGGCATCTGGAGTCAGGTGGGTAAACGTCTCGATCAATGGAGGTCCTCACTGGTTGACTTAGTCTGGTTTGCTCTTGTCTTTGCGTTTGCTTTCGTCTGACTTGATCTCTACCAACAGCTTCTGTGCGGGACGAAATCCTGGAGCGGTCTCAAGAGCCAGCAGGACGCTCTCCTCGGCCTTTTCCCTCTGTCCTGCGGCATAGTAAGCCCGGGCCAGATTAAATTCGGCGGAAGCCTTGTCCAGAGGATTGAGTGCCAGCACCGCCGTGTACTCCCGGATTGCGCCCACATAGTTCCGCTGTAACATCCAAAGGTTCCCGAGACGCTGATGAAGGCCGTCCTCTTCCGGGTAGATATAGTTGATGCGCTCCAGCGTCTCCGCTGCCTCCTGCAAATGGCCCGACTCCTCCTCGAGGGACGCAAGTTTCATCAGAACCTTCGGGCTCTCACCGCCGATCTTCTCGTACGCTGCCAGGATCTTGACTGCCCCCGCACTGTCTCCCGTCGCAAGCTTGGCCGTAGCAAGAAACTCGTAGGCATTGGCGTCACCCACATACTCCGGGTAAAGCCGAATCACATCAGGCGCTGCCTTGATCACCGCGTCGTTCTGGTTCTGTTTTGCGAGAGCGGCAAGGTCTTTCAGCTCCTTATGCCAACGATCGAAGTTGCCTGCCTGAGCGCCGAAGCGCTGCTCGAGCCAGGCTCCGTAAATCTTGTCAAACTCCGGCGGCGACATCCGAAGATCTGCCTGGATCACCTGCGGAGTTGTCTTCAGCGACGCAAAGGAGTGAACCATATCCAGCAGCTTGTCCCCACCCCAGCGTTGCTGGATAAAGTCGCAGATACTGCCCGCTTCGAAGTAGGACACAATAACCTGCGAGGGATACTCCGGGAAGATGAACCCTTGATCCATCTTCGCTACAGGAAGCAGTTTCTTGTCGCGTATCGCGATCAGGATCTCGGGGGTCAGACGATCGCCCCACTCTGATGTCACCTGCCCCTCCTCGTGTACAGCCAGGCCTTCGGTGAACCATCGTGGCACACGATCGTGGGTCGCGGCCAGAATGTACACGTGGCTGAGCTCATGCCACAGCGTGCTTCCCCAATTGAAGTCTCCGGGCTTGCGGCCTGATGGGCTATCCATCGCCACCACATTGTTGAAGGTCACACCCAGCGCTCCCAATCCCGGCATTCCCATGGTTCGCACGGCAAAGTCTTCGTGGTCGGGATATACCTCTAGCTGCACCGGATCCGCGAGATGCATCTGGTACTTCTTCTCATACGCTGCCATGGCCTTGTGCAACTCGGCATCGAAGTATGGCCGCAGCAGATCCGCTTCATTCTTTCTGAGCCGCAGGACCGTGGTCGTATCGCGATAGGTAACAAAGTTCTTGTAGCTATCCAGGAGGCGAAGGCTGTTGACCGTTGCGGGGTCACGCTGACCGTTGTTGTAGCTCTCCTCAAGCAGCCGCAGCGGTTCCTCTTCCTGACCAAGACGCATCAGGTTAATCCCCAATTGCGAACGTGCGGCCGAGAGTTGTCCATCTGCCTCAATGGCCTTCCGGTAGTAGGCCACCCCTTCTTCATAGCGACGATTCAACACTAGGTAGGATGCGACCAGCGCATACCCTTGGCCATCATGCGGATTCACCGCGCGAATCCGCTGAAACCATTGTTCTGCACTGGATGTTCGATCCGCCAGCACATCCACCCCGGCCCTTACGGCCATCGCATTCGTTGCGTCGTTCGAAAGAGCAAGCGCCTTGTCGGCCTCCACGACCGCATCCTCGGGCCTGGCATTCTCGAGAGCCAGATTCGCCAGAAGTTCGTGGACTTCGACCAGCTTCGGATCCAGAGCGAGCGCCCTTTGCGCGTACTCCTCTGCCCTGCTGTCGAAGCCTTGCGCGCTGACCAGGGCCAGCCCAAGATAGGCCTGCGCGTTCGTCGGATCCTGCTTCAGGGCCTCCTGAAAGAGATCGACCGCCTCTGAGTTGTTGAACCGCTCGTGCAGAAGCAGTCCCCACCGAACCCGCTCGACGGGTTTGCTTCCGATCTGCGCCACGGCCAGTCGAAAAGACTCATTCGCCTGATCGTACTGCTTGAGGCCCCAGAATCCCTCAGCACGAAGATAGGCATCCTGCCTCCGGCTAAGCTTTTCGAAGCAGCTGGCCGACTCCTCCTGTTGGCCATGCCTGCGCAGATTCTGGCAAACCTCCGGTGCTGCCGGCACCTGAGCCAAACACAGCCCCAGGTCCACTGAGCCAGCCACGGCCAGTAGCAGAAGCGTCCGTCGCAGGAGAGAGGTCACTTTTCCAACTCCTCCTGCACCGTCGCGAGTTGCAAGAGCGCGTCCGTTAGCTGCTTCTTGTAATCTCTCGGCTCCATGGCAGCCTTCTGGTATTTCAGTCCATCGATCCTTTGCTGCAACTCCTCCTTCTTTGCAAGCAGACCCTGCTTGGCTGGATCCTTCATCGCGGCTTGGCTGGCCCCCAGACGTACGATTGTGATGTTTGCCAGGAGCGCGCCCTCACCGCCCTGTCGCGCCCCTGGTTTTACCGGCTCTCCACGTCCCGCGTCTTCGAAGACCGCATGCTCGGTAGCGAGACGCTTCTGCGTCTCATAGAACGAGGCTGTCTTGCGATCGGCATACTTCAGGGCTTCCATCGCACTGATCGACTCGCTCTTGTCGAGGTCTGTCGTCGGATCCTGCAAGGCCTCCGCCCAATAACGCGCAAAGACGGTGGCGTTCTTTTCGGTACCCGCCTTGGTCGCTGCAATGACGCCACGCCCTGGTCTCTCCAATGCGATCACCGAGCCTCCACTAGCGCTCGTTGTATTGACGATCAACTGCCGTTTCGCCGCGATGCGATCGCATAGGCTCGCCAGCTCAGCCGCCGAGATATCCGGCCCGAACAGGTTGAACTTGTAGTCCTGTCCATCAAACGACCCATGCCCGATCAGGGTCAGGATAAATTCATCCTCCGGTTTAGCCTCGCGTGCAACCGTCCCCAGAACATCGGTCAGCAGGGCCCGGGTTGCTTCCTTTCCGGTCAACGTGTAGACGTGATCTCCCGTCGACGATCGAAATACCCTGTCCAGATCGTTGGCCGTCGCTGCAAACCGCTGCTCATAGTCAGGCTCGCCCCCGAGACCAGCGACCGTGACATAGAAGACGCTCGCATAGAGACAAGGTGAAGCAAGCAGAAGTCCGATGAGCGCTAGAAGATCGCTGAACCGCCTCATATCACGCCCCACGTTCTCCGCAACAGCCACTGACCCGACAGAAGCCCGAGCATGACGAGGAACACAATCGGCATGTTCCACAGCTCCTTCGTATCCCTGACCGAGATACCAGCTTCGGAGTAAGAGATATCCGCTGGGAGCCGAGCCAGATCGTCGAAGCTCCAATAGCGTCCACCAGTTTCGGAGGACAACTTCTGCAGCAACTCGCGATTCTGGTCTGTATGAAAGCCTTCCGCAATCCCATCCGTGCGCTCGAACGCCAGCAGGTCATGGCCCAGATCATCGCCAGCCGCTCCCTGGCCACGATGTGCCGACACGTCGGCCACATAGGCTCCCGTCTTCTCTGCCGACCAGTTCGCCTCAAACGTCCCGGGGGTGTTTGCCACCGGCGTCAGGTCCACGATCGCCGAATCCCCTTGCGGCCCAATCACGTGCGCGACCACCTGCGCATCCGGAGCAAGCTCAAACTGCCTGTCTCTTACAGTGGCTGTGAGATGGAGGCGATCATCATCCAGCAGGCGCTCCGACGACGCCGACGCCACGACATGTCCCGGGGACTCGCCCCCCAGCCATCGCAACATCTGCTGCCAGAAGAGATCATGCGAAGGATCCCCAAGGGCGCTGCTCATCTGCCAGCGCCAGGTCCCCGAGGTAGCCATCACAGCGGTGCGCCCCCTGCCATAGCTCTCCGTCACCAACAGAGGCAATCGGCTGCGCCCCGCATTCAACTCCGCCAGGACCGTCGCTCCAGGCTTCGGAGTACCCGCGTCCTGATAGTCCATCATGTAAGGCAGCTTCTTCCAACGATCAGCGTTCTTCGCGGGATCGTCGACGAGTCGGGTCACCACGCTCTCCATCCCGGCCGGCGTCAGTTGCGCTGTAGCCGGATCGCGATGAAAGGAGCCCCTGCCGTTTGGAAGGAAGCTCGGAATCAGATCTGCCAGGCTTGAAGCGGCCCAGCCCCCGTCCGCCAACGCAAAGCGGCCACCCAGGAAGAGAAGTCCGCCACCTCGGCGATCGACGAACTCGCGCAGCAACTCCTGCTGCTTCGGGGTAAAGTACCCTGCTTCCACCGAGCCCAGAATGATTCCGTCATACTGAAAGAGGTCCTCCGCCTTGACCGGGAAGCCATCCTGCAGTTCTTTGGGATCGCCAATTCCCTGCCGATAGATCTTGTTCTCCGTGGTCCGAAGCATCGAGACAATCTGAAGCCCCTTGTCGTCATCCGCCGCCCGCCTGATGAACTTGTACTCCCATCGCGGCTCCCCCTCAACGTATAGGATCCGCCGCCGGTCGTCCGTCACGTTGACGATCCGCGAAGTCTCATTGTTGACGATGCTCTCCTCACGAGGCAACGGATTGAGCGAAAACCGAATCGTCTTCACTCCGGCGGCCCCGGCATTGAAGAAGATCGTCTCCGTCTGCATCACTCCATCCGGGCCAAGAGCCACGTCGCGCGATGCCAGTAGCTTGTCGCCATCCCTCACCGTCAAGGCGGTCCTGCCCCCCGAGTACCCTCGTTGATGAAAGCTCACACTCGCCTTCATCCTGGAGTTCGCCATCGCCTTGGCCCCGACCGTCGCGCCGTCCATCTCCACATCATGACTCGCCTGTTCCTTGCCGAAGCCGATGGTGTGCACAGGCAGCCGGCGATTGCGCAGTGCATTCAACGTATCCACCTCAATGCCGCCGGTATTCTCCGCGCCGTCGCTCAACAGGACGATCGCCCCCACCGGAAGGTCTGCAGTCTCTTGAACTACTTGTTTCAATGCATCATTGAGGTGCGTTGCCGCAGCCGTCGGCTGTAGATCCTGAGCCCTCGGAATGCGCGCGACTCCTCGGTCCATGCGATAGACACGCGTCTGAAAGCGCCGCTCGAGTCCGGCGAGAATGCCTCTGTTCGCTTCGCCTGCACGCCCTTCAAGCGCCTTCACTGCTTCGGCCTCCCGTGTCTGCCTCTTGTCCGTCCCACTGTCGGCGATCGCCATGCTGCGCGAGTCATCGACCAGCACTGCAATGATGTTCTGTTGCGACTTCAACTCAGCAACCGTCATCGCCGGCTGCCATAAAAGAATCAAAATCAGAGTCACCAGCAGCGCCTGCAACGACCACACCGCCAGCGCCCGCCAACTCCGCAGCCTGGGTGACGCCGCCGGCATCGCCCGCCAGATCAACACTCCCAATCCCACCATCGCGGTTACGATCAGAAGCAGAAGCACCCAGCCCGGCCACGCGCCGAGCAATACAAGCTTCCCCTTCGTAAACACCGGCGTTGGATACTTGAAGAGAAATTCAAACATGCCGTCGGGGCCTGCTCTCAAACCGGGTTGGGACTTCGTTGCAAAGCTCCTTCGCGACGAACCTCCAAAGATGCCTCTCAGAAGATCAGTGAGTCATGCCGTACACCACGTAGTTCAACCCAACCCGAAAAGCCATCGAAGCAAACTGCTCCGGATACTCAGGATCGTCCGCCCACTCCCATGCATCGCCAAGGTGCATGTTATGGCAGATCGCCACCACGATGCGGCCATGATCGTCGCGGATCGCGCGCCATTTGGCGACATACCCATCCTTCTCATACGTTCGACCGGTCCGGATGTACTGCTCACCAGGCACCTGGAATCGATCGTCCATGTCATACAACACATGAAAGATCTCGTCCTTGTTTTCGAGATCTTCGACAGGCCGATCCGGAAAAACCTGCCGCATCCCGTTCATGAAATTCTCCCAGTCTGCCGTGCCGTGGAAGTCGTCGACCATCAGGAAGCCGCCCTTCAGCAGATACTCCCGCAGACGCCTGGCCTCCTCGTCGGTAAAGGACCACGTCTGTACCTGCACCGCATACACCCACGGGTAGTTGAAGATCTCATCCGAATCCAGGTTGACGATCTGCTCGGTCGGTCTTCCCTGCACCCGCGTCAGCCGATTCAAGGCGATCAGGAACTGACGATCGGCCTTGGGGTAGTCCCTCTGCCAACTCGCCCAGCGGCCGTACCCATAGCCATACCCACGATTGCCTGCATTAGACGTGTAACTCAGACGCGACCACGCGAACTCCGCCTTGACGTTGCTCTGCTCCGGCTGATATCCCCAGTCCGCCGTGCGTTGGTACGCGAACAGCCCCGTGCAGCAAGCCACCGCAACGACTGCGACGATCATCCCCTGCACAACCTTCATCGGCGTACCTCCGATGGCGCGAGAATACCAGAATCCGTGATCGATAGACGGATCACACCCCGAAGATGTTGCGTCTTATCCAGCTTTCGCGTGTTCTTGTCACCTTCGCCAAGCCCATGAGACCATCTTCCCAACGCAGGTCGCACCGCTGCGTCCAAGCGACAGGAGACCAGGCCCTTGCAGCGGCGCGAATTCCTCAGATTCGGAGGCCTCACCCTCGCGCAGGCCGCGACCGCAAAGCTGCTTCCGGCGCAGATGCCAATGCACCCGGCTACACCCGTGGGCAATGCGGACATCACGCTGCGGATCGCTCCGGTCACAGTCGAGCTATCGCCCGAGAGGATCCTCAGCACGATCGGCTACAACGGCACATCGCCCGGTCCGATCCTCCGCATGAGCGAAGGAAAAGCCGTCACCATCGACGTCGTCAACCAGACCGACACCCCGGAGTTCGTGCATTGGCACGGCCTTCTGATTCCCGCCGAAGTCGACGGCGTCGAGGAGGAAGCGACTCCGACGGTTCCTCCACAGGGGCGAAAACGCTACCAGTTCACGCCGCGACCTGCCGGATCCCGCTGGTATCACTCGCACGCCATGGCCATGTCGGACCTCCACAAGGGGTCGTTTACCGGTCAGTTCGGCTTCCTGATGGTCGATTCCGGCAACGATCCCGGACACTACGATCAGGAGATCTTCCTCGCCCTCCGCGACTGGGAGCCGTTCTTCACCAGCAACATGGAGGATACGGACGAAGAGGGTCAAAACGACCCCCAACTTGAGAAGCCAACGACGATGAACACCGATCCCAACGGGCTTGAAGTGAACTCCAACACCTATTCCATCAACGACAAGTCGCTCGGTTCGGGAGAACCGATTCGCGTCAGGCAAGGTCAGCACGTGTTGTTTCGCCTGTTGAATGCGAGCGCGATCGAAAATCGCCGCCTCGCACTTCCAGGCCACAAATTTCGAGTCATCGCACTCGATGGAAATCCGGTTCCGACGCCACAACTTGTTGAAACACTATTCCTTGGCGCTGGAGAACGCATCGACGCGGTGGTTGAAATGAATCATCCCGGAGTCTGGATCCTGGGAGCTACAGAAGATGCAATCCGCGGAAACGGGCTCGGGATCGTGGTCGAATATGCCAACCAGCATCGGCAACCACAGTGGATCAGGCCATCCACCCTGCGGTGGGACTACACCATCTTCGGAGCGGCGAAGGGCTCCCAGCCAGCGAAGGCTCCCGACCACACCTTCGATATGGTCTTCGAGAAGGTCCCGAGCGGTTCAGGCAAGTTCAACACCTTCCTGATTAACGGCAAACCCTACCCGCATGACCGCGAGTTTGTGCTGCAGCAGGGCCTGCGTTACCGCCTCATCTTCCGCAACCGCACAGACGACGCGCACCCGATGCACCTGCATCGGCACCAGCTCGAACTGACCGAGATCAACGGCACCCCAACCTCCGGCCTCATCAAGGACACCGTGGTCGTACCCTACTACGGCAGAGCCAGCGTCGACTTCACCGCCGACCAGCCAGGACTTGCGCTCTTCCACTGCCACATCCAGCAGCACATGGACTACGGCTTCAAGGCGCTCTTCCGCTACGCCTGACATCTCCCCAGGAAGCTGGGAAACAACAGCCCGATCTATCCCATTGATTCTCTTAGGTTAGATTCTTCCCCGAAAAAGAGAGCATGCTCGTTCGAGGCTCCCGGAACGTCTTCAAAGAAAACCCTTAAGTTTTGCTTATTTGATTAATGCTTCCTAATGTCGCGCCGATAAAGCTGACAGGAGGAACTCTCATGACACCGTCCTTTGGATTACGCTCTCTGTCCGGTACTGCCGCCTACGGGAGCGAGGCCACGATACCGATCCGGAATGTGAACCCGGTCAATGATTCGCTCAGCAGCGGACACGCGTCGTACGCGGGCAGTCTACCCGATGCGAAAGCATCTCCGGCGACCGACTCCGCGGACCTGAGCGGTGCGGGGACGTTGATGTCGCAGGCGGTCGGCGGTCCGGATGTCAGGATCGAGAAGGTGGCGGCGCTGCGGGAGAGTATCGCCAATGGAACCTACAATGTTTCAGCGATGGATGTAGCCGTCGGCGTGATGGCGTCAATGATCTGGTAGGTCGTGGAACACAACGCGAGGATTCCATCGAGGTTCAACACCTCGTCAATCCTGGCAGCGGCAGTCGGGGAGACGCGGTTGTAACTCCACCAATGTAAGAAATCTTTGACATAGAGGAGAGCTTCCTCTACGCTTCCGATGTCAGATATTTTTGACATCGGAGGCATCGAAATGACGGCCAATCTTTCCTACCGGGAGAAGTCTCTCTACGCCTCGCTTGTGGTGGAGCTTGTGGTCTACGGCCCTTACTTCTTCCTGCATCAGCAGAACTCCATCAACAAGGTCGCAGGCATGATCGTCGCGATCATCGTGCTCCAGATCATTCTGCAATCGTCGATCGCCGCGTTCACGCGCAATCGTCTCACCGACGAGCGGGATCGCCTGATCGAACTGCGTGGCTATCGCACCGGTTACTTTACGATCACGTCCCTGATGGTGCTTGGGCTGGGCATGTTGTGGCTCCACGCCGCCGTCGGCAAGCTTCACATGGATGGCCGAGTGATGGGCCTGCACTTCCTGAGTGTCTTCTTCGGCATGCTGGTCATCTCGGATATCGCCAAGACCGCCGCGCAGCTTGTGGCCTACCGGAGATCCCTCTGATGCCCGCCATCCGCAACCAGATCCGCGAACTCCGGGCGCTCCGCGATATGACCCAGCAGGACCTGGCCGACCGCGTAGGCGTGACCCGTCAGACCGTCATCGCAATCGAGCAGGACAAGTATTCGCCATCGCTCGAGACCGCGTTCAAGGTAGCCATCGTGCTGGGTGTGCCACTCGAAAAGTGCTTTCAGTATGATCCGGGAGGGAAGCGGTAGACTAGAGCGGATTGCCTGTTGGTATAAAGTTGGGTGCCCCGCCTTCGCGACACGTCTCTTCGTCGCTAAGGTGGGCCGGAGCGCCACGGTACCCGACCCAGAACCCGACACCTTCAGCGAATCCGCTATAAGAGCCCCGGCCCCGGCTCCGCGTGGCGGACTGCGAACCGGCTGGGGGGTTCCCCGACGGACTTCAGTCGCGCGATAAACGCACACCATCAGACCACTTTCGGAATCAACGCCCGCTGTCCGGTTTTTCCATGCAACGGCCCACATTCTGCGCACAAAAAGCTTCTGGTGAAACATTGGGAAATTTCGATCATTGCCCACTAACCCTTTTAGAACACCGTGAATGCAGGAGACTCGCAAAAAAGGCGATTTCATACCACTTTATTAGAAGTTGAACCCCATGTGGTCTGACCAAATGCCTGGAAAATAAGGAGGCGAACCACACCTTCAGGAGAACGGCTCTAAGG
>JAMFSC010000210.1 GCA_026225095.1 bacterium
ACCGAGAGCAAGCGGGTAGGGTAAGGCCCTCGATCGAACCCACGGAACGCAATCTGCGGGCAGGCAGGCACTTGCTCACGCCGTGAATGACTCGATTGCATGCCAGCAAGCGGAATTTGAGGAGTGCCGACGTGAGGGTACACTCGATCTGACGCAGGCTGTCCTGCGAATCACTCTCGGGAGGCGAGAAGGAGAATTGACGACGGAACAAGAGCTGCGCGAGAAGCTACGGAAGATCGCGGCGCTCTTCGAGGGGGCAACCAGCGTAGGGGAGCGCGACGCCGCAAACGCAGCGCTCAACCGTGTTCGTGCCGCCCTGAGCGCCGCGGAGAAGAGCGAGCAGGTGGTCGAGATGGCCTTTCGGCTACCAGACCGCTGGAGCCGGCAGCTATTTCTGGCCCTCTGCCGCCGCTACGGATTGAAGCCTTTCAGGTATCCGCGACAGCGACATTCGACGGTCGTACTGCGCGCTCCTCGGACGTTTATCAATGTCACTTTATGGCCCGAGTATCTGGAGATCGCGCATGCCCTGGAGGAATATCTGAATCGAGCCACGCAGCGGATCATTCAGGAAGAGGTCTTTGGAGATGCGGCAGAGGCCGAGGAACGGGCTGGATCTCCGAAGGATCTACTGGCACTAGGCCCTCAACTCGAAAGAGAAGGGTGAGGCGACGCGGACAATGAACGTCTATCGGGTGCATGTATCGCTTCAGGAGATCAGCCCACCCATCTGGCGCCTTCTTGAGCTCTCCAGCCGCACCACGCTCAAGCAGTTCCATCGCATTCTGCAGATTGCCATGGGGTGGGAGGATTCTCATCTGCACGAGTTCATTGTCGATGGGCAACGGTACGGAACGCCTGATCCCCACTATGACGAAGTTGGCGAGGTTGTTGCCGAAACAGGCGTCCGTCTCGAGCGGGTCTTACCCGTGCCTGGCGCGAGCATTCTTTATCTTTACGACTTTGGAGACTTTTGGCAACACGACATTCGTTTGGAAGCGGCGCAGCCGGAAGAGCCCGGTGTAACGTATCCACGCCTTATGGGAGGAGCTCGCAGCTGCCCGCCAGAAGACTGTGGCGGAGCGCGTGGCTATGCCGGTCTGCTTGAGATTCTGCTCGACCCGAAGCACGATGATTTTGAACACATGCGCGCATGGGCTGGGCGTCGGTTCAATGCGGAAGTTTTCTCTCCGGCTGCTGTAAACCAACGGCTCTTGAAGATGAAGTTCTCTCGCCGCCTAGCTTAGAGCGATCTATCGGATGGTACTCGCTTGCTCTTCCTGGCAAACCATCCAAGAGATTCAGACTCAGCTTGGCCGTGACAGAGCTCCGGCGCTCATACATCGACTCGGGGAGGTGAAGCTTGGACGCGATGGCTTCGATACGCGATAATTCCTTCAAAGCAAGGCCCTCTTTTTATCTTTCCATGGCTTGAGCCAGACGCCGCCAGAACTCAATCTGTCCCTCTTCGACCGATCTCTCAACGAGTATCTGCAAGAGCGATCCTGTTGGTCATGCCAAGGCGTTGATGCCGCGCGGTTGCCAACGATGTACCTTGCAACTGCGCGCGGCGCGTTACGCAATTAGGGAATCGTGATGGCCACCTTGCCAATCTGCTGGTTGGAGGCGAGGTATGTGTAGGCTTGCTGGAACTGCTCGAACGGGAAGGTTCTGGCGATGATCGTCTTGAACCGGCCATCTTCCAGGCGCTCGCGCACATAGTTGCACGCCTGCTCAAGCACCTCGGGTAATGCCGTGATCTCATGGAGCGTATAGCCTTGCACACGAAGCGCTTTGCCCAACGCAAGCATCAGCGGAAACGGTGTCGGTTGCAACGAGAGCGCACCATACTCGAAGATCGTGCCGCCGTGGGCCGTGACCTCCGCGAGGCTGTCCACGAACGGACCGGCAACAGGGTCGAAGACAATTCTTGCGCCTTTGCCGCCAGTGATCTTTTCCATGCGAGCTTTCAGGTCTTCTTCTTCGGTCACGATCACATGATCCGCGCCAAGAGCCAGCAAAGCATCCCGCTTGTCGCTGTGCCGCGTCGTGGCAATCGCGGTGCCTCCTTCAGCTTTGACCATCTGGATGGCAGCGATACCCACGCTGCTGGAAGCCGCGGTGATCAGAGCGAAGTCCCCCTTGGCCACCTTGCCGTGCCACACGATCACCCCGTACGCGGTCAGGTACTGCATCCAGATCGATGCGCCTTCCGCTGCGGAAAGCTTTTCCGGGTACTTGGCAAGCCGGCTGACGGGAACAACTGCTTCCTCACCCAGGCAGCCATAGGTATTCATCGAGAAGCCGGGGACTATGGCGAAGTGCTGACCAATTATGGAATCATCCACACCTGGTCCGACCGCTATGACCACGCCCGCCACCTCGTAACCGATCCGGGAAGGCACTCTTGCCGTCTCGAGGTAGTAGCCGCCGAGATACATCAGCTCGGCTCGATTCAGGCCCATGGCCTGCACCCGAAGCTTGACTTCGCCCTGTGCCGGTTCGCGTACCGCAATCTCTTCCAGCCGGAGTTCTTCCGGACCGCCCGTCTTGTGAAACAGAACTGCCTTCGACATGTGTACGTGTCTCCTCCGAGGTTAGATGGTCTCGTCAGGACGAAGGTGCGGCCAACGATGTGGGCTCACAGAGGGCAGAGAGGCACGAAGCCGGAGCGAAGCCCAGCGGACCAGATTTGGGTGGGAAGCTAGGGTTGGTTGGAGAGCTTCAAGCTTCAAAGGTGGATCAGGGATGAGGCGCAGCGGAGGCCCTCGGGCTCGTGCGCGCCTCCTGAGGGAGCTCGCTCGGACCGGCCGTTAGCTTTCATCATGTTGGATAGATGAGAGTTACGTCTGATAATGTTGGCTTATGTCCGGGAAGAAGACGGTTCGAGGAGCATTCATCCGATCTGAGCAATGCACTTGTGGCGGTGTTAGAGTCGGCAACGCAGCAAAAGTGCATTTGAGAAACTCATCTCAAACTGTGGGCGAGTTGGAATCCACCTTCGGGAAATATCACCGACTCTAATTCGCAGCTTGTGGATGCGAACTTCAGTGGCATGAAAGACAGCGTTTGCGATGGCAGCATTGACGCCGGTCACACCCGGTGCTTTCGGTGAGGTGCTGAACGGGGTTGGTCGAGATTTTACAGCCCATCTACGGTTATAGGCCCTTGGCGGATACGCCGTAGTACTTCGCGATGGGGCAACGGGACCTGATCGCCATAAGCTTGGACCACAGAATTATCAGGGTAGATTTCATGATGAAAGGTATACAAGGCCCGAAGTCGCGTTGTCACTCAACCTTTTGGTTGAATTTAAGCTTCCTCAGGTAAGGTTCAACTGCAGGTGGCCACAGCGTTCCTGGAGACCGAACTCCCCGGCTCACGGCCCGCTCAGGCGAAAGTCCAGCGATGCGAGTTAGGCGTAAAGCTTGTCTTCCCGCAAAGGGACTAGCGTATCCCGACGTTAAGAGACCAGCGATTCCGTCGACCCGTAACACTGTGCAAGCCACCGCGAGACCGAGGGTCGGACGCCCTGCCAACGCCCTTACTCGTGACCCAGCTGTGAAGAAATATCAACTCTTAGTCCTGGTTGGGGAAGTCATTTCCTTGGAGATGACAGTCATCTCCAATCAATGATTCTTGCCCATAGGCGGTCCAAGTGGGAGTCAGCATGGCTACGAACACGTGCATGCCGATATAGAACGTGTCTTCTTGTCCGACGCAATGGAGTTCGGATGTACATGCAGCCACGTCATGTCTCAGTAGTTCTGAACCTCGAACTTGTCGTCAAGCCAATAGATGCAGTCTCCGGTTACCAGTCAAATGTCGTGGTCTCGTAGGCCGCAAGTGGGTATCCATTCTGATCTGTCTTCTTTCAGTAATCCACTCTCGATTGCTCCATTTCAGTGACTGTGTACGTATCCAGGAGTGCCTCAAAGCGCGAAAGTCTTAGAATTCAAGGCGCGCTGCCAATTGGAATGCACGAGGGCCACCGGATCCGAAGAAGCCACCCGCAGTGCTTACGGCGTTGTAAAAATTGGTTTGGACTGGCGCGGTGGATGCAGCTCCGATGGAGATGTCCCGGCCTGCGAAATTTGCGTTTGAGGTACCGCGAACGTTCACCTCATTAAGTAGGTTGAATCCTTCGCCGATTAAGCTGAGCGTCGCGTGATCACGCAGGTTGAATGTTTTTCGAAGGCGAAGATCGACCGAGCTGAACGGACTGAAGAAGTTGATTCCGCCCGGAACGTGGGCGAGTTGACCGCCGGCATTGCAGGGGGTCGTAGCAGGGCATGCCGGCAGTGCGTTCCAGCGGTCGATGACCGCGTTGAGTTGATCGCTGTTTTTGATCTCGCGGCCCAGAGCGTTGCGGGGCAGCAAGGGCAGCCGCGATCCGCTGGCACCTGTCGTACTGCTGGCGGTTCCGGGGATGAAGGTGTCTGCCGCAACGCCAGAGCCGAAGGTGTAGATGGGCGCAACGGAGAAGCCGTAGGGCAGCTTGGCTTCGCCGTAAAACGTCAGACGGTGGCGCTCGTCGGTGAGGGAGTAGCCCTTCTCGCGACGAAGTCCAGCGGTGCCTTCCACCAGGTTTACCTGCTCGTCCTGATTGCCATTCTCCAGTTGATCGTCATTGGAATAGTCGAAGGTCTTCGAGAGGGTGTAGCTGACGTGGTACTCGTATCCATAACGGCGACCGACGTCTGACTTACGACCGACGCTGGCTAGCAGGCCGTCGTACCAACTCTTTGCGGATGAGTCGAGGATGGTGACGCTATCTGAGATGCCGGTTGCCGGATCTGTGATGATGCATGGCTTGTTGCTGCCGGAGCAGGCGATGTATGGCGATGTGGAGGATGTGTTGCGGAGCAGGCTGCCGATGAGCTGGCGCTCGCCGAAGACGTGGACCCCGTCGACGGTCAGGATCCAATTGCTACCAATCTGTTGTTGAACTCCCAGCGAGAACTG
Organism: bacterium; assembly: GCA_026225095.1. GTDB lineage: Bacteria > Acidobacteriota > Terriglobia > Terriglobales > Acidobacteriaceae > Edaphobacter. The sequence continues at coordinate 4,966 of JAMFSC010000210.1, forward strand.
CTGGAAGCGGGGGTGATGTGAGTTGGGACCGAGGGCTACGATACCGACTCCGCCGGTCTGGTGCGGGCCGCTGAAGGCGTTATTGATGGTAGGGCTGCCTGGGGCGAATGATGACCCCGGTGCGAAGCAAAGATCCAAGCTAGCTGGAGCAGGAATGTTAAGGTTCGTGCAGCTTGAGCCAGCGTACTGCGTGACTGTCAAGGCGCGGTCGTTCTGGATGATCTCCTTTGCGCCTGCCTCGACGATGATGCGATCGTAGTAGATCCCATAGCCGCCGCGAAGAGCGGTCTTGCCGCTTCCGAATGGATCGAAGACGAAGCCGACACGCGGGCCGAAGTCTTTCGTGTCGGGATTCTTGATCAGCGGAATTACGTTGGCCATCCAGGTACAGGGCGTTGCGGTGATCGTCGTCAAGGTTTGGCATGGTAGATGATCGCGGCTTTGGCCGGTCGCATTGGAATCGTATTCATAGCGAAGACCAAGGTTCAACGTAAGACGTGGGGTCACACGCCAGTCGTCCTGCACATAACCGGCGGTGTAGTTGTTCAGCACATGCGGCAACTGAACCGGTGTGATCGGTGCGGAGCTGTGGATGCCGACGGCGAGCGGGATGTCGAGATCGTTGACGACGCCGTCTCCGTTGAGATCAGCAAAGCCGAAGTCTGACGTCAGAATGACGGTCCCGGTGCCAAAGACGTTGATCTTGCCACTGTTGCGGTAGTGCTGAAACTCTATGCCGGTATGCAGGATGTGTTTGCCAAGCGAGATCGTGAAATTATCGCGGAGCTGTTCCCGATTAAGGTGAGTCGATTGCGGGATGTTGAAGTTCGCGCCGTCTGCGAGATCGGGGAAGATGAGCTCATTTGTTAAGTTCAGTTGGGGGTTGGTCAGGGACTCGTTTTGCGGGAAGGTGGGGACGCTGTTGTAGAAGTTGTCGAAGTGGACAGCGAATTCATTTGTCTTATTTGTGCCAAGGACTGTAGTCCATGAACCCACCACGGAGTGGAAGCGGTTCAACGAGTTCTGCCGCTCGGCTGCGGTGCTTTGTGGAGTGGATGCGGAGGCGCTGGCGATGGCAGTCTCGGTTGAGCGATTGAAGCTGTAGCGGAGGCTGAACAGGTTCTTCTCGTTTGCATGGTAGTCAAACCGATTGGAGAGGAGAACGTCGCGCAAAGGCGCTCCGGCAGACGTGTTGCGAATGGTGTCCGTGGTGAAGTAGCGTGTTCCGGTTTGTAGCGCGGCATTCTGGTTGCGATCTTCAATCGAGGTGAAGAAGAAAGCCTTGTCGAGTAGGATAGGGCCGCCAACCGATCCGCCGAACTGCTCGCGATCGAAACGCGGCACGGGTTGCGTTCGATCGAAGGTGGCGGGCAGGCCCTGCAGATGGCGGTTCCGCTCGAAGAAGAATAGAGACCCGTGCAGGTTATTGCCTCCGCTTCGCGTAACGACGTTGACGATGCTGTTGCCGGACCTGCCGACCTGGGCTGTGAAACGTGCCGTGGCGATCTGGAACTCTGAGACGGAATCCTCGGGCAGATTGCTGAGTGTGCCGCCGACGATTTCGTCGTTGTTGTCGCCGCCATCGATGGTGATATTGCCGCCACGCCCAAAGCTACCGGTAGAACTGATCTCAAGTGTGTTGGTCTTCGTTGGATCGAAGATGGGCGCGGGCCGATTGCCGGGGATGAGGTAGGCCAGTTCGAGAAAGTTGCGCCCGTTCAGCGGGATGCTCTGGATTGTCTCTGCACCGATCTGTCCCTGGACCATGGATTGTTCCAGATCGACCGCGGCCGCCGCAGTCGACACGTTGATGACACTATCTTGTCCTGCGACGACGAGAGTAGCGTCGAGGGTAAGCGCCTTCCCGGCTTCTACTTTCACATCCGCATAGTGCTTGCTGGAAAGGCCAGGGGCGTTGATGTCGATCGTGTATAAATCGGGCGCAAGGTTCGGTAGCGAGTAAGAGCCCTCGGAGTTTGTAATGCCGGTGCGGAGGCTTCCCTGGGCCTGGCTTGTGACGCGTATCACAACGCCCTGAATCACAAGGCCATTAGAATCACGAACCGTGCCGCTGATGATGCCGGTCGGTACCTGAGCAGGAGCGATAGACACGAAAGCAGACAGGCAAAGGAAGAGGATCAGGAAAGTATTGTGACGCATCTGGATGGACTCCGGGAGGTAAAGAACGGCATGGTTGGCGAGCGGTTGCACACACACCGCTCGATTGTTGAGTTGTCAAGAACAACCGCATCCGGGATAGCGGAACGTACTTTCATCGTTGGCCATTGCAAGGCCTGCTTCAGGCATGGGAAGCACCGTCTGCCTCCTGCTGTGGTCGCTCGAATTGCTTCAGCAACTCCTGGGAAGGCAGGCCGAAAGCGTTTACAACCCGGTTGAACGTCGCAAACAGTGCGGTCACATGAATCGCTTCGGCAATCTGCAGATCCGTCCAACGAGCGGCTCGCATCGTCTCGATATCCGAGGGAGCGATGGATTGCGAATCCTCTGTGATCTTTTTCACAAAGCGAAGCAGCGTGCGCTCCTGCGCTGCGATTGAGCGGGACTCGGGATCGCAGGCAAGCACCGCGTCCAGAGCGGGAGCGGAGCCGCCTTGCGTGCGGAAGGAGTGAGCGTGGCTGTCTGTACAGTAGCTGCACCTATTGGTTGCGGAGACGAAGGTCGAGATCATCTCCTTGTGCTGACGGCCGAGAGCGCCATCTACAAAGAGCATCGATTTGGCCAGACCCATCATGTGGGCGAGCAACGACGGATGCGTGGCAAAGCACTGCAGAATGCCCGGCACCTGAGGGCGGCCAAAGTCTTCGCGAAACTGCTGGTACAGGCGCTTGATCTCAGCGGAAGCGCTCGCCTCATTGACGACGTGGAGATTCGTAGCTTGCATGAGGGGCGGTTCTTCATGCAACGCAGGGTGTTGATCTTGGGAGATATTCGTAGTTGTGGGCGGAGTCAATACTTCACCTTGACTGAAATCTGAAATTGCCGGGCCGCCCCAGCAAAGGTGGGGGAGCCGAAAGTCGGATTGGATGGGCTAGTTATGCCATCGCCGTAGTGCTTCGGAGTGGCCCCGCCGAACTCTCCAGCACCATAAACC
>JAMFSC010000211.1 GCA_026225095.1 bacterium
ACCCACGAGCCCACCTTCTTCTCTCACCAGGACACGACGGACGACCTGCGCAACGACCCGACCTTCCAGTTCAAGAGCCGCTTCATCGCCGACCACAACCTCGTCATCTTTCGCTTCCACGATCACTGGCACCGCATGGCTCCCGACGGCATCGCGCTTGGCATGGCCCGCGAACTCGGCTGGGAAAAGAACACCGTCCCCGGGCAGCAGCGCGAGTTCGTCTTCCCTCCCACCCCGCTCGGCGACTTCGTCCGGCAGATGGCCCATCGCCTCAACGCCCGTTCGATGCGCATCGTCGGCGACCCGAAGCTGCCTGTCAAGCGCGTCGCCGCCAGCTGGGGCTACGCGAGCCTGATGCCCACGTTCATCCAGACCGCCGCCCGCCCCGACGTCGACCTGCTGATCGTAGGCGAGACCCGCGAGTGGGAGCTGGTCGAATATGTCGCCGACCAGGTCTCCTCCGGCCTGGGCAAGGCGCTCATCGTGCTCAACCACGTCGTCTCCGAGCAGGCAGGAATGAAGTACTGCGTCGAGTGGCTGAAGCCCATCGTCCCCGAGGTGCCGATCGCCTTCGTCACAACGAAGGAACCGTTCTGGCCGATTCCGCAGGTCGGCTAGAGCAAAGTGGGTCCCGAGGTTAGAAGTGTCTGCCTGCTTGCCTGTCATTCCCGGAGGGGAATCTGCGTTGGTTTTCCGTCGACGCCATCACCAATCCACTGTGATGGACTGCTTGTGGTCCAGTTTCCTCAGCGATCGTTCTTACCAAGGCGCCATTTTGATGGGACTATCCTGCCCCCCGCAAACTCAGCAAATGCGCTGCAGGGGAGACACATCGCTACGATCCGCCCCGGAACCCTATGGCTCGTCTTCCGGCGGGCTGGGCCGGAGGATACGGCGCGTGCCAAGTTCGGGTGTCGTCTTCGGATTGGACGGGAGTGTACCTGGATTGGTGACGATGGAAGCGTCCGGCAGGGGAAAGCTGATCCCACCGGGACGTATGATGGCGTTGCTCTTGGCGATCGAGACGAGAATGTCATGGACGCCGGTCGTGACACTTCGCGGTCGAGGAAACTCGACGATGTATCGATCACGGATCATGTGCAGGATGCGCTTGAGAGTTCCAGGCATGTCGTCGTCGTTGGAGGCGACCACGATGCCACCGCTCAGTTCGCAAACAGAGCTGAAGATGTCAATTTCGCCTGAAGAGGAATGGAATTCGGCCTCGTGACCGAAGCTGTCGGTGCCCACGTATCGAACACCGAAGACGCTTACCCCTTCCGACTGCGCGTAGCTCTTGGTTTGATTCCAGGTGAGACGGCTTCCGTGGTCGATTCCGCTTGATAGAGCGAGGATGACGCGACGACCAGGCACCCCCTTGAGCTGATCCACAAGGTAGAAGAGAGCGTCCCAGAGTCCAAAGGTGCGAGGACATGCAGAGCTCTTCTTCTGTTGAACGCGTTGCTTCCACGAGTACAGCACCGCATCGACCGAACGGCTGAGGAGCACCGTCGATGGAGGGTACAGACCGTTGACGTGGTTGAGGGAGCAGTCGAGGGTGTAGATGCTCACCCGATCTCGAGGATGGAGGGAGAGGGGCGCTAGGTTTGCAATCGCCTTGTCTATCCGCGGCAACGCGGTGCGGTCGAGATCGTAGACGTCGAGGAGGATCGACAAGGCGATCGGATCGTCGCCTTCGGGGCGGATGTAGGTGGGAAGGAAAGGATGACCGGAATCGAGCCTGATCGAGAAGCGGGTGGGATCGACCTTTGGAGTGAAGTTGCGATCGTGATCGAGGACAAGGACAGGGATTTGAATGAGATCGGCGTAGGCGTGGAGGGTGGTCATCGGAACGTCGGCCGATGGCGAATCTTGAGCGGGCAGGCTGGCGGCGAGGACGAAAATCCAGAGCAGAGCGGAAGACAAGAGGAATGGCGGCGGGAGGAAGGACGGTCTGCGTGGGGAGCAGAAAGCCATAGAGGAAGTATCGCAGAGAGATGAGTGTGCGACGAAGATTATCCACGCGCCAGAGATCAAGCTAGGTTCTTGAAAGATTTCGTTCTCGACGACTTCATTCGAACCCGACCCAACTCTGGGAACCTGAAATCCTTGACACCGCTGATAAAATGAAGACATAGACAAGGAGCGGGCCGGTCAGCCGGCCGGCCCTTTCTCATGCTTTAGCGTGCCTTGACGGTTTGGACTTAGGTTCTTTCGTTTGAATACTTTGAGACTTACCGAGGGGAGGGGGGGTACCTGCCAATGAATCCGATTCGATCAGCCACAACCGTCCTATCCCTGGCCCTCGCCTTAGCGATAGCCACCTCCGGCGTAACTGCGAGAAATATTTACGCCCAGGCCGCAGCACCCGATCCCGACGGCCGCGCCACCGCCGAACAGCGCGCCGCTGCAGGAGTGGGAGCCCCGGTCGCGGTGCTTCCACCCGCCTCCGCCCTGACTCCCGCACAGCGAAGATCACGGATCGCCGGCTGGCGCGAAGAGATCCGCCACCAGCTCTTCATCCCGGCGCATCTGCCCGCGCTCGAGCCCCACGTCTACTCGACGTTCTCGCCCACCTCGGGCGTGCTGGCGGACCGCGTGACTTACCAGACCGCCGACGGCATGATCGTGCCCGCCATCGTCTTCTATCCGGAGCCGAAGACACTTAGGCCGCACACGAAGATTCCCGGCATCGTCATCGTCAACGGCCATGGCAGCGACAAGTTCGGATGGTACGCCTTCTACAGCGGGATGCTCTTCGCGAGGGCCGGGGCGATGGTGGTCACGTACGACCCCATCGGCGAAGGCGAGCGCAGCGCCACCCGCAACTCCCGCACGGGCGAGCACGACGCCTGGGTCAGTCCACCGCCGCCGCTCGCGCGAACGGACTGGGGCCAGCGCCTCGCCGGCCTGATGCAGGTTGACGCCATGCAGGCTGTCTCCTATCTGCTCTCGCGGCCCGAGGTCGATCCCGGCCGCATCGCGGTCGCCGGATACTCCATGGGCGGCTTCATCGCGGGCATTACGGGCGCGATCGACACCCGCATCCATGCCGTCCTGCTCTCCGGCGGAGGCGTGTACGACGGCCCCGGAGGGTACTTCGACTCCAACCCCCTGCCCTGCCAGATGTCTCCCTACAAGGCCCTCCTCCCTCTGGGCGATCGCGGCGCCGTCCTCTACGCCCTGAACGCCGAACGCGGCCCCATGCTGGTGATGAACGGCTCAGCCGACACCGTCATGGACATGGCCCACCACCCCCCGGCCTGGTTCGACGAGCAGCGCACCCGCGCGCTCGATCTGGTCGGACGGTCGTCCCCCGCGGCAAAGAATATCTTCTCGACGGTGGTATACCCGGGGATCAGCCACCGGACCTCATGGGTCGATCGCAAGGGTGTCGCCTGGTTGAACGACCAACTGCACTTCCCGCTTCTATCCTCTGAGGCCATCGCGTCGGCGCCAACCACCCACATCGGCGACTGGATCAAGGCCAACACCGTGTATCTCGCAGAGGCCTACGCCCGCGAAGACCGTGAGGCGGGCCTCGACGCCCTGGGCACGGGCTTTCCCGGCATCCGACGCGAAGACCTGATGGCTCTACCCGAAGTCGACTGGCACCACTTGGAAGACCGGCTTACCTACACGGCCTGGGCGGAACGGACCAAAGCCGCTGAGGCAACGGCAGCAGCCGGGCACTGACCGGATACACTGACAGGAATCGTCTCCCAAGAAGTGCCAATCAGGAGTACAAATGCGCGGTAGTTCTGTACGGATGTTCCTTTCAACGGCTCTCTTCGCCGCCACGGCAGCGGCCCACGCACAGACGCCGATTACCCTCTCCGTCGACCTCAACGACGCTCCGCGCAAGATCCTGCACGCCACCGAGACCCTTCCCGTCCAGCCCGGACCGCTCACCCTAGTCTTCCCCAAGTGGATCCCCGGCGAACGCATGCCCTCCGGCCCCATCGACGCCCAGGCAGGCTTTCTCATCAGCGGCAACGGATCTCCGATCCAGTGGGAGCGCGACAAGCTGGATATGTTCACCTATCACCTTACGGTCCCAGCGGGCGTCTCCGCCCTCGACGTGAAGATGGACTTCCTGGCAACTGCCGGCACCGCGGGCTTCTCCGCCGGAGCATCGACCTCCGCATCGCTCGCACTGTTGAGTTGGAACACCGTCCTCGTGTATCCCGCTGGAATGAATGCCGACGACGTGATGTTCACGCCGTCCATCACCATCCCGGCAGGCTGGCGCTTCGGCACCGCACTCGAGCCGACCGCGACCGGCTCGTCCCTGACGACCGCCTTCAAGACCGTCTCGCTCGAGACCCTCATCGACTCCCCGGTGCTCGCCGGACGCTACTTCCGCGAGGTTCCGCTCGCCCCCGAGATCACCCCGAAGCACTTCCTCGACATGGCCGGGGACGGCCCAGAGGACGTCGCACTCTTGGACGAGCACATCGCCCAGTTCTCGAAGCTCGTACGCGAAACCGGTGCGCTCTATAAGAGCCGCCACTACAACGCCTATCACTTCCTCGTGACGCTGTCGGACCAGGTCGCCCACTTCGGCCTCGAGCACCACCAGTCCTCCGACGACCGCGTGGCCGAGAAGACCTTCTCTGATGACCAGGCCTTCTTCCTGAACGGCCTTCTGCTGCCCCACGAGTTCACCCACTCCTGGAACGGCAAGTACCGTCGCCCCGCCGGGTTGGCCACGCCGAACTACCAGAAGCCCATGATCGGCGATCTGCTGTGGGTCTATGAAGGGCTGACCGAGTACCTCGGCGACGTGCTTGCGGCGCGCTCCGGCATCTGGACGCCCGAGCAGTATCGCGACCGCCTGGCCGCCGTCGCCGCCGACCTCGACAACACCCCCGGCCGCACCTGGCGCAACCTCCAGGACACCGCGACCATGGCCCAGGTCCTCTATACGACGGGAGGCGCCTATCAGAACTGGCGACGCTCCACCGACTTCTACGACGAGGGCGAACTCCTGTGGCTCGATGTCGACACCACAATCCGCGAGAAGACGGCCGGAAAGAAGAGCCTCAACGACTTCGTCGCCGCCTTCCATGGCCTCGGCGGCAACACCCCGCCCAAGGTCGTCCCGTACACCTTCGAAGATGTGGTCTCGGGGTTGAACGCGGTGGTCCCGAACGACTGGTCCACCTTCCTCCACGCGCGCCTGGATTCGAACCAGCCCGGCGCTCCCCTCGGCGGGATCAACAATGGCGGCTACAAGCTCACCTACACCGACACCCCCAGCGCCTGGTCCGCTGCGGCCATCGCGCAGGATGGAACCCCAAGCTTCTGGTACTCGCTTGGGTTCCGGCTCACGCGCGACGGTACCATCCAGGACGTCCTGATCCACTCGGTAGCCGACAAGACGGCGCTGGGACCCGGCATGCAGGTGATCGCCGTCAATGGCCGCGCCTACAGCCCTGCGTTACTGCGTGCTGCCGTCAAGGATTCGAAGGGCGAGGGCAGGCCCGCCATCGAGTTGATCGTCGAAAACACCAGCACTTACCGAGTCGTGGCACTCAACTACCACGATGGCGAACGCTTCCCTCAGCTGGTGCGCGCAGCCGGCACTCCGGACCGCCTTGATGAGATCGTCAAACCAATGACGAAATAAGCGCGAGGATCACCACGTAAATCCGCCGGAAGACGGAGGCCACAACCCCATTATCTGGCGAAGCAGCACAACGCGTCCGAAGTGGTAAGCGTTGTGCGCGACCAGACTTTCGATCTGCTCTCGGGCCGTCATCACCCGCACCGGTTTACCGGGCAGCGACGGACAACGGACTTGCGTGTCGAGTGTGCCCTCATCCCGAGCCACCGCCGCTGCCTCGTCCAATCCCTGGAAAAAGCGGGTACGCAACGCCTCCCAGGTCTCGGCCTCATCCGCCGCGGGAAACCCGTCCGACGCATGAGCGGGGATCGGCGTCTCGATCCCCCGCACCCAGTCCAGGGTGACCTGTTGCCAGAACGTCACATGCCACACCTCGCCGAAGATGGTGTGCGGAGCTCCCGCGATCTGACGGTGCGCCGCCTCTTCAGTCAGGCCTTCCAGAATATGGCTGGGGGATGCCGCCGCGCTATCGGCGATCAGTGCCCGCTCCAGTTCCTTCATCGTCCCTCCAGGACTTCTTATCTAAGCTGCGTTTGCGCTCACACCGGCGGGCGGAACCGCGCCTTGAGAGCTCGGGGTCGCTCCCGTCAGTTTCTTCTCGGTCACGGCTGCCGCGATCTCGCTGTTGATCTCCGCGCCCAGCAGGAGCATGAGCCCGGTAATATAGAACCACGTCAACAGGATAATCACTGCTCCCAGCGACCCATACGTCAGCGAATAACTATCGAAGTAATGCAGGTAGATCCGCAGCACGATCGATGCGATCAGCCACGCGGCGATGCCCATCGCGCCTCCCGGCGTCAGCCAGTGCCAGCGCTTGTTCTTCACATCCGGCGCGAAGTAGTAGATCACCGCGAACAGGAGGATGAGCAGACCAGCCGCGACGACCCAGGATATCCCGCGAATCGTCCAGCCTGCCACGAGCCCGAAGCTCGGCCGCGTCATATGGTGCTCGACGTAGCGTGCGCTGAAATCCGCCCCGAACAGCGTCGCCAGAAGGCTCGTGATGATCAGCGAGAGAAGCAGCGTCACCAGCATCGCCGCGCCGCGCACCTTCCAGTAAGGGCGCGTCTCCTTGACCTTGTAAACCATGTTGAGCGTGTCCTGAATCGCCGTGAAGCCGACCGATGCGGACCACAGGGCTGCCGCAAGTCCGAACGTGATCTTTCCTCCGCTGGAGTGCGCGGTCGTCTGGTTGAAGGTCTCGAGAACAAGTCCCATGGCGGCGTGCGGTACCACCAGCGCCAGGTAGTTCAGTAGCTTTCCGTAGATGTCGGAGGCCGACCGCGCCGCCAACCCCAGAATCGAAGATGCACTGACGAGCGTCGGGAAGAGCGCGAACAGGAAGTAGTAGCCTAGTTCTGCCGCGCGGCTGAGCAGGTTATCCTCCTGAAAAGAGCTGAAGGTGCGCTTCACCACCACCATCGCCGGGACGCCCTGCAGATCCCACAGCGAGCGCAGGGGCGAGGCCGAGACACGATCCCAGATCCGCTGGCGCAGGAAATCGGCCGGCTTCGTGAGGCTATGGTCCTTTGCATTTTCCTTCTGCATGGAAGGGGAATCAGACATCATCTCCGGGGTAGGCACGCGAGGACTCCTTGGACAGGGCAGGATCTGGTACGAATCCACAACATTCCGGGAGATGAGAGGTCAGTTTGCATCCCGTCTCCCGAACGACCGGTTGGCCAGGAATTGAATCGAGGAATTCGTCTACCTTTGCTATCCAGTTTGGTAAGGTAGATGCACCTTTCGCGTTCGAGGTCGCCGGAGCAACTCCACGGCGTATCCGTTCGCGTGACGGGATTTTCACTTTAGATCCACCAGGCGATCTTTGTCCGAGAAATCCTGGTTCCCGGGCAGAATTTCACACTCACCCTTTTCTTCGGGCTGCATCCAACCCTGAGCAGTCACAAACTCCGACTTCAGCCAACCCGAAACCGTAGTTTCCAAGGAGACAATGCATGGCCATCCAGCCAAACGAGAACTTTTCCCAGGTGCCCGAGCCGAGCGACTTCCGTCCGGTCGCTGCCGATTCGACTGCCACTTTCGAGCAGCCGGGACACCCGGCCAACCCCACCGAGCACGCGACCAGCGAGCACCTTGAGACCAGCCCGCGCAAGTCCGGTCTGGATGAAGAAGATGAAGTGGAAGACGACGAAGAAGAGGACGACGAAGTGGACGACGATGACGACGACCTCGAAGACGATGACGAGGAAGTGGACGAACTCGACGATGACGACGACCTTGAGGACGACGACGAGGATGAAGACGAAGAGGATGACGATGAGGATGAGGATGAAGAAGAAGAGGACGACGAAGACGAGGTCAAGCCGCTGAAGGTCAAGCGCTGGGAGGCCGTCCCGCACATGGTGGAGTGGGGTCGGGCGGGACGAGTCACTCCCACCCGGCCCCCCGATTGGATTGGAATCGACAGCGGCTCAATACCCAGCATCGCTGACCAGATTTTCAAGCGTCTCCCCCGCGAGATAGCGCTTCACCTGTTCCGCCCCAAAACGATAGGCACGATGGACAAACTGTGGGGTCGACCCTGCGATGTGGGGCGTGATCAGACAGTTGGGAGCGGTCCACAAGGGATGATCCGCAGGCACTGGTTCGGGGTCGGTCACATCCAGCGCAGCGAAGATTCGGCGGGTATTCAGCGCCTCCACCAGGGCATCGGTGTCGACGACCGGCCCACGGGCCGCGTTGACCAGCAGCGCCCCTTTCTTCATCTTCGCGAGTTTCGCGGCGCCAATCATCCCACGCGTCGCATCCGTTAACGGCACGATCAGGATCACGATATCGGCCAGCGGAAGCAGCGTATCCAGACTCCCGCCATCATGCACCTCGGGCGTCAGCCTGGCGGTGCGCGCGATACGCTGAACGTTTACCCCGAAGGGCTGCAAACGCTGCTCGATTGCCTGCCCGATCGACCCATAGCCGACGATCAGCACGGTCTTGCCTGACAGATCGTCGCACTGGACACGATACTGTTCGGGATGTTCGCCGCCCGTGTCCATCAGCTCATCGCCGGAGTCTCCCCAGCCGCGCCACTGGCCGCGAAGCTGCTTGTCCCGGTAGGCGGGCAGACGCTTCAGGGTCGCGAGCACCGCGCTCAGGACCCACTCCGAGGTCGAGATATCGTGGATCCCACGCCCGTCGCAGAGCAACACATCCTTCGGAAGCCACGGCAGAATCCAGTCCACCCCCGCCATCATCGACTGCACGACCTTCACCCCGCGCAGCCAGCCGAAGACCTCCGCGACGTTCTTGCGGTGGAATGAGAGGATCCAGAAGTCGACGTCTAGGACCTCCGTGGGATGTTCGGGCACACGGACGAAGACGACCTCCGGTGGAAACCCCTGCAAAAGTTCCGGCTTCAGGCTCGCATCGATTCCCACACGCACACTGTCAACACTCATAGCATCGAGTGTGCCTGAAGAGCGGGCAGGAACGCCACCCGGCCCCGCCGCTTGTGGCGTCGAGATCGGCAAGTACTATAGGACTCGAAAGGTATTCATGAAACGTCGCCGCATGATTCTCGCCTCTGCGCAACTTGGAATGGCCTCTGCCATGCGCTGCGCAGCACCCACCTCGTTGTTCGGGGCGAAGCTGGCTGAGCCCTCCGCGTCTCCACGCGCTCTCCCCTCTGCGGACCAGGTGGCCTGGCAGGATCTTGAGGTCGGCATGTTCGTCCACTTCGCTCCGAACACGTGGCAGGACGTGGAGTCGGACGATCTGTCCACGCCACTCTCCGCCATCGACCCGAAGCACCTCGACACCGACCAGTGGGCGCAGACTGCCGTCGACCTGGGCGCGACGTACATCGTCTTCGTGGCCAAGCATCAGGGCGGCTTCTGCATGTGGCAAACCGAAACCACGGACTACAGTATCCGCAACACTCCGTGGCGGGGAGGCCATGGAGATGTTCTTGCAGATGTGGCTGCCTCCTGCCGCAGATTCAACCTGAAACTCGGTGTCTACGTCTGCCCGCGCGACGACCACTTCGGAGCCAGGACCGGAGGCATCTGCGCGACGCCCGCCCTGCAGGCCCGATACGATGTCATGTATCGCCAGCAACTCTCCGAGGTTCTCTCCCGCTACGGCGATCTCGTGGAAGTGTGGTTCGACGGTTCCACGGCAACCCCCGTCAGTGATCTGCTCACGCGCTACCAGCCTCACGCCATGGTCTTCCAGGGGCCGTCGGCGACGATTCGCTGGGTCGGCAACGAGGATGGCTTCGCGCCCAATCCATGCTGGAATGGAATCGACCGCGCGGGGGCGAAGACCGGTACCGCCACGTCGCTGAACAGTGACCCGAACGGAGATGCCTGGATGCCCAACGAGGTCGACGTCTCGATCCGCCGGCCGGACTGGTTCTGGAGCACGAAGAACGAGAGCAAGGTCCTGACCCCCGATCAGCTGATGGCTATCTACTATCGATCTGTGGGACGTGGGGCGCAGCTGCTGCTGAACATTCCCGCGAACCGCGATGGCCTGCTCGCCGACCGCGACTGCGCCTCCGCGAAGGCGTTCGGCCAGGAGATCGCCAGGCGCTTTGCCCGGCCCCTCGCCGAGACCTCCGGAAGCGGCGGGCAGTTGACGCTCCCGTTACCCGCTTCGACGCTCGTGGATACCATTGTGCTCCAGGAGGACATCCGGCGGGGCGAACGGGTACGCAGCTACCGCATCGAGGGCCACATCGGAGGCTCATGGCATCCTCTCGGCGAAGGCACATCGATCGGTCACAAACGCATCCAGCCCATTGACCCGGGCAGCGCGGGACCAGCCAGCATCGACGCCGTGCGCATCGTTGTGACGAGCAGCGTGGGAACCCCGATCTTCCGCAGGTTCGCCGCATTCCATAACGACGGCCCGCCGCCGCCGGACTGGAACGCGGCGCCGAAGATCTGGGCCGCCAACCTCGCAGGGAGTTGGTCGGCGAACGCGTTCTCCGTCGACCTCACGCACAAGATCAACGCAGCCGCGCAGTATCGCCTCCGCTTCATCCCCCGGGCAGGTTCGGTCATGGCACTGGCGAACGTCGTGCTGAGACTCCACGAAGTACCTCAGCCAACTCTCGTCAAGCACGTTCGAGGCAAGGCCGATGAACTGATCCTCGACATCACGGGCGTCGCCGAAACGGTTCAAATCTCGGGTCAGGTTCTGGGCGCGGAAGAGGGTCAGATTCTGCTCCAAAAACTCTGAACCTGCGTCTTCGCATGGCCGGCGCGTCGGGCGTGCGGGGGCTTCTGCCCGCCTTGGTCCGTCACTTTCGTGTAGCCGTCCGGTCCGACCAATTTGGCGTGACTTCTCGTCATACTGAATGACGGAACCGACCACATGCCTTGAGGCTCAACGAAAATGCGAGCTGCGGCAACGTTGCACAATGACCGAAATCTCTGTTTCGCAGTCATCCCCGTGGTCCTTGAAGAGACTGCGTATGGCAGTTTGGTCGAGCCAATTCAGAACCTGGAATTCGGCGATTGTCCACTCCCCAAATCACCTCCCCCCATTCATTGACATCGGCTGCGATGGGGGCGTAGCGTCCACCTGCTTTCCTCTCTTCCAATCCGTCGCGGCGAAAGCAAGGACATCAAGGAATAGGCCGTCAACATAGACGGATCTTTCACACTCTTCATCGAGGCTCAAACGATGCATCTTCGTACGACGTGCAAACCTTCCCATCTGCGGCGCGATTCACAACACATCCAGCCCCTCCCTCAGCCAGACGCCCTATGCCGATTCACCAGCCGATGGCTGCTCGCGGTCTCCATCCTGCTCCTCGGCATCGTCTCTGCGAAGCCGTTGCTGAGCCAGGCCGTCTCCGCTACCGTCGTGGGAACGGTGACCGATAAGACCGGCGCCACGATCGGCCATGCCAGGGTATCGATCGTCGATCTCGCAACCAGTACGCCACACCAGGCCATCACCAACGACAGCGGCAACTTCACGATGCCCGATCTGCAACCAGGCGCATACTCCATCTCGGTCGAGGCTCCGGGCTTCCGGCGAGAGACCAGGACCAGCGTCGATGTTGTGGTCAACACCACATCCCGCATCGACTTCGAGCTTGTACCCGGCGCGGTGACCGATACCATCACAGTCGACACCTCCGCCCCGCTGCTCCAGACCGATCGCGCCGACGTCAGCACCAAGCTCGAAGCGGAGAAGATGGAGAACCTTCCCATCGGCGTGAATCGCAACTTCCAGTCGCTGCTCAATCTGGTCCCCGGAACGACCCCCGCGAGCTTCCAGCACTCGCAGTTCTTCAACGCCCAGAGCTCTCTCCAGACCGAGGTGAACGGTACCCCGCGCATGGGCAACAGCTACCAGATCGAGGGCATCGACGACGACGAGCGCACCGGCCTGCTGCAGATCATGATCCCGCCCGCCGACGCCATCGAAACCGTTGACGTCTCCACCAACAACTTCGAGGCCGAACTTGGCCGCGCCATCGGCGCCGTCACCAACGTCACGCTCAAGTCGGGAACCAACAAGTTCCACGGCAGTGCGTCCGAGTATCTCCAGAACAGCGACCTGAACGCACGTTCGTACTTTGCAAGCTCAGTCGGACACCTCGCCTACAACTACTTCGGCGGCAACTTCAGCGGGCCCATCTTCAAGGACAAGCTCTTCTTCTACGGAGACTTCTTCCGCACCGCCGATCATGAAGCCAACGCCAACACGATGACGATTCCGTTCAAGAAGTACTACACCTGTAACGGTGCGGGATTCATCGATCTGAGCGACGGGCTCAGCACCAACTCCAAGGGCCAGGTCGTCGGTCAGATCTACGACCCGGCCACCGGAGATGCCAGCGGCAACAATCGCACACCCTTTGCCAACAACCAGATCCCCTGCGGCCGCGTCAACCCGGTCTCCGCGAAGATCCTGAGCCTGCTGCCCGCCCCCAATCAGAACCTCGGCACGTTGGCCGCGCCCAATAACAACTACTTCGCCACACTGCCCTTCCAGAAGGCCTCGAACACCTACGACGCAAAGATCGACTATCAACTGTCGCCGAAAGACCACCTCTCCTATCGCTACGGATATCAGTCCAGCCATGTCTTCCAGGCTCCTGTCTTTGGCTCGGCGGGGGGTGGTCCGGCCAACGGAGCGTTCGCCGGAACCGGCATCCAGAACGCTTACTCGACCGGCATCAACTACGACCGCGCCTTCTCCTCCACGCTGTTGACCGAGGTGAGGTTCGGCATCGCGCACTATAAGTCCAACGCGCAGCCCACGGACTACGGCTCGAACGACGCCACCGCCATCGGCATCCCGGGCGTGAACATCAACACCTTCACCAGCGGTCAGGCGACGATCAACATCAACAACTTCACCGCGCCGACCATTGGCTACTCGGCCTCGGTCCCATGGGTCCGTGCCGAGGCGAACATCGATCTGGTCAACCACTGGACGAAGATCATCGGCAATCACACCATCAAGTTCGGCGGCGATCTGCGCCGCATCCGCGATGAGTTGCTGCAGGATCAGACCTTCGGACCACGTGGCGTGTACACCTTCGCAGAGGGTCAGACCTCGGCCGTCAATTCGTCGGGCAACGTGAACTTCGCCAACTCCATGGCGTCCTTCCTGCTCGATATGCCGAACACCGGCGGGCGCGACCTGAACACCTTCACCCCGGACCTGCGGGCGTGGTGGATCTTCAGCTTCATCGGAGACAAGTGGCAGGCGAGTTCGAAGCTTACGCTGGACTATGGCGTCCGCTGGGAGCTCTATCCTCCCATGACCCCCGCGAAGGCCGGCGGTTTCTCCAACTACAATCCCGCCACCAACTCGCTCGTCCTCGCCGGCATCGGCAGCAATCCATCCGACCTTGGCCTGAAGAACCGCTACAACTTCTTCGCACCGCGCACCGGCTTCGCCTACCGCGCCACCGAAGCAACCGTCATCCGCGGAGGATTCGGCATCAGCTACGCTCCTTTCCCGGATAACACCTACGCCTACAACTTTCCCGTCCGCGCCAATAACGCCTACACCGCCAACAACACGTACACCCCCACGGTGCTGGCCGACCAGGTCACTCCGGCCACCTTCCAGAACGGCTTCCCTGCCCCGGTTCCGGTCGCCATTCCCTCGAACGGCATCATCTCCATTGTGCCCGGAACGACTCTCAACTCGTCCTCCTTCACCTACATTCCACAGAACTACTACAACCCTTACGTTGAATCCTGGAACCTGGCGGTGCAGCAGGCGCTGCCCGGGCAGTTCTCGCTCCAGATCTCCTATGTGGGCAACCACGGCGTTCACATCGCCACCAGCCAGGACATCAACCTGCCGACGACGTTCGGCGGCGGAACCACCAGCCGTCCGGAGTACACCGCCATCGTCAATGGAGCGCAGGAGAAGCGCTCGGCCTCCACGACCCAGCAGTTTCTCGGCAACTCCAGTAACTTCCAGTCCCTCCAGATTCAGCTCACGCGCCGCTTCATCAAGGGCCTCAGCTCCTCCAGCGCCTTCACCTGGGGCAAGGGTCTTGGCTACCAGAACGCCGACGATGGAGGCCTGCAGTTCTTCCAGCAGCCACGCCGGAACTACGGCCCCAACGACTACGACCGGCGTCTGAACTACGAGCAGTCCATCACCTACGAGCTGCCCTTCGGACCAGGAAAGAGGTTCCTGCATGAGGGCCTGCTGGCGAGAACCATCGGCGGCTGGAAGCTCTCCGGAATTCTGTCCGTCGTCAGCGGATCGCCCTTCACGGTCACCGCCAACGGCAACACCCTCAACACGCCCGGCGAGACGCAGACCGCAAACCTCGTTGGTCCATACCGCGTGTTGCATGGCATCGGAGCAGCGCACCCCTGGTTCGATCCGACCGCCTTCGCCCAGCCCGCGGGATGCCCCGCTCCCACCGGTTCCGCGTGCACTCCCATCGCGGGAGTCACGGTGGGCAATCTCGGACGCAATACCTTCTACGGCCCCGGCTTCATCCAGGACAACCTCTCCGTCTTCAAGACCTTTGGAGTCTTCGAGCGGGCCACCCTGGATATCCGCGCGGACGTCTTCCAACTCTCCAACACACCCCAGTTCGCGAACCCGACCGCCGGCTCCAGCCCGCCGAACGCCTCCCTTACCAGCTCGACCTTCGGACAGATCACAAGCGTCCTGGGCAGCGGCACCGGGGCCAACGGAATTGGAGGAGGCCGTTCCATGCAGCTCGCCGCCATCATCAAGTTCTAGGAACCTCGGACGGGATTAGAGGTAGGACCACTGAGTGGAATTCTTCTAATAAAGTGGTCTGTTTTGCCTCATTTTGGTTGCATTGCTGTAATCGTGGTTTTCTAAAGGAGTTATGGGAGGCGGTCGCGGAATTGCCAATGTTTCACCAGAAACTTTTCGATGGGTATAACGTGGGCCGTTGGCTGGAAAAACTGGACAGAAACGTGATTCTTGAAAGTGGTCTGCTCCGGTTTCGATTATCGGACAGCTTGGCGCTTTCAGGGGGTCAACATGGCCGACTTGATCGGATTTGCTAACCGTTTCCCACGGTCTGCCGCGTCCCGCATCGCGTCGCGGGACGTGGCAGACCATTTTTCCATCTCGCTGTAAGATTGCGAAGACACTCCAGGGAGAACATCTTGTCCAGCTCGCGCCGTGATTTCATGTATGGCCTCGCAGCATCCGGCCTCGCAGCCGCCCAGCTTCGCGCCCAGGTCAAGGCCGTCTCCCAGTCCTGCCCCTTTCGTCTCGCCGTCATCAACGATGAGATCTCGCAGGACTTCGACCACGCCTGCTCGGTCGCCGCTAACGACTTCGGCCTGCACTGGATCGAGATCCGCGGCATGTGGAACAAGAACATCACCGAACTGGACGACCAGCAGATCGCCGAAGCGAAACGCATCCTGCAGAAGTACAACCTGCGCGTCACCGACATCGCCAGCCCACTGTTCAAGACCGACTGGCCCGGAGCGCCTCTCTCCAAACACAGCCCAAAGCGCGACAAGTTCAGCGCCGACGCCGACTTCAAGCAACAGGACGCCTTGCGCGACCGCTGCATCGACCTCGCAAAGAGCTTCGGAACCGACCGCATCCGGTGCTTCGACTTCTGGCGTCTCGACGACCCCAAACCTTACCGCGCGGCCATGAACGAGAAGCTCCGCCAATGCTCCGAGGTGCTCGCAAAGCAGAACCTCATCCTTCTGCTCGAAAACGAGATGGCATGCAATACCGGCAGCGGCGAAGAGGCCGTCGAGACCCTCGCCGCCGTTCCCAACCGCAACTTCATGCTCAACTGGGACCCCGGCAACGCCGGAACCTTTCCCGGCAACGTGCCTTACCCTGACGCCTACCGCAAGCTCCCGAAGGAGCGTATCGGCCACTGCCACTGCAAGGACGTCAAGCGCCTTGCCGGCGACAAGTCCGAGTGGCAGCCGGTTGGCGACG
This sequence comes from bacterium, assembly GCA_026225095.1. Lineage (GTDB taxonomy): Bacteria > Acidobacteriota > Terriglobia > Terriglobales > Acidobacteriaceae > Edaphobacter. The sequence continues at coordinate 16,040 of JAMFSC010000211.1, forward strand.
GAATCATCGACTGGGTGGGCCAGTTCAAGGCCTTTCAGCGCGACGGCTACCACCTCGGCCTGAGCCTCGAAACTCACTGGCGCGGAGCTGGAACCCCCGAAGCCTCTACACGGGTGAGTATGCAGGGCCTCAAGTCCACGCTCGCCAAGGCGGGCATCACCTGCTGACGCCGGGGCGAAAGCGTACGAGTCGTGGCTTCCCCTCGCGACAGAAGCCGAGATACCGGAACTCCGCGCACCCGACCCGCGTATAGATCCCCATGAGTGACTTCCTGCAGCAAGTGCGCTATGCCCTCCGCCAGTTGCGTCTGGCGCCTGTTTTCACCGGCACCGTCGTTTTGACGCTCGCGCTTGGCATCGGCGCCACCACGGCCATCTTCACGCTGGTCCACGCGGTCATGCTGCGTTCACTCCCCGTGACCGATCCCGCCACGCTCTTCCGCGTCGGCGATTCGCAGGAGTGCTGCGTCCAGGGCGGGCCCCGCGAAGACGGCCGCTGGGGAGTCTTCTCCTACGAGCTCTTCCGCCGCATCCGCGCGGCCACGCCGGAGTTTGAAGAACTCGCCGCCTTCCAGGCCGGGCAGGGGCAGTTCAGCGTTCGCCGCGGCGGAACCTCGGAGCCGGCGAAGGCGCTCCACACCGAGTACGTCACCGGAAACTACTTCTCCATGTTCGGCATCCGCGCCTTTGCCGGACGCACCCTCACCCCCGCCGACGACCAGCGCAACGCGGCACCCGCTGTTGTCATGAGCTACCGCGTCTGGCAGCAGACCTACGGTGCGGACACACGCATGGTCGGTTCGACGCTGATCCTCTCTGGCCACCCGTTCACCCTGGTCGGGATCGCACCCCCCGGCTTCTTTGGCGACACCCTCAGCAGCTCGCCACCCGCCCTCTGGGTTCCTCTCGAACAGGAGCCTCTGCTCGCCGGATCCAGCACACTGCTCGAGACCACCATCCCCAACTGGCTACGGATCATCGGCCGCATCAAGCCCGGAGCCACCACCGACGGGATGTCCGCAAGGCTCACCGCCGTCCTGCAGCGCTGGATCCCCGATAGCGGCATCCTGGCCCTCATCCCCGGTGCGCAGATGGGCGAAGCTCAGAAAATCTTCTCCATCCAGCGCATCAACGTCATCCCGGGGGGAAGCGGCATCGGAGCCATGAAGGAGAGCTACGGCTCAAGCCTCCGCATTCTTCTCCTGACCTGCGCGTTGGTGCTGCTGATCGCCTGCGCCAACATCGCAAACCTGCTGCTCGCGCGCGGAACCGTCCGGCGCCACCAGACGTCTCTGCAACTCGCCCTCGGAGCGTCGCGTGGCCGGCTCATCGCCCAGGCCCTCATTGAAAGCGTCGTCCTCGCCATTGGCGGGGGCCTGGTCGGAATCGCCGTGGCCTATGCAGGCACACGCCTGGTCCTCTGGATGGCCTTCCGCACCGCGCACTTTCTTCCCATCAGCGCCGCGCCATCGCTACCGGTGCTGGGCTTCGCCTTTGCGCTCGCGCTCATCACCGGAATCCTCTTTGGAGTAGCGCCCGCCTGGCTCGCCACCCACGCCAACCCGGTCGAGGCCCTGCGCGGAGCCAACCGCAGCACACGCGACGGATCCGCCCTGCCGCAGAAGGCACTCGTCATCACGCAGGTCGTGCTCTCGGTCGTCCTGCTCACCGGAGCTGGAATGCTGACCCACAGCCTGCGCAACCTCGAGCACCGCGACTTCGGCCTGGATATGCAGGATCGCGTCGCGGTCGAGATCAACCAGCCGCCCGCGACGTACTCTCCCGCCAAGCTCCAGGCGCTCAACGCCGCGCTCCAGGACCGACTCCAGCAGATCCCCGGCGTCCAGCGCGCCGCGCTCGCCATGTACACGCCCTATACCGATAACTGGGGCGAAGGCATCGTCGTCGAAGGCAAGCCGGCCGACATCCTCGGACCCAACAACGGAGCATCGTGGGATCGCGTCGGCAGCGGCTACTTCGAAGCCGTCGGACAGGCCATCCTGCGCGGCCGCGGCATCGAGCAGCAGGACACCGCCACCACCCGGCCTATTGCCGTCATCAACGAGGCCTTCGCCAAACGCTTCTTCGACAAGGAAGATCCCATCGGTCACCGCTTCGGGATGGATATCGCCGCCTACGCCGGCAGCTTCGAGATCGTCGGCGTCGTCCGCCAGGCCAACTACAGCGACCTCCAGGGGGAACCGCGCCCCATGTTCTTCATTCCACTCACGCAATCGATCGCCTACAAGGAGGACATGATGCAGAAGATCCAGACGCGCTCCTTCTTCATCGGCGGGGCCGTCCTCCAAAGCCACACGGCGATCGCAACCCTCGAACCCCAGGTTCGCAAGGCCATCGCCGAGGTCGATCCCGACCTTACCGTCACCGACGTCCTCCCCATTCAGGAGCAGCTCGCATCAGACTTCGACCAGCAGCGCACGGTTGCGCAACTCGCCGGCATGTTCAGCTTCCTCGCTCTCGTCCTCGCGGCCATCGGCCTCTACGGCGTCACCGCCTATACCGTCGCACGCCGCACCAGTGAGATCGGCGTCCGCATGGCGCTCGGTGCGAACCGCGCCAATGTCCTGCAACTCGTCCTCCGCGGGGCCCTCTCGCAGACAGTCGTGGGCCTCGCGATCGGCATCCCCCTCGCCATCGGCGGCGCAAAGCTTATGGGGTCACAGCTTTACAGGGTCAATATCTGGGATCCCGCGGCCTTGTCGATCTCCGTCTTCATGCTTCTGCTCTCCGCCTTCGTGGCCGCTGCCATCCCCTCACGCCGCGCCGCCTCCATCGACCCGATGCAGGCTCTTCGGACGGAGTAGCCCTGGAATGAATGCTTTATCTCTCCAACTTGCGCTTTTGTGGATACCGCGCGATAGTAGTGTCACCGTTTTTTGCGGTGACGAGCGTTCGCCTGCCATCGCAAGTCTGGTGACCTTCGTCACGGACTCTGAATTATTCGAGTGACATCGTTGACACTGAAGTGGCAGGGGGAGTCGATCATGGTGACCCGCGCACACACAACTGCACCGATTGCGAAGGCCGACCCGTTCTCAGGCGAGATCATCGTCGCTCACGACCTTTCCCCCTTCGCGGAGACCGCACTTTCCTACGCGCTGGATCTGGCGAAGAGGCGGTCTTCGGAGATCGCACTGGTCTATGTCGACGGCAAAGACCATGGGGCCGGCGGTCTGCCGAGCGCCGCTCCGTTCGCGAAAACTTCCACGCAAACCCATCGATTTGAACAACTTGCAGAGCTACATCGATCCTCAGGCGTTTCGATCCGGCCGGTCGCCAAATTCGGGAAAGTAACCAAAGTATTGGCGGGGCTGGTAGATCGGATTCGCCCGAAGCTACTCTTCATGGGTGCGTATGGGAAGGGCGATGCGAGCAGAGCGGCGCTTGGATCGACGACGGAATCTCTGCTGCAGACTCTCCCCTGCCCTGTGGTCGCGATCGGACCCAGGACGATGCCTCATCCTCGCGACCCATCGGCTGTGCGGCGGATCATCTGCCCGATCGACTTCCCGGAGGACGTAGAGCAGCGGCTCAAGATCATCGTCCAGTTCGCCCGGCTTCTGGACGCTGAAGTACATCTCGTTCATGCGATTGACGTTAGCCACGAATACTCGCGGCCGCACAGTGCGATCGATAAGCAATTCGATCTCGACCACCTGGTGGGTTGTTTACTTCGGGATGGGATCGAGGCGCACTCGAGGCTGCTTTATGGAACGCCGGAAGATGTGATCTGCAAGTATGCGACGGAGAGGGGTGCGGAGTACATCGTGTTTGGTTTGCACAAGATAGGGAGTACTTCCTCGTACTTTCGTGAGAGCCTGGTCAACCGGGTGATCAGGAAGGCGCCGTGTGCGGTGTTTATCTTCTCGCAGCCGGCGGTGCGACGGCAGAGGGCGGCGAGGGTATCGCCCCAGCGGGCGACTGAAACCACGTGGGATGAATATCCGTGCTCCTGCTTTCAAGGTGTTTGAAACCCGCGAAATCATTGCTCTTGAGGCGATCTGCTGGCGCGCTCGCTGGGGTTGGAATTGTGTTTGGGGTGCTGTCGGCGCAGCGGCCTTTTCGGTCTTACCCGTCGGTTGAGGGGTACTCGGAGACGATGGCTTTGCCGGTGGACTGGCAGCGGCGGGCGGAGTGGACTTTTGCCCGGTTGATGTATCCTCCGGGGCCTCTGGATGGGTATCGGGGGCGCTTCGATGGGGATTGGCGGGAGGGATTAAGCCTTTGGACTCAGGACTATCCGGCGGCGGATCGGAAGTTGGGGGATGCTATCAGGCGGTTGACGCGGGTGAATGCGCGGTCGGTGGAGCAGGCGGTGAATCTCGATGATGGGGATGAGATTTATAACTGGCCCTGGCTGTATGCGGTGCAGGTGGGGGAGTGGGGGTTGACGGAGAAACAGGCGGCCAAGCTGCGGGATTACCTGCTGCGTGGGGGGTTCTTTATGGCCGACGATCTTCATGGGACCGAGGAGCAGGCTTACTTTGTGAAGACGATGAAGATGGTGTTTCCGGATCGTCCAATCGTCGATATTCCCAATGAAGACGCGATCTTTCACACGGTGTTCGATCTGGAGGAGAGGTACCAGATTCCGGGGGCGGAGCATCTGGATACGGGGCACAAGAAGGATGGGCGGGTGGCGAGGTGGCAGGGGATCTATGACGACAAGGGGAGGATCATGGTGGCGATCTCTTTGAACTCGGACCTTGGGGACTCGTGGGAGTGGTCGGATAATCCGAGGTATCCTCTGAAGTTTTCCGACCTTGGTCTGCGGATCGGGGTGAACTACGTGATCTACGCGATGACGCACTGAAATGTGTGGGCAGAACGTGGGCCGTTGTATGGAAAAACTGGACAGCGGTCACGTAGGTTTCGTGGTGGGAGGCGCGACTGGAGCGGGTTTTCGCGTTTTGGTGACGTGCTTTTTGGCGCGGCGGGTTTGGCCCTTCGCGTGCGTTGTGGCGATGGGCCCTTTTCCCGAGATGTGGTGGCCGAACCCAAGATCGGATCGGGCGCGGGTGTGATCGTTTGGGTTCCGTCGAAGAATGACTTTGAGGTTGGCTTTGTTCTTTTGCTGCCATCGAGTGATGAGAACCACGACGACGACACAGAGGATCAGTGCGCGGAGTGGGTAGACCATTGCCAGGTAGTCATGGCGGCCGGTGATGTCCACTGCGACTCCGATCAGGGCGATGATGACGTTAACGCCCCACTTTTCCATCGGCTCCGGGGATGGCCCTGGCTTCCAGCGCCAGAGGCTTTCGACGGTGGGCAGGTAAGCGATCGACATGACCGACTGAAATCCGATGAAGCCGATCCATCCGGTCCTGGTCACGAGCCAGGCTACGGTTGCTACCAAGCAGATCAATAACGAGACGAGTTCATAGCGAGTGAACTGGATCTTGCGGCCCTTCTGTTCGATGACAATCGCTATGAGGATCACGGTGACCTGAAGGGCATCGGCAGCGTTGAGCGCGGCTTTGATGAGGCTGTGATCGTTCCCCGAGAGGTACGATGCAAGACTCATGATGACGCCTATTTCGAAGATCAGCCATGTGGCGATGCGGGGTGAGATCTCTTTGCGGATGAGCCTGATGCAGTAGCGAGCGCCGACGTAGAAGACCAGAAGAACGACGAGGATGGCGGCGAAGTTTGATACGTTCATTCGATCGAAGTCCCCTGAAGCCGACTACGCAGATTCGCTGAAGGTGTAGGGTTGTGCGTTGGATGCCGTGGTGCTCCGGCCCACCTTAGCGACGATGAGACGTGTCGCGAAGGTGGGGCACCCAACTCTATAGCAACAGGCAATCCGCTCTAGCCAGTTCGAGTCGCAGGTTGCCGTGACCTTGGCCCCGCCCCTTCGCGGTAGAAGTTGTGTGTAAGTCAGGGGCGCTCCACTCATGCTTGTGGCTCATGGGTTGGGATACCTGCTCAAGGTAGACGACACCCACTCTATGGTGCCGGAGAGGTAACGAAGCCTCCGCTTACCAAGTACACGCCGTCCCCTGCCGCAGTCGTCCCGTCCCGCTCACGGGTGAGGATAGCTAAACCATTGCTCCCCCACCGTACCATCTTCACTGGGGTTCCCGAGATACCGGTGATGGGAATTCCCCCGAGGAATGTGAAGTGGCTAAGGTCGAAGGCTTCGAGGGCGTAGCTACCCGCAGTCGGGGTGTCGATCGTCTGCCCGAGGAAGTAGGCGATGTTCAATGAGCCATCCGGAACCATAATTGGTTGCCCATTGAAACCTGACAGGATGGCGTGGAAGGGGAAGCTGCCCACGATGACCGTCGTCGCCGGGTCGATGACCTTACCACTGTCCGTATAGAGATTGCCGGTCGTGGAATCGGAGTGGAGATGACTGCCGAAGTAGTCTGTCCCTGCCGGAAGTTTTGATTGAAGTTGCACACCCGCTGCAGTGACAGGCAGAAAGTAGATGTTGTTTCCGTCCGCGCCGTCGATTCCGTAAAGGCTGAGACCATTAGGATTCCAGACGAGAGAGTCGATCGGGCCGGGGCCTGTGTAGGATCCTCCGATGAATTCGACTCCGGCGACCGACTGTGGTCGAGCGACAGAGTCGTCGTAGACGACGACCCCCCCAATTTCGATTGGACTGTGATTCAGCACGCCCCGGGTGACTGCCACGGAACGTGGGTTGCCAGGCTCAGCTTTTAGATCGATCGCGTAATACAGTCCGGCAGGATTCGTTCCCAACGGAATATCGAGGTCGGATCGGAGTGTGGGCAGGGTATATCTACGGAGAGAGCCTTGGCTGTTCAAACCGGCGTAGAGGAAGTTGCCGTCGCTGGAGACGGCGAGCCTGGCTGGTTCTGTACCGGTCGAGACGGATGCCCCCAGCGCCGGCCCCATCGGGTTGAGAGTCGTGATGCTGTTGGGGTGGAGCGGGTCGTTGACTGCGACTGAAAGGTAGATTTGCCCGCTGACCGGATTCCACTCCATATCGTTTGCCGCAACCGCAACCTTGGAAACCGAGAACGAACTGTTGCCGACCAGAGCCTGGGTGGTAACGGTGAAGGTTGTACCGAAGTTGAAGGTCTGAAACGGTGAGGGAATGATGCTGACCGTCATTGGACGATAGAGAAGCGATGCCGGGACCTGCGCCTTCAAGACCGTCGATGAGACATAGGTCGTGGCGAGGATTGTGCCGTCATCCCAGAGTACGGAGGTGGACGGAAGGAAGTTGAGCCCCGTGACCGTCAGCGCAAGACCGGCAGATCCTGCCGTGGCTGACGACGGGCTGACCGAGGTGGTCTGAGCTTGACCCGGGGCGGGGGTCGGGCCGTTTCCGTTTCCATCGCGGCTGACGGTGGTGCCTTGAAACGTGGCGTGACAGCCGGTCAAAGCTAAGAGGCCAAGGGAAATGGTCACAAATGAAACGACAATTTTGTACACGCGTGTCTCCAGAATCGTCTTACTAAGTTAGCAGAGGGCTTTGGAGCATTCACGAAGTAAGCGCCAAGAAAGAAATTCGAAGTGCGGGAGTCTTTGCGGGGCTTCGGGAGGATTTTCAGCTTGGCAGAATGAGACTTCGCACCGTCGCGTATGAGGTGGGTACCCAATTTTTTCTGTCTATCCAGAATTCTCTCCTGGTGCGTGAGTGGTTTCAGCGTCCATCAGCTATCGTCTTCTGAAGTTCGTTGACGATCGCTCTTACACTCGAGAGCCGGGACCTGAGGCTGCGCCCAAGGCTGGTATAGGGCGGGCCTTCGGCCCTGAAGGCCGGGGCGATGAGAAGGTCCCCGCTTCAGGGGTTAGAGGGGATCGGGTGCCGATGTAGAGTCTGTGGCTGCGTTGCGGCATAGCAACAGGCAATCTGGTCCGGAGGGCTGGGGGGCTGGGGACGGTTTCGGTATAGTGACCGCAGGAGGGTATATGGCAGAGACTCAGAGGGTGATTGAGCGGGCGTACTCCGCATTCAACGAGCGCGATATTGATGGTGTGTTCGCGCTGATGACGGAGGACGTGAGCTGGCCCAAGGCTTCGGAGGG
>JAMFSC010000212.1 GCA_026225095.1 bacterium
CCGGTAGCTCCCATTGATGTATTCAGGGAGCGCGACCTTCCCCTTCGTAAAACTTTGCATCATGACCAGACCGCCGTCGGCGGGGACAATAAATGTGTCGCGATCGTCGGCGAAGAGCTGGCTCCAGAGCCGATGGCTGGCTCCGGCGGCACGGGACTGGAAGGGGGACCATTCGCTCCTGGCTTGACCCGCGTAGTAGCCAAGAAGGCACATTGCCACGCAAAGGAGCATCACTCCGGCAGAGACACCGAGACGTGCTACACGCACGGTGCCTGGTTTGGCCAGCGCACTGAGATCCACCTCTTCATCGTAGGTGGCAACGACCTTGGGTGAGGGCGAGATGTCCGCTGTCTCTTCTTCAAAATTGCCTTGCTCCTCCGATTCCAAGTCATCGCTTGCCTGTGCAGGCTCAAATTGAACCTGATCCGGCACGCTCCGCGGAGAGAAGACCGGAACATACCCCCCGCGCGGAATGCTCAACACGACCGGCTCCTCCCATCCGTCGCGCTTGAAGTAGTCTTCCAGCCGCTTGCGCAAGGTCCTCGCATAGTTGCGCACAATATTGTCGTCGTTTGAGTTGTATCCTTCGGACCTGCCGAAGACCTTAACCCCAATCTGCTGCTCGATGATCTCGGATTCTCGTCCATGAATCTGGCGGTCGCAGACATAGCGAAGAAAGCGTGCCAGAAGCTCGGACTTCCCCAGGCCCCGGCTCTCGATGATCCGTTCTACAAGCAGCCAGCGAGGATCCAAGTTCTGCGCTGCTCGTGCCGCCCGCTCTCTGCCGCGAAGAGGTGCCGCCGCAGGAAGCGGCGTTTTCTCGTTTTTGGCAATCGGCATGCAAACCTCACGGTCGGCCCATAACGGGTTTGGACGGTTACTCCAACTTTAGGCGAAGTCCGTGAACCAACCATAAATCCACCGTTCCGCGTTCCGTTCAAACAGTGACAAGTCGAATTTTCACATCTATCGAAATGATTGAAAACAAGTAGATTCCGGTCTATCAATGCCGGGTGTGGTGCGCCCGCACACCGTGTAAACCCCTGTCTCGGAGACGAATCAGGCTCAACCATAGAGACAGACCCAACGACCATCAGACCCAACTACCATTGGCCCCACGATGGCTACTGGTCCATGCGGCACAAACGAATGTTGGCTATGGAGGATTGATGCTTTTGAAGAAAGACCCATGTTGGAACGTGCAGGCTTCCCCCCTCGCCGGGATACGAGCAGGCTATTGGTCCGCCTGCCTGCTCCGGGGAGCCATGATCTTCGGCGCAGTGGCTACCTCGACCGGCTTCTTGGCTCCCGCCCCGCTGGTCGCCCAATCGGACAACTCGGCCATGACCGGTACGGTCACCGATCCCTCCGGAGCGGTCGTCCGGAACGCAAACGTCACAGTGACGAGCGAAGTGACGGGCGCCGGGCGCAAGACGGTCACCAACGACTCTGGGCTTTACGGCATCAACGGTCTCGCTCCAGGCAAGTACACCGTGACCATCTCGGCCACTGGATTCTCGACCAAGACGATCACGAATAACTCGGTCGATCCCTCGATCCCGGCCACTATCAACGTCTCTCTGACTCTGGGGACAAACGCCGAGCTCGTCGAGGTGACCGCACAGGAGACGCCGCTCCAGGCGGACTCGTCAACCCTGGGCCGTGTCATCACCAGCAACCAGATAGAGAATCTTCCGTTGAACGGGCGCAACCCGATCTACACCGCGTTGATCAAGGCCGGCATCACCAGCGGCCCGGGAAGCCCGATTACCTCCAACGCCTCTGGTGCGGGAAGTAACGTCTCCACCTTCAACTTTTCCACCGGTCTTGGCGCCATCCAGATCAACGGCGGCCGCGAGCGCGACAACCTCGTCACCTACGACGGTGCCGTGGCGGTCCGCATCCGCGCCAGTGGAGACTCGATCGGCGTGCCCGACCTCGACGCGGTGCAGGAGGTCCAGGTCCTCGCTACCAACTACCCCTCTGAGTACGGACGCTCTATCGGAGGACAGATCCGCATCATCACGAAGAGCGGCGGCAACGCATTCCACGGCAGCGTCTACGAGTACCTACAGAACCCCGTCCTCAATGCCAACACCTGGGTTAGGAATCACACGAACGGCGTCAACAACGCGAACCCCAGCTATCCGCAGATTCTGAAGACCAACTACGTTGCCCCCTTTACCTATAACCAGTTCGGCTTCAACGTGAACGGCCCGCTCTACATCCCGCACCTCATTCCCAAGGGGAAGGTGTTCTTCCTGTATTCGGAGGGCTTCGTTCACTATCCGCAGACGGTCAACAATCCCGTCACTGTGCCCAACCCCGCATTCCGCACCGGTGACTTCAGCTCCATCGCGCAGCACATCAAGGACCCTCAGTCCGCCCTTACCTGCGACCCGACCGCCGGAGGCCCAGGCTGCTTCACAGGCAACATCATCCCGCAGAGCCGGCTCAGCGCCAACGGTGTTGGGCTGCTTGCAACCTTTCCTAACCCCACGCCCAACTTCCAGGTAGGCACCGCAAACCTTCTCCAGGTGGGGCGCTATCCCGCCACCCAGCAAATCGACACCGGCAACCTAGACATCATCCCCACCGAGAAGGACTACATCCGCTTCCGCCTGATGCACTTCTTCTACCATGAGGACAATCCGTTCTCGGCGGCCTACAACACCGTCCCTCGGCTCTATGACCGCCCCAACCAGACCGGCTCGCTGAGCTGGGTGCGCACGATCAACTCGAAGACCATCAACGAGGTCCTGATCTCGGCCAGCCACGATGCGGCGCGCCTGAGCATCGACACCAGCAGCGGCCTCTACGACCGCACGAAGTACGGCATCAACTACCCGTTCCTCTTCCCAGGCACCAAGGATCTTCCAAACAAGATTCCGACAGTGAAGTTCGACGCAACCAACAGCGGCATCACCGCGATGGACGGCAGCACCTATCCCTCGCACTCGCAGGGTGAGATCTTCGACTTCTCCGATACCTTTACCCGCGTCATCGGAGATCACACGTTGAAGGCTGGCGCACTCTACGAACGCTCCGGCGAGAACGACCGCGATCAGATCGCCTTCTCCACCTCCACCGCAGGCCAGACCAACAACCAGAACGGCCAATTCGACTTCAACGGAACCAACAACAAGAACGGCACCGGTTATGACCTCGCCGACGCCGCTCTCGGTCTTTACTACACCTACGCCGAGGTCGGTGCACGCTCCGAGACCCCTTATCGAGCTAACCTCTACGAGTTCTTCGCCCAGGACTCCTTCAAAGCCACTCCCAAACTCCACCTGGAGTATGGGGTGCGCTACACCAGCATTCACCCCTACTACAGCCTCTGGAACAACGCCGGCAGCTTTAACCCGGCCTACTACAGTGCCTCCTCCGCTATTCAGGTCAACCCATCCACCGGCAATCCTATTGCCGGCACCGGTGACGCTCTAAACGGCACTGTGCTCTGGGGCAACGGCTTCACCGAGAGCGCCAAGAGCCATGTACCGGCAGCGGCGCAGGGCCTCTACAGCAACCTCTTCCACGGACTTCCACGTGGCTATACAAACGTGCAGAAGTTCCTCTTCCAACCCCGCATCGGCTTGGCCTATTCGTTGAACAGTAAGACGGTACTGCGTGCTGGTTTCGGTCGATATACCAACCGTCAAGGTGTCTCGGATTTTGTCTTTGCCGGTGGCATCCCTCCCCTGCAGCAGGTTGCATCGGTCTCAAGCGGCACGGCGGATAATCCGGGTGCCGGCAGCAATGGCACCTACCCGCAGCTCTCCGGCGATATCGACCAGAACTCGCCCCAGCCCGAGGCCTATATCTGGAACGTCTCTGCGGAACGTGAGGTCGGCTTCCAGACCGTGGTGCAGGTCTCGTATGTTGGACGCCATGCCCTCCATCAGCAGTACGGAGCCAACATCAACCAGCTCCAGCCCGGCACACTTACCAACGCCGCAAACAAGGGCATCGCCGCCAACGCGCTGCGGCCTTATCTGGGGTACTCCGCCATCAATCTCGTCGAGCAGGGCGACACGGCTCTCTATCAGGGCCTGCAGGTCGACGTGAACCGGCGCTTCACGCATGGGATCGGCTTCGGCACCGCCTACACCTTCGCCTCGTCACGCGATTGCGGATCGTTCCAGAAGACGGTGGTACCCAACACCTACGACCCCAAAGCGATCTGCGGGCCGTCGGACTACGACATCCGCCAGGTCCTGGTGCTGAACGCCGTCTACCAGATTCCCTTCAAGAGCGGCAGCCGTCTGCTCACCGAGGCGCTTGGCGGATGGCAGCTCACGCAGGTCTATCAATTCCAGACCGGCGCTCCGTTCTCCATCGCCACCTCGCAGGACATCGCCGGCGTCGGTCCTGGAAGCGGCGCGCAGCTCCTGCAGATCACATCAGGAGCAAACCTGAAGGGGAACGGTCAGTTCTCCAACACAAACACCGACAGCAACCAATGGTTCAGCGTGAAGAACGGAGACGGCTCGGCGATCTTCACGACTCCCACCGCCGGCACGTTCACGCCGCAAAAGAACCGCAACATCCTCCGTGCTCCCGGTCAGGAGTACTTCAATGCGTCTCTGCAAAAGCGTTTTCCCACCTTCGAGCATCAGTCGCTGAACTTCCGATTCGATGCATTCAACTTCCCCAATCACCCCAACTGGAACGCACCCGACACGACCTACACCGACGCCACCTTCGGCAAGGTGACCAGCAAAAACGGGCAGCGCGCCATGCAGGCAAGTCTGCGCTACTCGTTCTGATTGCGTCGTTTGCATGGTCTGGCGGGCCCGGAGACTCTCCGGTCCCGCTCTTCCTTCTAGGCCATAAGTTTTCTCTAGAACTGGTTACATATTCAAGATTGGGGCCTTCCAGGATCAGACGTTCTATATCTTTGGGGTACTTCTCTTCACTCCTTATGCTCAATTGCGTCCCCCCCTATAAGGGCTCATCGGCAGCTTTCCCGCGCCAGTCATACATCAGGCCGTCCAGTGAGCAGCAATCCTGACCTCCCCGTTCTGCATTCCGAGGGTGCTGAGGATGCTTTAGGATGCCTTTCGGCGCTACCGATGCTATTAGAATCAGTTGCTTACATCTGTGAATATCTCTGTCACGGCAGAGGTCACGGGGTCGAGCCCCGTCGTCCCCCCATTTCAATCACGGTGAACAGGAAACAACCCCACGCAAAGAACCCCACTGGATGCAAGGTTCCTGACAGATGTTAGGGCACTATGAGTCCGATCTTCATGCAATCCCCACAACGAAGTTCGCAAATTGGTTGGGGCATGGCCATGGCGCGGACGCTTGTGTCATGGCCATGCCTCGTATTGGCGCAGATTTTACCTGGGACTACGCTGAGCAATTAGCGGCGATGCATTCTTCCAGTATGTCCATTGCTATGGCTGCTTCTTCTGGTGAGATGGTGAGGGGTGGGGACAGGCGGATGCTGGTTTCGCCGCAGCCCAGGAAGAGTACTCCGCGATCGAAGGCCTGATCGACGATGCGATCGCGCACGGCGGTGAGTGGCTCTCGGGATTGCTGGTCTTTGACGATCTCGATGCCGATCATGAGTCCGCGTCCGCGCACGTCGCCGACGATGCTGTACTTCGATAACCAGGTTTCGGCGCGGGCCTTCATGGTGGCGCCGAGGGTGGCGGCGTTGGCGATGCCTTCGCGCTCGAGGACGTCCATCGTGGCCAGGGCCGCGGCGATGGCGACTGGGTTGCCGCCAAAGGTGGAGGCGTGGCTGCCGGGTTGCCAGTCCATGATTTCGGCTTTGGTCATGCATACGCTCAGGGGCATTCCGCTGGCGATGCCTTTGGCGATGCAGACCATGTCGGGTTCGACGCCGGTGTGCTGCACAGCCCACCACTTGCCGGTGCGGCCTACGCCGGACTGGACTTCATCTACGACCAGGAGGATTCCGTGGTGGTCACAGATGTTGCGCAGCTCCTGCATGAAGACGGTGGGGGCGACGACGTATCCGCCTTCGCCCTGGATGGGTTCGACGAAGATGGCGGCGACCTCTTCGGGCGGCAGGATGGTCTTGAAGAGTCTCTGCTCGATGTAGTTGGCGCACTCCAAGGCGAAGTCGTGCTCGGCTTTTTCTCCTCCGGCGCAGCCGCGGTAGGCGTAGGGGTAGCGCACATGCGTTACTCCGGGTACGAGGGGTGCGAAGCGGCGTTTCTGCTGGGGTTTGGACGCGGTGAGGGAGAGTGCGCCCATGGTGCGGCCGTGGAAGGAGCCGAGGAAGCTAATGATGTTTTGGCGGCCGGTGTGGTAGCGGGCGAGCTTGAGGGCGCACTCGACGGCCTCGGCTCCAGAGTTGCCGTAGTAGAAGCGGTGTGGGCCTTTCATTGGGGCGACGGCGCTGAGGCGCTGTGCGAGAGTGACCATGCCTTCGTAGTAAAAGTCGGTGCCGCTCATGTGGATGAGCTCGGCGGCTTGGTCCTGGATTGCTTTTACGACTTCGGGATGACAGTGGCCGGTGGAGGTGACGGCGATTCCAGCGGAGAAGTCGAGGAACTCGTTGCCATCGACGTCTTCCATGCGGGTGCCGCGCCCGCGCTTTGCGACTAAGGGGTAGCCGCGGGTGTAACTCGGGCTCATGAGTTGTTGGTCGGCTTCTATCAGGGCTTTCGCTTTGGGGCCGGGCAATGTGGTCTTTAGGCTTGGACCGAAGCGTACCATCTCTTGGTCGCTTACTGTTTGAAAGTTATTTCGTAGTGCAGTGCTCATTTTGTCCTCGCGACCTCTGCTTCGATTTCATTTGGAAGCCACGCCCTCTATCGCAGCCTCAATGATGATGAGGAGTATGGGCGCGGACTAGAACTTGAAATTAGGCAGGAGAGGACTAGTCGCCGAAGAGATTTGGGCGGCTGAGCGTGGGGAGAAGGCGGAGGATGGGCAGAGGGCAGGCGCGTCTCCGCATGCGCTGGTTGTCGAGGTCGAGTTAGCAATCTGTCGGGCTCATCTGGATGCGCCTTTCCTGTTGCTCTCAGTCGATATCGAAGCTTACACCCTGGGCGAGGGGAAGTTCACTGCCATAGTTGATGGTGTTGGTGGCGCGGCGCATGTATTGCTTCCAGGCATCGGAGCCGGACTCGCGGCCTCCGCCTGTTTCTTTTTCGCCTCCGAATGCGCCTCCGATCTCCGCGCCAGAGGTTCCGATGTTGACGTTGGCGATGCCGCAGTCTGAACCGGCAGCGGAGAGGAAGTGTTCGGCTTCGCGAAGGTTCATGGTGAAGATGGAGGAAGAGAGGCCCTGCGGGACGTCGTTGTGCAGGGCGATGGCCTCGTCGAGGTCGCGGTATTTGAGGACATAGAGGATGGGGGCGAAGGTCTCGTGTTTCACGATGTCTGTCTGGGTCGAGATTTCGACCAGGGCTGGACGGACGAAGAAGGCTTTGGGGCTTTCGGGGACGGGGATGCGGTCGCCGCCGGTGATCTTTGCGCCTGCGGTGCGGGCTTGTTCGAGCGCGTGCTGCATTGCCTGGAAGGAGCGCTCGTCGATGAGGGGGCCGACGAGCGTGCCGGGATCGCGTGGATCGCCGACTATGACGGAGGCGTATATCTTTTTGAGCTGCGGGACGAGGGTGTCGTAGATCGACTCGTGCACGATGAGGCGGCGGAGAGTGGTGCAGCGCTGTCCGGCGGTGCCCATGGCGGAGAAGGCGACGGCGCGCAGGGTCAGATGGAGGTCGGCGGTGGGGCCGACGATGGCGGCGTTGTTGCCGCCGAGCTCGAGGATGGCACGGGCGAAGCGAGCGGCGAGGCGGGGAGCGACGGCGCGGCCCATGGCGGTCGATCCGGTGGCGGAGACGAGAGGGATGAGTGGTGAGTCTACGAGCTGCTCGCCGGTGGTGGCATCGCCGATGAGGAGGGTGGCGAGGCCAGAGGGCACGCCGCCGAACTTTGCCGCTGCTCGCTGGAAGATAGCGTGGGTTGCGAGCGCGGTGAGGGATGTCTTCTCGGAGGGCTTCCAGATTACGGAGTTGCCGCAGACGAGCGCGAGTGCGGCGTTCCAGGACCAGACTGCGACGGGGAAGTTGAAGGCGGAGATGACGCCGATAGCGCCGAGGGGGTGCCAGGTCTCCATCATGCGATGTGATGGGCGCTCCGACGGCAGGGTGAGGCCGGCGAGCTGGCGGGAGAGGCCGGCCGCGAAGCCGCAGATATCGATCATCTCCTGTACCTCGCCGAGGCCTTCGGAGAGGATCTTTCCGGTTTCGATGGTGACGAGCCGTCCTAGCTGAGGGAGTGCTGCGCGTAGCTCGTCTCCGAGGATGCGGATGAGCTCACCGCGTTTGGGGGCGGGAACGTTGCGCCACTCGAGGTAGGCATGGTGTGCGTTGGCGATGGCTTCAGTAGTTGCGGAAGAGCCGATTCTTGGGACCTGCGCAATGACCTCGCCGGTGATGGGAGTGTGTACGATCAAGTCGCCGGAGGAGCAGGCTTCGGGGGGCACACCGAGCTGGGTGAGCAGCGAGAGGACTTCATCCTGAATGGAGGCGGCCGTGGTGGTGGTCATACGCTGTAGCGGTCTCCTGAGGTTGCGTTGTGAATGAGTTTAGCTGGAGGCCTTAGTACGAGGCCTCCAGTAAGAGACGTTACTGATGAGGTAGAACCACAGCTACGATTTGGCGGTGGAGGTCATCTTGAAGATGGCCTGTGCATTGGAGCTGTCGAAGCTTAGATCCAAGGGGTGTTTGCCAGAGACCTCTTCGGGTAGAGGGAGGCGGGTGATGAACTCCAGAAACGATCCGGGGACTTCTTTTTCGACTGTGCTTCCATCGGCGGCACGGAACGATCTCTTCACCTGGGCGGCGCGGAATGCGGTCTGACGCACTCTGCCGGACTGCGAGGTTTCGACTGCAGCTTTCATGGGCTGTCCGAGCGCCTTCTGCTCGTCGGAAAGCTGATCGACGTCCTCGACGCGGTCGGTGACGTGGTTGAAGACATTGCCCTCGGTGGCTATCCATGCGGCTTCGGCGGATTCAGCCAACAGGGTTTCGTAGTCAGCGAGCGCGACCTCGCCATGCTGGCG
>JAMFSC010000213.1 GCA_026225095.1 bacterium
ATGGGAGCCGTTCCCGTCATCTCGTCCATCGCGCTCGGATTCGATGGCGAGTACTACAACATCAACGCCGACGAGATGGCTGCCGCGTGCGCCATCGCCACCAAGGCCGACGCCCTCGTATTCCTCACCGACGTCCCCGGCGTCAAGGGAGCCGACGGCCAGGTGATGCGTTGGCTCTCCCTCGCCCAGATTCCCGCGCTCGAAAAGCAGGCCGTCGTCTCCGGCGGAATGCTCCCCAAGCTCAACGCCTGCAAGGACGCGCTCACCCACGGCGTCAAGCGCGTGCGCATCCTTCCCGCCGGATCGGCTGCCGTTCTCCCCGATCTTCTCTCCAGCCGAGTCAACGATGGAACCGAGGTCATGGTCGCATGAACTTAGAAACTGCCCAGGCAATGGAACGCAAGCTGCTCCTCCAAACCTACGAGCGCAATCCCCTGCTCTTCGTCTCAGGCCACGATGTCTACCTGACTGATGAGAACGGCGTCGACTACCTTGACCTCCTCAGCGGCATTGGCGTCTCCGCCCTCGGCTACGGCCACCCCGCCGTCACCGCCGCCATCGAGACCCAGAGCCGCAGGCTCCTGCACACCTCGAACCTCTTCTTCCACGAGCACACCGCCGAACTCGCGATGCGTCTGACCGAGATCAGCGGCCTCGATCGCGTCTTCTTCTGCAACTCCGGCACCGAGGCCTGGGAGGCCGCGCTGAAGCTCGCCCGCGCCCACGCCGAGCTCCTCCGCACCGAGGGCAAAAACATCGGAACTCGCTTCCTCGCGCTTGAGCACAGCTTCCACGGACGCACCATGGGCTCGGTCGCCACCACCCACAAGTACAAGTACCGCGAACCCTTCGCCCCCGTCATGCCCGGCGTAGACTTTGTTGCATTTAACAACGTCGAAGACCTCCGCGCGAAGTTCTCCGACGAGATCTGCGCCATCTGCATCGAGCCCATCCAGGGCGAAGGCGGCATCCATCCCGTCTCGCAGGAGTTCTTCGCCGCCGCCCGCGAGCTCTGCGACTCAACCGGAGCCCTGCTCCTCGCCGACGAGATCCAGTGCGGCTTCGGACGCACCGGAAGATGGTTCGGCTATCAGCACTTCAACATCCAGCCCGACATCACCACCATCGCCAAGCCCCTCGCCGGCGGCATCCCCATGGGAGCCATGCTCGCCACCGAGGAAGCCTCCCGCGCCTTCACCCCCGGCATGCACGGCACTACCTTCGGCGGCGGCCCCTTGGCCTGCGCCGTAGCCATCGCAATCGTCGACACCATCCAGTCGGAAGGCTTGCTCACCCACGTCACCGAAACAGGCAACTACTTCCAGCACGAACTCCGCACGCTAGCATCCAGACACGATGCGATCACCGAGGTCCGCGGCCTCGGCCTCATGATCGGCATCGAGATCGAGTCCACCGGCCTCGCCACCCGCATCGCCGCCGCCATGCTCGATCGCCACATCATCCTCAACCGCACCAGCGACACGGTGCTCCGCTTCTTACCCCCTTACGTCCTCACCCGCGAGCACGTCAACATCGCGATCCGCACCCTGGACGAGATCTTCACTGGCATGACATCGTTGGCCGGAACCAAACCGGCGGGAGAACACGCAAATGGGTAGCAAAACCGTCATGATGAACCCCACCGCCCTCAAGCCCTCGGACACCGGCGAAGAGATCCCCGCCATCCCCAAACCCAACGTCACCCTCGGCATCCAATCCGACACCGCCTTCTCCGAGGCCGCCAAGCGCCTCCACGGCCGCGACCTCTGCTCCATCGCCGACCTCTCCGTGCAGGAGATGGCCGCCATCATGGAGCTCGCGCACGCCGTCAAGAATCATCC
This sequence comes from bacterium, assembly GCA_026225095.1. Taxonomy (GTDB): domain Bacteria; phylum Acidobacteriota; class Terriglobia; order Terriglobales; family Acidobacteriaceae; genus Edaphobacter. Next base: position 1,842 of record JAMFSC010000213.1, read on the forward strand.
CGAAGACTTCCGCCACGCCCTCGACGCCAGGCAGATGGTCATGTTCTTCGAGAAGGCCTCCCTCCGCACCCGCCTCACCTTCGAGGCAGCCATCAACACCCTCGGCGGCAACGCCATCTTCGTCGACCAGACCCAGTCCCCCCTCGGCGAGCGCGAATCCCTCGCCGACATGGCCCACAACATCGAGCGCTGGATGGCCATCATGGTCCTTCGCACCTACTCCCACGAGACCATCACCGAGATGGCCGCCTGCTCCCGCATCCCCGTCATCAACGCCCTTTCCGACCTCGAGCACCCCTGCCAGGCCATCGCCGACTTCTTCACCCTCGAAGAACGCTTCGGCTCCGTCGAAGGCCTCAAGTTCGCCTACGTCGGCGACGGCAACAACGTCTGCCACTCCCTCATGCTCACCGCCGCCCAGCTCGGAGCCCACTGCATCGTGGCCACCCCCAAGGGCTTCGCCCCCAAGCTCGACATCATCCACAAGGCCATCGAGATCGCCGAATCCACCGGCGGCTCCCTCACCCTCATGAACGATCCCGTCAAGGCCGTCACCGGGGTCGACGCGGTCTACACCGACGTCTGCACCAGCATGGGCTTCGAGCACGAGGCCACCAAGCGCGCCCCCATCTTCAAGCCCTACCAGGTCAACGAGGCCCTGATGTCCCACGCCCAGCCCCACGCCGTCTTCATGCACTGCCTCCCCGCCCACCGCAACGCCGAGGTAACGGACGCAGTCCTCGACGGCCCCCAGTCCGTAGTCTTCGACCAGGCCGAAAACCGCATGCACGCCCAGAAGGCCCTGCTCCTGATGCTCCTAGGAGGAGCCAAGCGCGTAGCCAACAGCCGAGCCCGCGGAGCCCAGGCCCGCAAACGCGTCACCGCGTAACATACTATGCCAAGACTCATCTGCATACGGTGTCTTAGTTGTTCAAGCTCCTTGACAAAGCCCCTAGAGCTGGTCGACTACTCTCTTCACACTGACGAAGTCGACCAGCCTTGCCTTCCGGATGGGACTGTCAGACCTTACCTACCTGTGGGGACCATCGGCCAGGAAGACGGCTCCTATTTCAACACGATGGTGGGTGCTTACGTAACGAATGTGGACGCCTGCTTGAATATGTCGCTGACCGAGGACATTACGCGACTCTACGGCTGCTGCGGTGTAGGCGGCACGAATGGGCCGAATCTTCTGTGCGACACATGCAAAAGGTCCGTGGCAACAAAGTTAGAAGACTGCTGTACACCGCATTGCGTTGTCTTTGATCCCGACGCAACTCTGGACGAGACAATCGAAAACTCTATCGCATAACTACTGAGGCTTTGTTCTCCCATGTCCGTAATCCTAGAATCCCTCCCACTCGGCCAAAAGGTCGGCATCGCCTTCTCCGGCGGACTCGACACCTCCGCCGCCCTCCACTGGATGAAGCAGAAGGGCGCCCTCCCCTACGCCTACACCGCCAACCTCGGCCAGCCCGACGAGGCCGACTACGACGAGATCCCCCGCAAGGCCCTCGAGTACGGAGCCGAAAAAGCCCGCCTCATCGACTGCCGCGCCCCCCTCGTCCGCGAAGGCATCGCCGCCCTCCAGTCCGGAGCCTTCCACATCACCACCGCCGGCGTCACCTACTTCAACACCACCCCCATCGGCCGAGCCGTCACCGGCACCATGCTCGTCACCGCGATGAAGGAAGACGACGTCAACATCTGGGGCGACGGCTCCACCTTCAAGGGCAACGACATCGAGCGCTTCTACCGCTACGGCCTCCTCGTCAACCCCGACCTCAAGGTCTACAAGCCCTGGCTCGATCCCACCTTCATCGACGAGCTTGGCGGCCGCGCCGAGATGTCCGCCTTCATGACCAAGTCCGGCTTCGGCTACAAGATGTCCTCCGAAAAGGCCTACTCCACCGACTCCAACATCCTCGGAGCCACCCACGAAGCGAAAGACCTCGAACTCCTGAAGACCAGCATGAAGATCGTAGCCCCCATCATGGGCTCCGCCTTCTGGAACCCCGAAGTAGCCATCAAGCCCGAAGAGATCACCATCCGCTTCGAAGAAGGCTTCCCCGTAGCCTTGAACGGACAAGACTACCCCGACCCCGTAGCCCTCATGCTCGAAGCCAACGCCATCGGCGGCCGCCACGGCCTCGGCATGTCCGACCAGATCGAAAACCGCATCATCGAAGCCAAGTCCCGCGGCATCTACGAATCCCCCGGCCTCGCCCTCCTCTTCATCGCCTACGAACGCCTCATCACCGGCATTCATAATGAGGACACCATCGAACAGTACCGCGATCATGGACGCAAGCTGGGCCGCCTCCTCTACCAGGGCCGCTGGTTCGACAGGACCCTACGGTCTGATCAACCACAGCAC
>JAMFSC010000214.1 GCA_026225095.1 bacterium
GACTGGCCGACTGCTCCATCCAGTCCCTGGCCGAGCTCACCCCGACCGCTTACGCCGTCAAAGCGGCAAAGTAGCCTATCCCGGGCCGCCTGGGCCCGTCAACCATGGTGTTTGCCGGACGCACACGGAAGATCGCCCCGGTGAAGACGATGCCGGCGATCCCCGACGAAATTCTGCAGAGAACGCCCGTGGGAAGATGGGGTCAAGCGGATGAACTCGCAGGCGCGGCGGTGTTCTGAGCGTCGGGTGCTTGGAACTTCGTCATTGGAACAACCGTGGTCGTCGATGGAGACTACTCGATCCGGTGACACTCGGCAGGTATTGCATGGGACGTCTTTTTGACCGAGCAATTCCACGCATCCATCGGCTCTGGCCCTTGAGGAGGCCCGCTCCAGAACCCCTAACGGGCCCTGGTGACAGAAGTTGGGGCAATCTTGCCACGCGGCTGCGGAGTCAGCACATCCTCCGTAGCGATTGGGCAAGGCTTGATGGTGCACCTTGATTCATTCGTCGGCGTTGTCTTCGTGTAGTTATGGTTGAAGTCTGCATCGCCTGGAACGATGTAGACGATGACACGCCGGGCAAGCGTGTACTCGTCGGTGGTTGGGATGATGCGGGTTGGATCGGCGCGCAGCCACTGCGTCAGGTAGGCCTTCGCGTTTACGGCGCGATATGCGGCAACGTCGCTGAAGCGCACATCAATTCCCGTGGCGTCTTCCTGCATGCGCTCCGTGCCGTGCTCCGTCTCTGCGTGGTCGTAGAGAGGATGAGCGACGCCCACGAGGACTAATTTCACGCCGGGTATGTCGTTCAACTTCTGCGCGGCCTGCTCCAGGCACGGAAGCGCCTGATCCTCGACGCGCGCGGGGCGCCGCGAATCTTTGTTGAACTCAATGGAGCAGAGCTTCTCGACGCCGGGCGCCAGTGGAAGCTGCTGCGCCTGCAGGCTGTAGACGGAGGTGGCAACGAACAGCGCGAGGGTGGGAGCGAATCCTCTGAATTGAAACATGGTAATTTTCCTTTGATCTTCGAGATCCAGTCTCGGCAGCCGCATGTTGCGACTGCCGAGAGCGATTAGTTTGTGATGAATTGAACTGGAACGATCGGCAGGCCCGGCACATCGTTGCCACCGGGGATCAGGCCCTCCTGACAGGCCTCCTCCCAAAGCTCGAACTTGGCTTGAGACTCGGCAGTGACAGGCCCTGTGGGCACACCGCCATCGCCACCGAAGTAACCTCGCTTCTCATCGACCGCGAAGGTCCAGGGCTGCGTGTAGACGGAGGGATCGTCGAAGGTGGCCTCGTAACGGAGCGTATCGGGACCGGTAAACTTGAAGCGTTCCGTATAGTGCACCTTGTCGCTCGAGAAGTCTCCTGCGCGACTTAGGCGCCCCTTGGCGTTGTTGCTGGTTGTATCGACAACGAGGGTAGTTCCCTCCCAGTGCCCGCGTGAATCTCCGAACCAGAGCTTCAGGCCATCGCCGATGTGAGGGCGGTTGTCGAGATAGACGATGCGGTACTGCTCCGCTCCTGAATAGATCAAGAGCACATAGCCCGGGTACTGCTCGATCTTTACGTCGTGCCAGGTGAACTGGCGAACAGCGCCCAGCGGCCAGCAACGCTGTTGAGGATCGATGTCACCATAATGGGTAAAATCGTAATAGTGGGCGAAGAGATTCTGCTGATGCGCCAGTGCGACGGGCGTATAGGGGATGTCGTAGTTCGGCGTGTCGATAATGCGGCTGGGTGCGTTGCGAGCTGCCCTTGGTGCGCGCCTCCCAGCGGGAGGAGCATCATCTCCACCGCCTCCACCCTGTCCCGTTGCGCCGCGCTGGCGTCCGCCGCCAACGTTACCGTCAGGCTGCGCGCTCACGATGGCCGGCGGATTGCCATTACCCCGCTGTCCAGGCGCCTTGCCCGTGCCTGGATCCACCGACGGCGGTCCCCCCGCGTTCGCGGTGCCGGCTGCGGGCCGTGGTCCTGGGGGCGGCACACAGTTCACGTCGCCGTTGGTCGGGTTGGTAAGGCAGCCCATTCCGTAATAGACCGCGGTCCACGTGCCTTGCACGTCAGGCTGGCCATCGCTCAACAGTGCGGGCTTCCAGGGCTTTGCCGCTGTTCCCGATCTACTCTGCGACTGACCAGGGCCGGGCAAGCAGATCGCTGCGAGTGCCAGCGCCATGGCTTGATACTTGTATCTCGTGTTCACTTGGGAACTCTCCTGTCATATCAGTTGCGGTTGGAACCTGCACGCTATGGGTAGTACTTCTCGTAGGGGAAGGCATAGCAGACATAATCCAGAAGCTGGAAGTTCTTCTCCGTGCGCCGGTACAAAACCAGGTCGATGTGCCAGGGCTTGGAGTACACCTTGGGATCGTCGATCTCCACGTTGTAGTCGAGGTGATCTGCATCGATGAGCTTGTAGCGTTCGACCACGTGGAGTTCCGGACTGGTGTAGTCACCGGCATGGTCAAGCCAGAGATCGTTCAGGAAGTCCACGGAATCGACGACGAGGGTGTCCCCTTCCCACTTCGCGCGCGAGTCACCGAGATACCAGTTGATGTGCCCGGGTGGGTGGGGCGTTCCGTTGGTATAGAGGAAGCGGTGCGACTCCGCGTACTCGTAGAGCAGGGTGATCTTGTCGCCCTTCGGCAACTGAAAGATCTGGAAGGGAAGGTTGCGTGCATAGGTGATGCGCGGTACGCCGGGAAGATTGCACTTCGTCGTCACTGGGTCGAGGTCGTTGCGTTGCGCGAAGTTCTGCTCCCGTTGCTCTTGGGCACCAAGATGATACGGAATCGTGTGCTCTTGCACGACACTCTCTGCGCCAGGAGCATACTTGTCTGCAGCGTGATCCTGCAGGTCAACATCAGCGCCTCCGATCGCCTGCCAGATACCATTGAAATTTGGCTTGCCGTCTGCGAGACGAGGGATCGCCGAGGCGCGCGGGGGAGACGCCGGCTTTGCCGATTGCCCCGAAGCGGAGACAACCAGCAAAGCACCGGCAAAAAGAGTCAGGTGAAGGGCTCTGCTGAGAATCATGACATTCCTTTCTTTGTTTGTTTGTCGAAGATGTTACTGGTTGTAGCCTGGGTCGCCTGGTGCGCCAGTGCCCAGCGAACCGGTGAAGAGGCTGCGCCCGTCGGGAAGCTTCACAGAAGTACCATTGATGATCTTGGCTCCGTTCTTCGCGAGGTAGCCGTTAACGGTCAATTCGCTGCCCAGCGGGAAGTCGGTCTCGCGCAGACCGCGACGCAGCAGCGCATTGGGACCACCGAACTCAACTGCCCAATTGGTAGAGGTGTTGTCAGGGTTCTTGACCTCGACGTAGATCCAGCCATGCGGGTTCACCCACGAGAGCTTCGTGAGTTTTCCATGCAGAGTGATCGGTTTGCTCGCGTCGTACTCCGCGGCAAATGAGTGGTGGGCAAAGGCCGGGACAGCAGATACAGTGACTATGCCAAGCGTGAGCGCGACGCCAATCAACAGCTTCTTCATAACATCTCCTTGATAGGGTTGAGGTGGACGTACTTAGAACAACACTTTGATCCCGGCCTGTAGCTCGCGCGCTGAGATGCTGGCGGAACTCGTGACCTGGCCGAAGGTGGATGTCCCCACAGCGGCGTTTGGCGCTGCGAGATTGTTGCACGCCGAACTTGAAATTATGTTTAGTTGCACCGAGGTGGAATAGACCCCGTTGTACTGCGAATGAAATATGTCTTTGCACAATAGCCTTGCAAGTAATTCCGCTTTTCGACGAGCTTGCCCTTGCCCCCGGCAGTGGGGGGTCTTAGGCTCGGTACGTCCCTGAAGGGATAAATTCAGACACAGAAAAGCCGCACCTGGACAAGTTGCGGCGGCGTAGTGTCAGATTTGCTTCTGTCTTCAGCGACAGGAACAACAGCGAACTCGGCCACAACCCAGGAGGTTCGGATAGAGGCAACAAGTTTTCACTGTGTGAATTGCTCGCATGATTTCCTTTATAAACTCATACTTTTAGTAAGTCAATAAAATACAGAGAACGTCGCTAAGTCGGTGGCACTTCTCTATCTACCTTGGTTGACTCTCCCATCTACACATAGCCGATCACGCGTCCCGCGAAGCCTATCGAAAACCAAAGCACAAGTGACGCCACCGCGCCGGCTTTCACAAACCCCTCCTTGACGCCTTCGAAGGTACGAAGGGCAACAGCGATCTGCAGCGTAAAGTGGCCGACCAGAGCAATCACAAAGAGCACCATCTTCAACTGGAAGGCCGGGTTATGGTAGTACCGCATCGGCCCTCCGGCGTACATGAGAAGACCCGAGATGGACATGGCGATGACGCCGCCGAGCGTTATGGGAAGAAGTTCTCGCGCAACCCGCGACGCAGACTGCGTCTTGAAGCCCAGATTGAGGAAGCGCAGGTCCACTAGCAAGATAGACCCGCCGAATAGGGCGAGGGAAAGAAGATGCACGATCTCCACGGCTGGAAAGGCATAGGACGAATCCCGCATGAAGATGCCCAGATGCGTCCGAGCCAGCCAATGGCTCACAGCCAGCAAAAACATAGAGGTACCTTCCTCCGCATGGATGAGCGGACCCGCGAGCGAGCACTAGGTATTGACATACGCAATCAAACGTCCGAAGACGATTATGCTTGCCCATAGAATGAGAGAACTTACCGCGGCGAGCCTTGCCCGCAATGGTGTCACGCTGGCGATATCCCACGTATTCACCTTGCGATAGATGGTCAAGTGGAAGATCAATGGATTAATGCCGACCAGGAGCAGGAGCACCATCTTAATCCGAAACGCCCAGTTGAAGTAGTCGGTCTGGGATTCTGCGATCGCGAGCAGTAAGCCAGTGACGAACATTACGACGAAACCGGCCCAGGTCCATGGCAACACCTGCCGTGCGATGTGGGAAACCGGTTCCTTCTTCATGACCACTCCCAAGAGTCTGAGGTCAAGGATCGCGATGGTACCGACAACACCAGCGATCCCAAGGGTGTGAACCGTTTCTATTGCCGGAAAGGAGTAGGGCGACTGACGGATGGAGGTTGAAAGATGAGTGGTGTAGATCCACTCGCAGATGTGTTGTAAAGTTGGCATCGATTCTGTCCTTTTAGAGGCGGTACCAGCGGTCGGCGCCGAAGACCAGGCCGAGTGTGATCAGCGCTATTGCCACCTCGCCCACCGCGCCCACAACAAAGGGGCGAATCCCCTGTTTCGACATCTCTTTCAGGTTCGTTCTCAGGCCCACACCGGCAAAGGTTAGTAGGAATGCCCAACGCGATAGATTGCCGAGAGCCAGCACCTGCGATTTGGAGAAGAAGCCGATGGTCGCGAGAAGAGAGATCAGCAGAAAGCCCAGGATGAACTTCGGGAACTTACGCCACAGAAAGCTTGCCTTGTTGGTAACGACCGCAGCCTCACCCTTCGATGCCCAATAAACAGCGTATCCAAGCACGACGAAGCCGATCGTTGCGTTGCGGCAAGTCTTTGCCAGAACGGCAACTTTACCCGCTGCGTCGGAGTAGAGAGCGCCCGCGGCCGTTGCTTCCGCAGTGTTATCGACGGCTAGGCCAGTCCATAACCCGTACGCACGATCGCTCATGTGCAACGCATGCCCAATGATGGGGAAGAGCACAAGCGAGATGGCTCCCAGGGCGAGGATGGCGGCGATCGCATAGGATGAATCTTCCTCATCCGCGTCGATGGCTCCTTGCGCAGCAATGATGGCCGATACTCCGCAGATCGAAGAACCAACGGCGAGTAAACTGATCAGCTTTGGTTTGAGCTTGAAAGCCCGACCGAGATAGGTCATAAACGTCAGGGCGAGCGCAAGCTCGATGGCGATCAATCCAAGCGACAGCCCACCAAGTCGGCGCACATCGCCGAGCAGAAACCGGGCGCCGAGTAAAACAATGCCGGTCTTCAGCCAGAACTCGTAGGTCGACACCCCCGAGCGAAAAAACGTGGGGACACCGACGGTGTTCGAAATGGCCACGCCCAGAAGGATGGCCCACAGGACATACTCAATATTCGGAAGCGCCAGATAATGCGCTTTTCCGTACGTTGCGATGAAATGTTCAATGAATTTTCCTACATAGCCCACCAGGGCAAGAAGCAGGATTCCGGGCAGAAGACGCGTGAAGCGCGCAACCTGTGAGGGAGAATCGACGGAGGTGATCTGTGGCGATAAGACGGCACTCTCGAGTGACATAGAATTCCTCGCTTTAAAAGATGTTGTTACCAGGGGACAGATTGGATCACACCAATGCGGACAATCAGTGCGAGCAGCAACGCAAGGAGCACAGCCCATGCATCAAGGGATAGCTGGACTTTTGGAGCATCAGGCGGCATAGAGAAATATCCTTTCACTTCACAAAATAACCCTCTTCGTTTCTAAAAGAGAATCTTGATACCAAGTTGATTCTGACGGGGGTTACCCGTCACGGTAGTGATTGTTCCAAGAGTTGTTGGCGACTGCACGTTCAGAGCGGGCGCGCCGTAGTGAGGACTATTCGTCACATTGAACGATTCCAACCGCAGTTGCGCCTGCAGTCGCTCGTGCAACACCAGCGTCTTGTGAATCCCCGCGTCCAGATTCACGATGCCAGGTCCCGTGATCGCATTGCGGGGAGCATTTCCATACGTGCCGGAAGCCTGGACGGCGAAGGCGCTTGTATTGAACCATTGGCCGGGAGTACGTGTAACAATCCCGTTCGCATTGACTTCCGATCTGGGATCCCCGACGAGGTTCGGACGATCCGCAGTGCCGCCGCTGTTTGAAGGATTTTTTGACTCCGTCAGGTTCAGCGGCTGACCCGAGCTGACGGTCACGATCGGCGTGATGCTCCAGCCACCGAAAGCGCTCTCAAACCACCGATTCCAACTCGCGCCCAGCGGCTGGCCGCGTCCGAACGGCAAGGGATAGACGGCGCTGCCTACGAAATGATGTCGCATATCGGTGCTCACGACCGCTCGCTCGGCCTGAATGTTTGCCGGATCCTGAAAGCCTGCCGTATCTCCCACGCCGAGGGTCTTGGCGTAGGAATACGATGCAATGAAGGTAATTCCCTTCGAATAGCGCTTTTCAGCCTTCGCCTGCAACGCGTTATATTGGCTCCACCCCTCTTTCCATACTCGGCTCACAGTACCAAGGCCGATCCTTGGCGTACCTGCGACTGCAGGAATCGCGGTTGTCTTGTAGAGCCGATTTGCGTTGATGCCTGCTGCGGGCAGCAGCGCGGTCGGAGTCGCAGGCGCCGGATTGCCATCGACCTGCCACCAGTTATGGTCGAACTTGTTTGCGTAGTAGCCCACCTCCGCCACGATCCCGAACGGCAGCGCCCGTTGCACGTTCAGGTTCCACGATTGGTCAGTGGGAATCACCGCGTGGCGATCGAAGGAGACGAGCGAAACTCCCGTGGCGCCATTGGCATTGGCGAGAGAGAGCGCACCCGTTGTAAAGCCATTCTGCAGATATTGGAACTGACCGGGCAGGTACGAACTCGGGGAGGTGGCCAGTCGCAATTGATTGACAGGAGGATTGTTCTCCATCGACTGCATACCACCCACCGTGATGGCGTTCGAGTAGAAGATCCCGTATCCGCCGCGAAGCACGGTCTTGCTGTTGACGGGACTAAACGCGAAACCGATCCGCGGCGCAACGTTCGTATAACTCACGTTCTGCAGTGCGCGTTGGGCGCGGCTATTGCCGTACTCACCGGCATAGACCAGCTGAGGGTCCCCCGGATTGCTATCTTCATCGAAGTTCGCGATCGCGTTTAGCTTACTTACCGCGGGAGGACTTAGTTCATAGCGAATTCCCAGGTTCAAGGTAAGGCTGTGGCTGACCTTCCAATCGTCCTGCACGTAGAAGTGGCTGTACGCCGAGCGGAAGTTGAGAATGGATGGACTGGAAAGTTGCTTCTTGTCGGTAAGCCCCAGGAGAAAATCTGCGAAGCGCTGATCGTTTCCAGGTGTCGCGGTGGGTGATTTGGAGGTGTACTGTCCGTTGAAATCGAAGATGCCACTTGTCAGCTGTGAACTGTTGAAGTTTGTTTGAAGCCAGTACTCCTGCCAGCCGAACTGCAGTGTATGAGCCTCTTTCGTCCAGATGATTGCCGCAGCAATCTCTCGACTTTGACTGTCATCGGCGTTGGGAACATTGCTGGTGCCGATCGTGACGTAGTTCGTCAATGTGACCTGCGAAAACCCTGGGGCGGTGGTTGCCACGCCGGGTATTCCAACGCCCGTCAGGCTTTGTTTTGGAAAGGCGCCGGTCCACTTGAGGCTGTTCCACCCGGCCCGGACGGAGCCAAGTACATTTGCGGAGAACGAGGTATTGTAGCCAACGACGAACGCCTGTGCGTCAACGGCTTGGGCGCCAGCGCCGGCGTAGTATTGTCCGCTCAGCGGAGGCAGTGTGGCGGATACAGCACCTTGATTGTGCTCGGCGCTGTAACGGCCAAACACACTCTGCCGTGCCGTGAGAACCTCGTCCACCCGAAGGTCCCAACGATAGTTATTGGTACTGCCGTTCTTATTGTAGTAATAGTTATTACCACCTGCAAAAGAACCAAGCGGCTCAGGGTAGTACTGGAGGAGGCTCCTCGCGATGGGATCGATACGCCCAGAGGGAATTTGATTTCCGGCAAAGGCAGTCGTTCGCGTAACCGTCGAGCCAGAAACAATGTATGCGGCCGAAGGATCATAGATCGGCGATGTAAATTGCCCGCTTTTCTGCGCGTCGGTCGGGACTAGGCCATAGGCTGTTGTGGCCGTGCGCAGACGAAAGAACTCAACATCGCCGAAGATAAAGGCGCGGTTCTTCTTGATCGGGCCACCAAGCGTACCTCCAAAATCGTTGTACTTGAATGGCAGCTTTGTCGCAGAGAAGTCCGGAAGCGCATCCGCCGCGTCGTTGCGAATGAATTCGAAGCCGCTGCCATGGGTTGTATTCGAACCCGACTTCAAGTCCACGCTGACAACACCCGAGGATGATCGCCCAAATTCGGCCGCGTAACTCGTCGTCACGACCCTAAACTCGCTGATTGCATCCACCGAGGGTTTGATGATCTCCTTCTGACCGGAATGACTGGTTAGGATCTGCTGATTATTGTTGTCGATACCATCCAGCAGGAACGCAGTCTGTGAGCCTGGCTGGCCTCCAATGCTTACGCCGCCACTGCTGGTGCCCGGCGTAGTCCCTGCCGAGAGCGTTGCCAACTGAAGATAGTCACGGCCATTGCTTCCACCGTTGAGCGGCAGCTCCTGAATCTGCTGCGTTGTGATGACGGTGCCCACCGTGGAGTCGGACCGCTGTAATAACTCTTCCGTCGTAGCTTTCACTTCGACCGTCTCCGTTACCTCACCGAACGTAAGCGCAGCATCGATCTGACGGACGGCGCCGATATCGAGATGAACACCGCCCTCCAGATAGTGACGGAATCCGGCACTCTGAATGTCCACCGTATATTCGCCGATCTTCAACGGCGGTGTGCGGTACTCACCGTGAGCATTGGTCTTAGAGGTCGTCGTCACACCAGTGGCGACATTCCGGATAACAACCGTGGCGCCCTCGATCGCGCGCTGCGTCGAGTCGGTCACTGTCCCGGTAATCACCGCATCGGTCGCGACCTGAGCGTGGGCACCGATGATGGACATGACAACTGCGATCGCGAATAACAGTAGCTTCTTCAGCATGGAACCTCTCCCGACCCTCGCAATGGAGCTGGCTTGCTGTGAGATGGCGGCCATTGATTGAGCCATCCATCTGAAAATTGAGCGCGGAACCTCGTCCGCGGCATCTCACCACTTGCGCAGCCAGATACGTCTGGCTGTGCAAGCGATCGATACTGCACTGACTCTGCGTTGATCGGAGCTGCTAAACGACGGTCGACTTACTTCAACAGATCCGCAATTCTTGCAATTCCCGCCACGGCACAAGCTTCATCTTTCTCTCCTCCCGGTGCGCCACTCACGCCAATCGCACCGATCACTTCGTTCCCTGCCTTGATTGGCACGCCACCCTGAGCCCCGACGGTTCCATCAATTATCGGGGGAGGTGTAGTCGCCGCAGCCCATGCCTTTGCCGTCTCACCCGAAGTGCGCTTGAAGGTGAGGGATGTGTAAGCCTTGCGGCGACTATGTTCCAGCGTGTGAGGCCCCGTTCCATCCCCACGAACCTGAAGCTTGACCAAGCCGCTACTATCCAGAATGGTCAAACTCACCCGGTAGCCATCTGCATGACATTTGTCCAGGGCTCCGTTGGCCACTGCCAAAGCAGCTTCCACGGACAGTGACTGCTGGGTTACAAGCTTTTGGGCATTGCTGTTTGCACCACAAGCAAGACTCAGAGAGAAGAGGGCAGAAGCGGCGCAAGTGAGATAAATGCTTTTCATGTTCGCGGCCTATTTAGTTGCGGCGCCGGCCGCGCGTGCGGTGTCACCCGCTGGGTGAGCCGGAGGGACGGGGATCTTAATAGCGAGTTTTCCGCCGTCAAGCTGGTAGGTGTCGGCACCTACCGCGCCGAGTACTTTGAAGCCCGCATCATCGAGTAGATCGGCTGCCACGCCAGCACGAGCGGCGTGATTTGAGACCGTAATGATCTCGCGATCCTTCGGTATCTCGTTGAGATGGTTCTTAAGATCCTTGAGCTGGATGCTCAGATAAACCGGAAATCCTCCGATGGTCGATACCTCGTCCGGCCGACGCACATCCACAAGCAGCACCTTCTCCGGGTGTACGAGATAGGAATCAAATTCGGAAGTGGTGAGTTTCCTCGCTCGCGTGGGGGCTGGTGTCTTAGCTCCGGGCGCAGGCCTTACTGGTTCCTGTGAATACGCAGCGGTCGATAACATGGCGATGACAACAAGCTTCTTCAGCATTTCTTTGGATCCTCTCTGGGTTGAAAATATGAATGGAAAGGGCGGCGCAGACGCGAGGGATCGAAGCTCTTCAAGACCGACCGGGTACCGCGCCAATGAGCGCAGACATGGTCGAGCATGCGAATGAGAATCGAGTGCTCACGTTCCGATGGAGGTTTGGGAGATTACCTGCGCTATCGCAGAAAAAAAGCCCGCCTCCCAGAGATAGGGTGGCGGGCTTTTCTTTTGTTGCGGATCAGAGATCGCAGCAGAAGCTAGTAAGTCGCACACACCATCGGTTGCCATGAACGGGAGATGTTCCGTTGGCAACAACAATTGGTGTGTGGTTGGATACGCATGGCACTAACGTAATGGGGTTCCGGTCGATTGTCAAGCGACTTGATCATAATTTGCCAGAAGATTCGCCACCCAAGCCGTGAAGTGTAGAAAGCCTGGCGACCTGTCGACACGGTGGTCCGATGGCGGCTGGATACTGGTTTCTGCTCTTTTCAACCGAGTATCCAGCTACAGATATATCGTACTGATGCTCACGATTAGAGCATCCGAGCCCGGCGTTTTAGGATTGCGTCGTCGCAGAGCTACGCCCTTTTGTTTATATTGGAGTCGGTAGCCTGAAGGGATTGATTTATCGGGTCGGGCTAAAGCATGGCACCTGCGAAACTAGCTTCCTACATGCTGAACCGCAGATCGCTCATCAAGCAGCTTGGTCTGTCGCCTTTGCTGTTACGCCCTTCTGCCTTCTCGGCATTGGTTGGACCTGCTGTGCGCCAACAGCATGACCCCGGTAGCCCGCCGCTGTTCAGCGGAGTACGTTATCTTCCGCAGTATCCTGTCCAATCTCCGCTCGAAGATGTGTTGCGCCTTGTCACGCCTGGCCTTGACGAGTATCCCACCGAGGAACACGCCGCTCAACTCGAAGCTGTTCTCGCGAACTGGGAACGCAAGATGCAATCGGGCGATCTGCAAGGCATCGTTAAGGATTTTTCACCCCTGCTTGAAGCATCGCCTCTAAGGTTTCTCCACGAGACAAAGCTTCGTGACACACACGGCGTTGCGTGCTTTACGCGCACTTTCGGGCCGGTCCAGCCGATGGAAGCTAACGCACTCGCAACGTCACTCCGGGAGTGGATCGGCGTCGACAGCCGTTTGCAGCAGGCCGAGTTTCAGCTCACCGCACTCGAAGACCATGGCGGTGATCCCCGGAGACTCGAAACATCGGTCCGCTACAGTTTGACCACGCAAAACCATGATCAAAGTCGTGAACAACGCATAGGCTCCTGGCGTGTGACCTGGGCTGTCCAAAAGACAGCGAACTCTGAAACGAGATGGACCGCTACGCGCCTGGAAGCTTCTACGGAGTCGACAGCTTTGGTTCGGGGGGCGGGATTCACGGACGTTTCGGACAAGGTCCTTGGAGCAAACCCCTCCTATCGACAGCAACTCCGCAACGGCTCAGACTACTGGCGCACGGTCTTGGATGGAGCCAGTGGAATCGACGTTTATGGAAACAACGGCGTCGCGGTCGGCGACTTCAACAACGACGGCTTGGACGACCTGTACATCTCGCAGCCAGCCGGTCTGCCCAACCGTTTGTATCGCAATCGTCGCGACGGCACGCTTGAGGATGTCACCGAAAAGGCTGGAGTCGGTGTGCTCGACAATACGGCCTGCGCCCTCTTCGCCGATTTCCGCAATATCGGTCTGCAGGATCTGCTTGTGGTCTGTGGCAGTGGCCCTCTGCTCTTCCTCAATCAGGGTGACGAAACCTTTGAGCTCAAGCCGGACGCCTTCCGCTTCGCACGAACCCCGCAGGGCACCTTTACCCACGCCGCCGTCTCAGACTACGATCGCGACGGCCACCTCGATATCTACTTCTGTCTTTACAGCTACTACCTGGGGCTTGATCAGTACCACTACCCTGCTCCCTACTTCGACGCTCGCAATGGTCCACCAAATTTTCTGATGCATAACCAGGGCGACGGGACCTTCACCGACTGCACTGAGGTCGCGGGTCTCAATGAAGAGAACGATCGCTACAGCTTTGCGTGTGCCTGGCAGGAAAATGGAGGCAACTTCCCCGATTTGTATGTCGTAAATGATTTTGGGCGCAACAACCTCTACCGCAGCAAAGGCGACGGCACCTTTGAGGCTGTATCCGCCGCTGCTCACGTTCAGGATGTCGGCGCTGGCATGAGCGCCGCCTGGGCCGACTACGCCAACACCGGCCGTCCCAGCCTCTACGTTGCCAATATGTGGTCCGCCGCCGGCCAGCGCGTCTCCCACCTGCAATCCTTCCATTCCGCCTCTACCCCTGCCGTTCGCGAACTCTATCAGCGCCATGCTCGAGGCAATGCCCTCTACCGCAGCGAGCCCGATGCCGACTTCACAAACGTCAGCGAACAAGCTGGCGTCGAAATGGGACGCTGGGCCTGGGGATCGGACTTCTTCGATTTTGACCGCGACGGTCACGCTGACCTCTACGTGACCAACGGCTACATCACTGCCCCGCAAACGCCATCTGCACCGGATCCCGACCTCGGCAGCTTCTTCTGGCGGCAGGTCGTAGGCCGATCTCCCGACGATGCCACCCCCTCTCTCGCCTACGAGCACGGCTGGAACGCCCTCAACGAGCTCATTCGCACCGACAGATCCTGGAGCGGCCACGAACGCAACGTCCTGCTTGCCAACAACGGCAATGGAACCTTCACCGAGGTCTCCGGACCCCTCGGCCTCGACTTCCTCGAAGATGGCCGCTCCTTCGCCCTCGCCGATCTCGACGGCGATGGCCGTCTCGAAGTCATCCTCAAGAACCGCAACGGTCCCCAGCTCCGCATCCTTCACAACAAGATGGAGCACCTTGGCGATGCCGTTGCCTTCCGCCTCCGCGGCACCGTTTCCAACCGCGACGCCATCGGCACCGTGATTACCCTCCATTGCGGAGACCTCATTCAGACCCGCTCGCTCCAGGCTGGCTCCGGCTTCCTCTCCCAACACACCAAAGAACTCTTCTTCGGTCTAGGCAGTGGCGTCGAACCCATCAACGCAACCGTCCGCTGGCCCAGCGGCAAGAGTCAGCGCTTTGACAATCTTCCCCGTAACACCCGCATCCAGCTCGTCGAAGCTGACCCTTCCCCCACGGTCGTTCCATTCGCCGCAACCGCCGAGCCCTACACGCATCCCAGCCCGCAATCCCAGGATGAAACGATCCCCACCACCATCGCGACTTGGCTCCTCGATCCGCTAGAAGCTCCCTCATTCACCCTGCCAAACCAGCGAGGCATACAGACCTCCCTCGAGACGTTCATCGGTCGTCACATCCTCCTTCACCTCTGGTCCACCTCCAATCCCAACTGGCAAGCCGAGCTCCACTCCCTCGACACCATCCCGCCAACCACCCTCACCGTCATCGCGCTCAACCTCGGTGACCCCGTCCCTGAACAGCATCTGCGCCTGCACAGTCTCAGCGCAACGGCCGAGATCGCCGGCATCTACAACATCATCTTCCGCTACCTTTTCGACCGCCGCGCCAACCTCCCCCTCCCCACCTCCTTCCTGCTCGACTCCAACAGCATGATCGTCAGGATCTACCAGGGACCCGTCCGCCCCGAAGACCTCCTCGCCGACCTTCGCCTCATCCCAACCTCCACCGCCGCGCGCACCCGCATCGCGCTTCCCTTCCCCGGCACCCTCTACCAGAGCTCCTTCCTTCGCAACGACTTCACCTTCGGCGTCGCGATGTTCCAGCACGGCTACCTCGACCAGGCTGCCGCCTCCTTCCAGCAGGTGATCGCCGCCCGCCCCAACAACGCAGAAGCCCACTACAACCTTGGCACCCTGAACCTCCGCCGCAACGATTTTCCCCAGGCCCGCCGGCAGTTTACGCAAACCCTCGCCCTCAAACCCGACTACCCCGAAGCCTGGAACAACCTTGGCATGATGGCCGCCCAACAGGGCCAGACCCAGGAAGCCATCGACAGCTTCAATCAGTCACTCACGCTCCGCCCGAACTACCTCACCGCTCTGCTTAACCTCGGGAACCTCTACCGCCACGAGCGCAACTTCCCGGAAGCGCAGACCTACCTCACCCGCGCCCTCACCCTTCAACCCGACGACCCTGAGGCCAACTACAGCCTCGGAATGCTCTTCGCCCAACAGTCCCAGTTCCCCACCGCCACTGGCTACCTCCAGAAAGCGATCGCTCTCCGGCCCGGTTACCCCGAAGCCCTCAACAACCTCGGCGTTCTCTACGTCCGCCAGGGAGACAATGCCAAGGCCGAGCAGCAGTTCCTCACCTGCATCCGCCTCAGCCCTGCCTACGAGGGCACCTATCTCAACTTGGGAAGCCTCTATGCCACCCAGGGTGACAAGCCAAAGGCACGCAAAGTCGTGCAGGACCTGCTCCGACTGAACCCTCAAAACTCCGCCGCCCAAAAGGCCATGCAAGCCCTTGGCACGGAGTGATCATCCCGCGACCGCCGGCCTCAGCCGTATAATTGCCCCGTATGCTGTTCCCCCGCCGCCGCTTCCTTGGTTCATCCCTCCTCCTGCTCGGGAACACGCTTACCGAAGCCCTGGCCACACCGCTCCACCGCTGGACCGACCCAGCCCTCCTCCAGACCATCAAATCCCCCACACCCCCAGTACAGTTCGTCGACGTAGCCAGGCAAGCTGGCCTCAACGCGGTTAACGTCTGGGGCGGCATAGATCATAAGCGATCCATCATCGAAGCCAAGGGCAGCGGCCTCGCCTTCTACGATTTCGACCACGACGGCTGGCTCGACATCTACCTCACCAACGGTGACCGCCTTGACACCCAATGGCCCACCGGCAAGGCCCCCACCGCCCACCTTTACAAAAACAACCGCGATGGGACCTTCACCGACATCACGGAAAAATCCGGCCTGGCCCTCACCGGCTGGCAGACCGGTGTCTGCGTCGGCGACTACAACAACGACGGCCTGGACGATCTCTTCTGCTGCTTCTGGGGGCAGAATCGCCTCATGCGCAACCATGGCAACGGAACCTTCACCGACGTGACGAAACAAGCCGGTCTGCTCCAGGACCGCGTCCGCTGGGGTGCCGGATGCACCTTCCTCGACTACGACCGCGACGGCCACCTCGACCTCTTCGTCTGCAACTACCTCCAGCTCGACCCCGCGGAAATACCCCCCGCCTCCGACACCCACTTCTGCCAATGGAAGGGTGTCCCTGTCATGTGCGGCCCGCGCGGCCTTCCCGCCGATACGAACCTCCTCTATCGAAACAACGGCGACGGAACCTTCACCGACGTCTCGGAAAAATCCGGGATCCTCAAGCCCGGTCCTCGCTACTCCATCACCGCCGTCTCCTATGACTTCGACAACGACGGCTGGCCCGACATCTACGTCGCCGTGGACTCCCAACCCAGCATCCTCTTCCAAAACAACCACGATGGCACCTTCACCGACATCGCTGTAGAGGCGGGCTGCGCCTTCTCCGACAGTGGCCAGGAACAAGCCGGCATGGGCGTAGCCGTAGCCGATTACGACTGCGACGGAAGCTTCGACATCTTCAAAACCAACTTCGCCGACGATACCTCGAACCTCTACCATAACGACGGCAAGGCCACCTTCACTGACCTCACCTTCAGCGCCGGAACCGGCGTCAATAACCAGTTTGT
This sequence comes from bacterium, assembly GCA_026225095.1. Classification (GTDB taxonomy): domain Bacteria; phylum Acidobacteriota; class Terriglobia; order Terriglobales; family Acidobacteriaceae; genus Edaphobacter. The sequence goes on from JAMFSC010000214.1 coordinate 16,537, forward strand.
GGCCTGGGGCTGCGGCTTTCTTGACATCGATAACGACGGCTGGCAGGACATCATGCAGGTCAACGGACACGTCTACCCGGAGATCGACAGCTATCACTTCAACCAGACCTTCCGTAACCCCCGTCTTGTCTACCGCAACCTGGGCAACGGCCGCTTCAAGGACGTCTCCGCCCAGATGGGCCCCGGTATCGCCGAACTCTTCTCCAGCCGCGGCGCCGCCTTCGGCGACTACGACAACGACGGCGGGATGGATGCCCTTATCCTCAACATGAACGAACCCCCGTCGCTCTTACGCAACCTGGGCGGCGCCACGGCAGGCAACTGGATCAAGCTCAAACTCATCGGCACCCATTGCAACCGCACCGCAATTGGCGCCCGCGCCCATGTGACCACCGGCAAACACAGCCAGATGGACGAGGTCCACAGCGGCACCAGCGTCATGTCGCAATCCGATCTCCGCCTCCACTTTGGCCTCGGCCAATCCACCTTCGCCGACACCATCGAGATCGTTTGGCCCACCACCGGAAGATCCGAAAAGTTCACCCACATCAAAGCCAATCAGATTCTCACCATCCGCGAAGGCCAAGGCATCATCGCCACGATCCCAGACACTACCCGAAAGCTCGCCTAGTGTCCTGAGTCTGAAGTAATTTTCATAACATGAGCTATCCTTCTCATCGAATAGAGTGAGTAGGACGTTGTTATGCATGTGGGACGGCCCTTATCCCAAATGGCGGCGAGCGCGGAACAGCGTGAGCAGTTGCAGTCTTGGTCGCGTCGCGCGAAGACGGCGCAGGCCCTGGCTTTGCGGTCGCGGATCGTGCTGCTCGCCGCCGATGGCTTGGCAAACATAGAGATCGCTCGCAGGCAGGGCTGCTCGCAGCCGACGGCGGGCAAGTGGTGGCGGCGGCGACGGCCTTCCTCGACGAGCCGCCTCCCAGTACCCCGCGCAAGTTGAGCGACCAGCAGGTCGAGCAGGTCTTGACTCGCGCTCTCGAGAGCCAGCCCGAGGCCGCAACGCACTGGTCCACGCGCGACATGGCCAAGGCCTGCGGGCTCAGCCAGTCGACCGTAAGCCGCATCTGGCGCGCCTTTTCGCTTGCTCCCCGACGTTCGGAAACCTTCAAACTCAGCCGTGATCCGCTCTTTATCGAGAAGGTGCGCGACATCGTGGGCCTTTATCTCGCGCCACCGGATCGCGCGCTTGTACTTTGCGTGGACGAGAAGAGCCAGATCCAGGCGCTCGATCGCACCGCGCCTCTGCTGCCGATGCGTCCAGGTCAGATCGAACGGCGCACCCACGACTACCAACGCCACGGCACGACCAGCCTCTTTGCCGCGCTCGACACCCGAACCGGCAAGGTCATTGGCCAGACCCAGAAGAGGCATCGCTCCGGCGAGTTCCGCA
>JAMFSC010000036.1 GCA_026225095.1 bacterium
ACTGGCTGCCGTTGGTGTTGGGGCCGGCGTTGGCCATGGCGAGCTTGCCCTTCTGCTGGAAGCCGTGTTTGGAACCCTTGGTCTCGTCGGCGAACTTGTAGCCAGGACCGCCCATGCCGGTGCCTTCGGGGTCTCCGCCCTGGATCATGAACTGGGGGATGACGCGGTGGAAGACGCTTCCGTCATAGAGCTTGGGGCCCTTCTTGCTGCGGCTGGTCCACTCCTTGGTGCCTTCGGCGAGGCCGATGAAGTTGGCGACGGTCTCGGGGGCGTCCTGTTCGAAGAGTTCACAGACGATGGTTCCTTCGGTGGTCTTGAAGGTGGCATAGGTGCCGGGCTTGGTGGGCATTGTTTCTCCTTGCGGGTTGGTGGAGGTGATCAGGAATCTTCGGAGATATGCCGAGACTCAGGAAATCGGACAAACTGTTGGATGCGCTCGGGGCTAGCGGGGGACCGGAGGCGGCATGGGCGGTGGCGGTGCGGCCAGCACGGGGGCTGGCGGAAGGGGTGCGCCTTCGGGGACGATCCAGACTTTGTTCATGACGACCGGGGTGTGGGGCTTGTCGTTGGCGTCGCGCTCGACGCGGGCGATGGACGTGACGAGGACCACGGATGCGGCGTCGCACTGGCCGAAGATGGTGTGTTTGCCGTCGAGGGTGGGGACCGGGACTTCGGTGATGAAGAACTGGGAGCCGTTGGTGCCTCCGCCGGTGGGTCCGGCTCCGGAGTTGGCCATGGCCAGGCGGCCGGGGACGTCGAAGGTGAGGGATGGGTCGATCTCATCCTGGAAGTAGTAGCCGGGGTCGCCGGTGCCGTTGCCGACCGGGTCGCCGCCCTGGATCATGAAACCGGGGATGACGCGATGGAAGGTGAGGCCATCGAAGAAGTGGGTGCGATGCTTCTTCTGGCTTTCGTCGATCCACTCCTTGGTGCCCTGGGAGAGGCCGATGAAGTTGGCGGCGGTGATGGGAGCTTCTTTGGAGAAGAGCTTGCAGGTGAGGCGGCCCATGGTGGTGTCGATGACGACGGTGGGACCGGTGGGGGTGGCGGGGGCGACGAGATGGGCTGTGGTGCTGGGGGCGTCGGGAAGCTCGGCGGGCGGGGGCGGGGTCGTCGGGGTCTGGGCGGAGAGGGTGAGGGTGAAGCAGAAGGCTGCGGCTGCGAGGAGGCGGGGCGGGCTCGGAATCGATCGGTTCATTGGGTTCAACTGCGAGATCCTCAGGTTCTTGACTGGTTCTTGACTTCCGGGGGGGGATGGCCGGATGTCACAGGGATAAGGCTACTCTATCGGCGGAGGCGAGGGCAACGATCGGACAGATGAAGCCTGATCAGGGGTGGGCGGCGGCTTCTACTTCGCGGAAGACCCGGAGGAGGTTGGCGCCGAGGAGCTTGTGGAGGGCGGTGGGGGGTAGGCCGTGGGCCATGAGGGCGGTGGTGATGCGGGGGAGGTCGGCGGCGGTGTCGATGCCTTCGGGGGGGTGGGGGATGCCGTCGAAGTCGGTGCCGATGCCGACGTGGTCGATGCCGGCGACCTGGACCATGTGGAGGATGTGGTCGATGAGTGACTGGAGGGGCGGGCGGCCAAGGCGGGAGGAGAAGTCGCGGTCGAGGCGGTTGTACTCGGTGAAGGGGATTGGCTGGTTGGGGAAACGGGCGGCGAGGGCGCGGTGGGCGGCTTCGCGCTCGGGGCGCTGGGCGTTCCAGGCCTGGCGCCAGGGCTCGTCGATGAAGGCGGGGTAGAAGTTGGCCATGGCGACTCCACCTTGCCGGGCGAGGGCTCGGAGCATGTCGTCGGTGAGGTTGCGGTGGGAGTTCGTCAGGGCTCGGGCGGAGGAGTGGGAGGCGATGACGGGGGCGCGGGTGGTTTCGAGGACCTGCCAGAAGGTGGGGTCGGAGACGTGGGAGACGTCGACGATCATGCCGAGGCGGTTCATCTCCTGGATGACCTGGCGACCGAAGGGGGTGAGGCCGTTGTGGTGGGGGACTTCGGGGTCGTGGAGGTCGCCGGAGGAGTCGGCCCATTCGTTGGAGTTGGACCAGGTGAGGGTCATGGAGCGGACGCCGAGTTGGTGGTAGACGCGGAGGAGGGCGAGGTCGTTCTCGATGGCGTGGCCGCCTTCGATGGCGAGGACGACGGCGAAGCGGTTGGCGGCGCGGGCCGCGAGGATGTGGGACGGGGAGGTGCAGAGCTGGAGGACGTCGGGATGGAGACGGATCTGCTGGTGGACGGCGTCGATGAGGGCGAGGGCGCGGTGGGCGAAGCGGCCCTTCCACTGCGTGGGCTCGACCCAGGCGGCGAAGAACTCACCGGCGAGGTTTCCGGCGCGGGCGGTATCGAGCGAGAGCATGCCGTGACCGACGGGGCCGGTGAAGTCGAAGGACTCGTCGAGGAAGCGCTGAGGGGTATCGGCGTGCGTGTCGAGGATGAGGGCGGTACGGTGAACTTCTTCCGGGGTGAGGTCTTGAGGCAAGGCTCGTTTCTCTTTTCCTGGGACGAGGTGGTGGCTTGATCGGGGTGGTACCCCCCCTCCCCCCTGTTCTTGTAAAGTCTTCGGAACAAATGGGATAAGTCCAAATGCCGAGGTGGACTTTCTTAAGCTAAAAGTCCCGGCTGGTGGCCGGGAGACACTTTCAGGGTAGCAGGTTTGTCAAGCTCCGCGACCCTTTGAAGGAGGGCTTCGGGCGATTGGGGACCCGACCTGAGACGGTGAAACGGTTGCGGGGAGAGGGTAGTCGGTTTTACGACGCGGGAACATAGATTGATTATGATGGTGGAATCATGAAGCTTGCTGCTGGATGTTTTCTCCTTGCCACGACCTCCGTCTTTGCCCAGACGGCCGCGACCAAGCCTGCTGTAAAACATACTGCCGCGTCCACGACGGGCTCTGCTGGAGCGGTCTCCGCCAATGCGCCGGGGATTCCGAGGGTGGTTGGGATTCCGAAGACGCTGTTTGCGCTGCGGTACATCGATACGGTGGTGGGGAAGGGCGAGCTGGCGGTTCCGCGGAAGTGGTACACGGTGAACTACACGGGCTGGCTGACGAATGGGACCAAGTTTGACTCTTCGTATGACCGGAGCCAGCCGATCTCGTTTCCTTATGGGGCTCGGCGGGTGATCGCGGGGTGGGATACGGGGTTCGAAGGGATGCATGTGGGGGGGAAGCGGCGGCTGATCATTCCGTATGAGCTGGCCTACGGGGAGGCGGGGAACGAGAAAATTCCGGCGAAGTCGACGTTGATTTTTGATGTGGAGCTGCTGGGAATGTCGGATGCGCCACCGGCTCCGCCTGCTCCTCCGGCTGGGTCGAAGCCGGCGGCTCCGGGTGCGAGTGCTCCGGGTGCGGCGAAGCCTGGGACGGCTCCGGCGACGGCTCCGAATCCGAGCGCTCCTGCTTCGCCTCCTTCGACGAGTGCCCCGGCTCCGAATCCGAGCGCTCCCGCTACGCCGGGTACGGCTACTCCGCCTCCGAGCGGTGCAACGACTCCTCCTTCGGGGAAATAGCCCGGAGGAGTGGGCTGCGCTGACTGGGGCTATGGCAAGGTTCGAATGGCCGTGGGGCCCGATCCAGCTGAGTCAGAGCGAAATACTGGGGTCTCTCCACTTCGCTGCGCTTCGGTCGAGATGACGAGTGTTGGTGGCGCTTCCTATCTAGAGAGAGCTTGATTCGCGTCTGGAGAGGGCTTGATTCGCGGCGGACGGGAGTAGACTTTCGGTATGAAGCTCGCGCTCAACGACGTCGAATTTCCCGTCCGCCTTCGGTTTGATCGGCCGATGGCGGACGATGAGTTTATGCGTTTTTCCGGTGAGAACGAGCTTGTCCGGATGGAACGTGAGGCGAACGGAGAGATTATCGTGATGTCGCCTACTGGTTCCGATGGGGGTTCGACCGAGCTTGAGGTGGGGATTGAACTCGGGATCTGGGCGCGTGGGGATGGGCGAGGCAAAGCGTTTGGACCAAGCGCTGGTTTTACGCTGCCGGACACCTCGGTGAGAGCGGCGGACGCTGCATGGGTGAGTTGGGAACGATGGAACGCGCTTTCAGTGGACCAGCAGAAGGGATTTGCTCCGGTCTGCCCGGAGTTCGTGATTGAGGTTCGGTCGGAGACGGATCGGCTTGCGGCCCTTGAGGCAAAGATGGGGCTGTGGATCAGCAACGGCGCTGAGGTTGCGTGGCTGATTGACCTAAAGCGGCGGGTAGTGACAATTTACCGGCCGGGCGAAGAGCCGGAGGTTCACGAGGATCCGAGTTCGGTGCGGGGGGATGGGCCGGTGCGGGGATTTGAGTTGGTGATGGCGAGGATCTGGGGCTGAGCTTTGTGTCCGGAGGTGTTGTTGTGAGCGGAACCAGCGCCGGTGTAGAGAAGGGCAAACGCAGATTCCCTGCGGAATCACAGACAAAGAAGTACAGACCGCTTCACCGGGCTGATTTCTCCATTGTTGGTGGCACCGAGTCAGCGAGGCTGAGTTTGAGGTTGACGCTGCGGCTTGACGATGAATCCGTGAGGGCTGCCAGAGAGTACACCGGCATTGAGGATCTGTCCGCGTTGATGGAAGAGGCGCTCAAGGCGCTGATTGAGCGGGAGAGTGATCGGAGGCGGGTAGCTTTGGGGAATCGGGATCGGGGAGCGTGGCGCAGGCCGGTCCATCCGGCTTAGGAGATAAGGATGAGCTTTCAGCACCTTCCCGCGTTCGCGCGAATCTAAGAGCTTGTTGAAAGAGGTCCGGTTCGCGACGGAAACGTACCTCAGCGGCTAAAGCCGCATTGCAAAGGAAGCAGTTACGGCACGGCTGAACCCGTGCCCTTAGGCAAGACGGGATATTTCAACCAGGTCTTAATGGACGTAGGCTCTTCGTGCGGTTTGTGAAGTCATCGCATATGGGTTGGTATCTGGAGGTAGATTTTGATGTTTGATCGGCTGCGGCCGCTGGCGCCTTATCTGAAGCGGTATTGGACGAACCTCGCGTGGGGCGGGGTGGCGGTGATTCTTTACAACGTGATCAAGGTGCTGCTGCCGCTGGTGATCGGTCATGCGATCGACGATATGCGGCATGGGCTGACCGAGGCCAAGGTGATGCACCATGCGGTGCGGCTGCTGGGGATTGCGCTGCTTTCGGCGATCTTTCTCTACATTACGCGGCAGGTGATTATCGGGGCTTCGCGGGAGATTGAATTCGACCTGCGGAATGACCTGTTTGCGAATCTGGAGCGGCAGCCCGCTAGTTTTTACCAGACGCATCGGACCGGCGACATTATGGCCCGGACGACGAACGACCTGAACGCGGTGCGGCAGTTGCTTGGTCCGGCGATCATGTATTCGGCCAATACGCTGGTGTTTACG
>JAMFSC010000037.1 GCA_026225095.1 bacterium
CACGTCTCATCGTCGCTAAGGTGGGCCGGAGCGCCACGGTATCCAACGTACAACCCTACACCTTCAGCGAATCTGCTCTAGTTACGGAATCTCTGATCGGTCGGTCATGTTGACTCCGGACGGCGCCAGACTGTCCGATCATCGAAGCCGAAACATACCACTTTCGTAAATCATCTTTCTGTCCAGTTTTTCCAGACAACGGCCCACGTTCTACCGTCGAAAAGTTTCTGGTAAAACATTAGCAATTTTGCGACCGCCCCCCATAACCCCTTTAGAAAACCATGATTACAGCGATGCACCAAAAATGAGGCAAAACAGACCACTTCATGAGAAGAATTCTACCCAGCGGTCCTACCTCCAGCCCAGTCCACGGTCCATGGACATGCTTCGTGTTCCTCACAAGGGGCGTGGGTAGGTGGCGGTGACGACTGTCGAAATTCCGCCACGAGGACGGAAATCGCCCTTCACTACGGCCCAGACGGGGTTCGTGGCCTTGACGACGTCGTTGAGGACCTGGTTGGCGATGTTCTCCTGAAATATCCCCAGATCCCGATAACAGAAGAGGTACTCTTTTAGACTCTTTAGCTCCATGCACTCCTCGCGGGGCATGTACCGAATGGTGAGAATCCCGAAGTCAGGCAGACCTGTCTTCGGACAGATGCTGGTGAATTCGGGATCGTCGATCAGAATCTCGTACCCTTGAAACTGATTCTTCCAGGTATCAATCGAGGGGAAATTGAAGTCAAGCCCGGATGCTGCGTGGTCGTCGGTGTAGCCGGTGTTCTGAGTGCGCATCCCTCTATTTTATGCGAATTCAGTCCCGACGTCCGAGAGTGGGTCGATCGTCCCCGGTGCTGGTACTACCACCACTGTTGGTGTTTGGATCGGAGGCTCCGACGCGGCGCAGCGTGGGCTTGTTGGCATCCTTCGGATTGTTGAGCTTGCGTTTGTTCTCAAGGCGCAGGAGCCGAGACTTTACGTCATCGAACTCGCTGGTGGTTACGACATAGTCGGGCTTGGCCGGCATGATGGTCGCGATCTCTTCTTCGGAGCGGGAGATACGATCGGGAGTCTGAGGATGGTCGGCAAACAGCTTCGCCACGGCGCCGGGCTTGTGCTTCTCGAGTGCATCGATCTTTTCGAAGAAGGTAATGAAGGACTGGGGGTCGTAGCCGGCACGATACATGTACTGGAGACCAAGGTAGTCGGCTTCCGCTTCATCCATGCGGGAGAATTTGAGGAAGGATATGGGGATGGCTAGCTGGGAGGCCTCGTAGATGCCGTACCCTGTCCAGGAGCCCTGGGCCATGATGATGAGGGGCACGGAGGCAATCTGGGCGTAGTTCATCTTGGTCATCTGCCGGGCGGCGTGGTGGGCGACGACGTGGGAGATCTCGTGGGCCATGACTCCGGCCAGTTCAGATTCCTCGTCCGCGGCCAGGATGAGGCCGGAGTTGACGTAGAAGAAACCGCCTGGGAGGGCGAACGCGTTGATCTCGTCCGAGTCGATTACCTTGATGGTAAAGGGGACCTTGGCGTCGGAGTTCTTGACGATGTTCTGGCCCACGCGGTTGACGTATTCGACGATCACAGGGTCGGTCACGAGATGAGCGGACTTCTCCACCTCCATCGAGTACTGCTTACCCGCTCGCACCTCCCAGTCGGTGGAGTACCAGTTGCCAAAGCCCCGGCCGCCGATGGTGCGGGTCCCGATGGCGTTGACGTCGTCCTCACTGCCGGGCTTGATGTGGGGATTCAGGTCTTCGCCGGGCGACGGAAGAGTGTCGGTCTTCTTGGCGACAGAGTCCTTGGCGGCCTTGAGTTCTTCAGCCGTTGGAGCTTTTGAATCCTTGCCTGAGGGTACGGGGGAGGGGGTGCTGGTGGGATTGTTGGGACTCGACGAGGTTGGGGTGGTCTGAGCGAATGCGCCGACGGAGACGGCGAGAAGGGTGGCGAAACCGAGGTGAGTGACGGTACGCATGGCGGGGAGTCTCCCTGGAACGGCTCCCCTGCGGGCGGGCGCAGTTCCACACTTGATTGGACGCTGTTTTACGGCAAATGTTGCGCTGGCTTTTCTTTGGCCAACGTTGGTTCAGGGATGCCGTCCCCCCTCCCCCACTCATACCCCAAAGTATTCAAAACAAGAGACCTAAGTCTGGACTTGTCTGACCACAGCAGACACTTTGTTCCGGGTGCCTTCAATACGAATCGAGGGTCGTCACCCGGCATGCTTGAGGATTCGCTCTTCTTTAATTGTATCGGCAGTGTCAAGACTTTAGTCAGTCGGGAGCGAATCGACTACACGTTTGTAACGTGATCGATCGCCAAAATGGGCTACCAGGTGTTGTAGGAGGTGCCGTCGCTGGCGGCGAGCTGCGCTCCACTATGTACGTCGCCGATGCCGGGGTCGGTCTGGTCGATGCTGTGGAGATCGTCATCCTGGACGGGGATCCAGGTGTCGGTTCGATGGGTGAACGGGTCGAGTGGCATCGTGCGGATATAACCGGATGAGACGAGATCGTCCAGCGACTGCGGCGCCTTCTGCTTGTCGACCGTATAGGAGTCGATGGCGGTGCGCAGGGTGTGGAGGTCTTCGCGGAGCACGGCCTCGCGCGCGGCGCGGACGTTTCCCGTGTAAGACGGAATGGCGATGGCAGCAAGCAGAGCGATGATCGTCATCACGATGAGGAGCTCGAGCAGGGTAAAGCCCGATTCCGAGTTGCGAGATGGTGCTTCCGTCTCACACTCCACGATAGGACCGTGAAGGACGGGGTGGCCGGATCGTTGATGCTGGCGGATTACCACGTGTTGTACTTCGTGCCGTCGAGGGCGGTCTTGTCGCTCTTGGAGTGGATGTCGAAGACATTTTCGCCTCCACCGTCGGAGTCGGGATCGTCCTGCATGGAGCGCATGGCCCAGTCCGGTTGGCCGGTCATCGGGTCGATTGGAATCTTGCGCAGGAAACGGACCTTCTTGGTGGTGATGTCGACTCCGTCAACGAGGGTCTGGAGGTCCGGGGGGTAGTTGAAGGAGTCGATTTTCGTCTGGAATCCGCCCTTTTCCGCCGCATCCTTATAATGGTCGATCGCGTCGCGCATCGTCCATAGATCGTATCGGAGTTCTTTTTCCTTTGCGCGCTTGATCTGGAAGCGGGCGATGGGGAGGACGGCCGTAGCGAGGATCCCGACGATCGCAACCACAATGATGAGTTCGACGAGCGTCAGGCCGGCCTGGAAGGGATCGGCAATTGGGGCGACATCACCGCGACAGCGGGGTTTGGAGGGGGAGCGCATGGCAGAATCTCTTAGGAGAGACGAACGGCTGCTTTTAAGGTGAGTGCCGATGGTCGAGTTCTGCCTTAGCGCCCATAGTCCTGTCGCGAAGGCGGGGTTCTCATTTCTGCAGGCGCGACAGGAAGAGCTTCGCTCCGCCGTAAGAGAGACTCGGATCACTTCACGTGCACCACAGCCTGGGACCCGGTGGCGGGGAGGCTGGCCTGGGAGCTGTTGCGGGCTCCGACTTTGACGAGTGAGAGGCCGGAGTCGCCGGCCGCGATCGCCTTAAAGGTGAGGGTACAAAGGTTGCCCTGACCATCGACCCCCTTGGCGTTGGGCGGCCGCGAGGTGGAGATCGTGACCAGACCATTGCCTTCATCGCGGTGCACCAGGGCCACCGCCTGACCGTCGCGCCCAAGGAACTCTCCAGCGTCCACATTGACGAGTTGCAGGACCTTGGGGTCGAACTGAAGCTGGATGGGGACGGCGTAGAGATCTTTGGCGTTCGTCGCGGTGACGGAGATCTGGAAGGTGGTTCCCACCCCCTGGTTCGCGATTGCTGGGCTGACGTTGAGCGAGACGGGCAGGGTCACGGCCGCCTGGGTGGCGCCGGGAGAACCTGCGGGTGGGACGCCCACGGTCTGGCGGCCGGCCTGCTCGACCATCTGCTGGGCCATCGCGGAGGCGGCGTTGGCAGAGGTGGTCGGACTGGTGACGGGGGCGGCGGGGCGGCGCGGAGTCAGGAGATTGCGCGCCGCTTCCGCTCCTGCCTCCCCGCTGGCGTCGATCGAGACGGGCGTGCGCCGCAGTTCATACGAGGTGCTAGTGCCGGTATCGATAGGGCTGGTGTTCAGACGAGTCAAGACCGATTCGCGAACGATATGCGGGATCAGGACAAAGACGACCTCGTCGCGGTTGGTGACGGCGCTCTGGGTGCCGAAAAAGTATTTGAGGAGCGGGATCTCGGCCAGGCCAGGGGTTCCGGAGCTGGATTTGGAGTCACTCTTGGTGAGGATACCGGCCAGAATGCTCGCTTCCCCCTCCTTGAGCTGGATAACCTGGTCGATCACGTTCTGAGCGATGATGGGCTCGGTGACGCTGGAGATGGTGACCTGACCACTCTCGGATGAGACCTCGATCTTGAGTTTCAGCGAGATCTCGCGGTCGTAGTGAACGGTCGGGGTCATGTCAATATTGACCCCGACATCGAGGTAGGTGAACTGCGTCTGGACGCCAAGGGAGACGGTTCCGGTGGAGACCCCGGAGGAGTAGGAGCCGGTGGCGATGGGGATGCGCGAGCCGATCTTGAGGGTTGCACGCTGTCCGTCGGTAGCGCGGATCCGCGGGTTCTGGAGGATGCGGGTGTCCGAGTCGTTGAGTAGTGCGTTCAGGGTTCCACCCGAAAGGGTGACGGCAAAGTTGGTTGCGTTGATGTTCGCCAGAGTATTCAGGGTAAGGGCGGAGGTCGTGGTTGCGGTCGTCGAGGTGCTGGTAGTCGTGCTGGTGGACGCCTGGGGGGTAAGGGTGAAGGACTGGGGCAGGGTGATGCCGAGGGTGCGGGTCTTGTCGCGGTTTACCTCGAGCACGGCTACGTCGACGACGACCTCAGGACGGGCTCGATCAAGATCGTTGATGATCTTCTGGGCGAGCAGGAGCTGGTCGGGGGTCGTTCTGAGGATGAGCGCGTTCTGCGAGGCGACGGAGTAGATCTTGACGCTGGGGTCGAGCATGTTTCGGACGGTCGTCAGAATCTCGTTGAGGTCGTTCGCCTGGGCGATGTTGCTGAGGTAGAAGGTCTGAACGGAGAGCTCGTCGAGGTCCAGACGCTTCTGCCGGGTATTGGCGGCCACGAAGATGGTGTTCGTCGTGACGGGCTTGTAGAAGGTCCCTGCAAGTGTCCCGACGATGCGCAGTGCGTCCGACAGGGGGACGGAGGTGAGATTGACGGGGATGCGCTTGGATTGGTAGTCGGGATCGAAGAGGACGTTGAGGCCTGCGAGTTTGCCGATGGCCTGATAGATGTTCTTTGTGTCCTCGACCATGTTGAGGGAGACAGGGTCGTTCGAGGTGGGCTGAAGCTGGATCGGCCCGGCGACGGAGTCGATGGCGCGAAGGGTGGCCGCCTGGTACGGGGTCTGCTCGAGGGAGTTGGGCCCGGGGACGGGTGGAGCGCTGGCTGAGGGCGGCAGATTGTCAGGGTGCAGGATCAGGTTGAGCTCCTGCTGCGCGGCCTGATTGGAGGGATCGATGGCGATGGCGCGGGAGAACTCGTTGATGGCTCCGGGCTGGTCTCCATTCTGCTTCAGGACACGACCGCGATCGACGTGGGCGGCACCGGCGAGTATACGGACGCGTTCGGCGTCAGTCTTGTAACGGAGGTCTCCGAGGCTCTTGAGGTGGGCGTGCCAGTAGCCGTCGAATGCCGAGTCCCAATCCTCGCGGAGCTCGGCCTCGCGGGCGCGCTTGTTCCAGGCGCGGGCAGACTGGGCGGATGCGGGAGCCGGGAGCAGCAGGCCCACGGACAGAAGGAGCAGCAGCACCAGGGACGGGGCGGAGAAGAGGATTTTAGAGTATTTCGATGAGATGACGCCGCGACCCATGCTTGTTCTGTTTGCGTCCTTTACACCCTGCGGAGTGAATCGATGCCGGGGAGACGAGCGTGCGATGGGGGCCCGGAAGGTGATATCGAGCACGTCGCTTTTGGTCTCCGGCTCGGGCGAGTATACCATTTCGATCGATTCAGACATCTCAGGAATGGATCCCGGGGAGATGTTCCGCGGACGACTGGGAGATGCGGCTCGCCGCGTGCTGAGGGCCTTCACAGTGGTGGTACAGGGCATGGAGCTGGCGTCTCGCGTGTTAAGATGAGGGTTGGTGTAATGTGCCGGGATTTCGAGTCCGGCTTCTTCAACGAGGAACCGATGGCACGAAACCTCTCCAACCCGACGGTCGCACCACAACCCAAGGCGGTGGTGAAGGAGAAGGACCGCGATCCGGTGGCGGCGGGTAAGCGGGATGCTGCGTTTAATCGGTCGGCAAGTTTTAATTACTTTTTGACCGACAAGTTCGAGGCTGGCATCGCGCTGCGAGGGACCGAGGTGAAATCCATCCGGGAAGGTAAGGCTAACCTGAAGGACGCGTATGGGCTGCTTAAAGACGGGGAATGTTTCCTGCTCAACGCCCACATTGGACCATTCTCCCATGGCAATGCGATGAATCACGACTCACTGCGAACGAGGAAACTTCTGCTGCATAAACAGGAGGTTCGCCGGCTCGAAGGTATGACGAAGCAGAAGGGATTTACGCTCATCCCGGTACGGCTTTATTTCCGCAACGGCCGGGTGAAGTGCGAGATCGCGCTGGCTAAGGGAAAGCAGGAATGGGACAAGCGGGCGACAGAACGGAAACGGGAGGCTGACTCCGAGGCTAAGGCAGCCGTGGCGCGGAGTCAGCGACGTTAGGAGCCGGCGAGTCGGGGTAGGATAGAGCGATGACGACCAAGCTTCTATTCCAGGATGCAAACGGGTTCCAGACTCCCCTGCTCGCGGTGTTTGCTGTCGATGTTGCTGTGGGTAAGGACGCCGATCCGCTGCCGGCGTTGCTGACGACGTCGGATGCGGTCACGAATGCGGCGGCGAGGGTGCTGGCTTCGGGTGAGTTCAAGGCTGAGTTGTGCGAGACAATGTTGCTGCATGCTCCTTCTGGGGTGAAGGCGGAGCGACTGCTGGTGATCGGGCTGGGCAAGGTGGGCAAGTTGTCCGTCCACGAGATTCGCAAAGGGGCCGGGACGGCGGTGCGCTTCGCCAAGCCGCGCGGTATCAGGGACGTCGCGATCGCCTTTCCGGAGGACCATGCGCTTTCCGACGAGCACATGGACAGCCTTCCCTGCGACCTGGTGGCACAGGTGCTGGTAGAGGGCGCGGAGCTTGGCGAGATCGATTGGGACACCTATAAGAGCGATCGGAAGGATCAAACAGTGCACTCGGTGACGATTGTTATCAGCGAGAGTGAGAGATCGACCCGAGGGGATATTCAGAGAGGCTTCGATTTCGGGATCGTGACTGCTGGTGCGCAGAACTTTACGCGCTCGCTGGTCAATGAGCCAGGAAACGTTCTGACGCCGACGGAGCTGGGAAAGCGGGCCGCGGCGATGTGCGCCGAGGCAGGGCTGAAGTGTGAGGTTTACTCGACGGAGAAGCTCCATGAGCTGGGGATGGGGGCTTTTTGGGCTGTGTCGCAGGGATCGCCCGAGCCCCCGGCTCTGATCGTGATGACCTATGAGCCGGAGGTGAAGCCGAAAGATGGGGCTCCGGTGCTTGGGCTGGTGGGGAAAGGAATCACGTTCGATACCGGCGGAATCTCGATCAAGCCGGCGGAAGGCATGGAAAAGATGAAGTACGACATGGCCGGGGCCGGGGCGATGATCGGCGCGATGAAAGCCATTGCGGGTCTGAAGCCGAAGGTGAAGGTCATCAGCGTGGTCTGTTCGGCGGAGAACATGCCGGATGGCAAGGCCTTCAAGCCGGGCGATGTGGTGAAGGCGATGTCGGGGAAGACAATCGAGATCATCAATACCGACGCGGAGGGTCGGCTTGTGCTGGCGGATGGGCTCCACTATGCGAAGACGCTGGGGTGCACGCATCTGATTGATGCGGCGACACTGACCGGGGCCTGCGTGGTGGCGCTCGGCAAGATCAATGTGGGTTTATTTTCGAACAATGAGGAAGCCTGGGAAAAGTTTACCGCCGGGCTGAAGGCCACCGGAGAGAAGTACTGGAGGCTTCCCTGCACCGACGATTATCGCGATCAGATCAAGAGCGCCATCGCGGACATCATGAATACGGGCGGGACGCGATACGGCGGGGCGATTACGGCGGCGATGTTCCTGAAGGAGTTTGTCGGGGATACGCCTTGGATTCATCTGGACATCGCCGGGTCCGCGTGGAATGAAGATGCCAAGCCGTGGATTGCGAAGGGGCCTAGTGGGATCGCGGTGCGATCGCTGGTGGAATGGGTGAAGGCCTACTCGGCTTAATTAAAGCTGTTCTCCTGGAGGTGTGGTTCGCCTCCTTATTGTTCATTTAACCAACCGCGTGGTCAGACCACCTGGTTTTTATCTTCTAATAAAGTGGTATGAAATCGCCGCTTTTGCGAGTTTCCTGCATCCATGGTGTTCTAAATGGGTTAGCTGGCAACAATCGAAATTTCCCATGTTTCACCAGAAGCTTTTTTGTGCGTCGAATGTGGGCCGTTGCATGGAAAAACTGGACAGCGGGCGCTGATTCGAAAGTGGTCTGCCATGGTGCGTTTATCGCGCATGACTGACGTCGGGGGACCTGCGTTGCCTGAACTACATGACGGGAGGGGCTTCAATTCCAAGATAGCCGAGCGCGCGGATCAGTTCGCGGTGCGCGGCGGCGGCTGTGGCTAGAAGAAGGGCGCGGCGAGTTGGGTCGGTCTCCGTCAGCACGTGGTGGCGGTGGTAGAAATTATTGAACTGCTGGGCCAGGGTAAAGGCGTACTTGGCCAGGTATGCTGGTTCGGCGGACTGGATGCTCTGGTCGAGGACGGTCGATAGGCGGGAGGCGGCGAGCCATGTCTCCCAGAGGCTGGTTCCTTCTTCGCTCGACAGGATCGGCTCCAGCCCCTCGATTTCGGCGATGGCGGTCAAGGCTTCGTCGGCCGGGACTCCGGACTTGCGGAAGATGTTGGCCGCGCGGACGATCGCATATTGAATGTACGGGCCGGTCTCGCCCTCGAAGCTCAAGGCTTCCTTGAAGTCGAACGCGATAATTGTGTTACGGGTGAAGCGGAGCATGAAGAAACGCAGGGCCCCGATGGCGATCTGCTGCGAGATGGCGAGGCGCTCGGGTTCGTCGAGCTCGGGGTGGCGGTTGTCGACCTCGGTCTTGGCGGCGGTGATGAGCCGATCGATCAGGTCGTCGGCCTTGACGCCGAGGCCCTTGCGTCCGCTGACTTCGACGAAGGGCTTGGCGAGGTCTTCTTCGGGGACGACGTAGCCAAGGTCGACGGCCGTGCGGGGGGTCATGGCGACCATCGCGTAGGAGAAGTGGGTGTAGCGCGAGGCCGCATCCTCGAAGCCCATCGCGCGGAGGGCCTCCTGGACCTGGTTCTGTGGGTCGTTTTGGCGGGAGTCGATGACGTTGTAGATGGCGTCCGCTTTGCCGAAGGTTGGGGCTGTGGGGTCGCTGGCGCCGGAGGTGGAGATCCAGCAGGGGTGGGTGGGGTAGTTGAAGAAGGGGATGTAGCCGAAGTCCTTGCCGGGGAGGAGGCCGAACTTCCACAGGTGATAGGCGATGTCCTTGCCGACGTAGGTGACGGTGCCGTTGGAGCGGACGATTACCTTGGCGTCTTCGTCGGTGTCTCCTTCGGCCATCGCTTCGGCTCCGGCGCGGCGCATGACGAGGCAGCCCTTGTTTTTGCCCTGGGTCTCTTCGTAGAGGACGCCGCGTTCGGTCATGAGGGCGCGGGCTGCGTCCCAGAAGTGGAGGGAGAGGATCTCGGATTCGCGCGGGAGGAAATCGTATTCGATGCCGAGGCGGAGCATGGTCTCGAGGTGACGGCGGAGGACCTCGGTGGCGATGAGGTCGGCGATCTGGGCGGTTTCGCCGTGGCCTGCTTCGAGGGCGTGGAGGGTGTCGAGGCGGAGTTGCTTGCGGGCGGCGAGGGTGGGGGCGGCATTCGCAGGGTCGGGGCCGGGATCGGTGTACCACTGGGAGACGCGGGCGTAGAGGTCCCAGCAGTAAAAGTCGATGCGTTGGTTGGTCTCGAGGCACTCGGTGAGGAGTTCGCGGACGCGGTCGAGGTTCATGCCCTGAAGGTGGACGAGGCCGACGACGACATCTGCGACCTGGACGCCGGTGTTGTCGATGTAGTTTTGGACGCCGACCTGGTAGCCGGACTTGAAGGCGTCGGGGCGGAGGAGGCGCTGGAAGGTGTCGCCGAGGATGGCGTTGCGGAGGTGGCCGATGTGCGCGGCCTTGTTGGGATTAATGCTGGTGTGCTCGATGAGGCGGAAGCCGGGGCCGCCGAGGTCGGCGTGGTGGTCGGCGGCGATGCGGCGGACGGTGGCGGCGCGGTCGAGGCGGATGTTGAGGTATCCGGCTCCGGCGACCTCTACCAAGGCGACTCCCGCGGGCAGGTCGGCGTTGAGCTCGGCGGCGAGCTCGGTAGCGATGGCACGGGGGGCTTTGCGGAGGCGTTTGGCGAGCTCGAAGGCTACGGGGAGGGCGAGTTCGCCGAGAGCGATGTTCGGGGGCTGCTCCACCGCGAGGTACGGGAGGGCGATTTCGTAGCGGGAGAGCAGGATGGCCTGGATGCGGGCCTGGAGGGAGAGCTGAATGGTGCGGTACATGCTTGCGGGTCACCTTGCGGATGCGGAAGTTTACTTGTCTCAGTGTAGTGGAGTCAGGATTTGATTGGTCGAGAGGGGTGATCTCGTGGGTGACGGCGGTCAGGGCTAGTTTTCAGACGGAAGCTCGACGTGGTCGATGACGATGGTTTCGACGGGAGCCTTTTGCGGCTCGAGCTTGAGTCCAAGCTGCTCCTGAAGGGCGGTGAAGATGGAAGGTGAGGAGGAGTCCGATGGGTCGGTGGTCCCATCGTCGGGAGACCACTTGAGCGTGATGTCGTACTTCCCGGTGAGGCCGGTTTGATCGACCACGATGCGGTGGACCTGATAGGTCAGGTTGGCTGATAAGGCCACGATGGGGGTGGCGTATGTGGTCATGACACCATGATTGGTCATGATCATGCCGGCCGAGGGTTTACCGTTGAAGCCTTTGATTGCGCTCTCGTAGGTGTCGTTGGGATCGGCGGGCTTGAGCTTGAAGCCGCCCTTGGTGACTACCAAGGCATAGATGGGGAGGTCTTTGGTCTCGACGTGGGCTTTGAGGTGGAAGCGATCTTCAAGGACTGCACGAAGCATCTTCTCCTGCCGGTCAAAGCGCTGCTGGTGGGGAAGCTTCTCGAGGGCGGATGCAGTCGCGTCGTCGGTCTTGGCCTCGATGTCGAAGTGGGTCGACTGAGCCCACGACGGAAGACCGGAGATCAGGCCGTCCATGCGCAGGCCGTAAGCGGATTGGATTAGAAGCGGAAGTGTGGTGTTTGTGGCGGAGTAGATGGCGGGGCGGAAGTTGACGCTCATGCCCCCGTTGCCCGATTTATTCGGCTTGACGGAGACGACTTCGTAGGTGAGCGGCTGGGAGGAGACTGCGTCGGGGTCCGCAGCGGACCGGGTGGTCTGGGCAGCGCCGGTGCGCGACATGAGCGACATGGCTGCGGCCGCAACGAAGTTGATTGTGATCTTCCGTCTGCGAGCTGCTTGTGCCTGCATGTGTTCTCCTCGGATGGATTTTGAGGTGAGACTGCGGGCCTAGGAATCCGGAAGCTGGCTGGGGAGGGTCTCGATCTCCTTGAGGAGGGAGCGGCGGGCGGTCTGGCGGATGCGGTGGGCGAGGAACATCGCTCCACCGACGGCGGTGATGGTGACCAACATCCAGGCGTGGAGTGCGAGGCCGTAGAGGGTCGCCTGGGCGGGGTCGGCGCCGTGTCTGACCAGGGCCGTCTTCGTCGCCAGTTCGAAGGGGCCGATTCCGCCCGGGGAGCTTGGAATGAGGTACGACAGGTTGGCGTAGGCGACGGCCTGCCAGGGGCCGGCGGGGCCAGACTTCAGCCCGATGATGTGGGCGAAGGAGACGAACTGCAGACCCTCGCAGGACCAGATGATGATGGATTCGACGAGCAGTACGAGCGATCCGGCCAAGCCGATGTTGCGGATGCACTCGAGGGCGAGGACGATCCAGTGCTCGAGCTTGAGGAGGATGGGCTTCTCGGGGAGGCGGAGGAAGAGGCGGCGCAGAGGGGCTTCGAGGGTTCGCGCTCCGAGGAGGAGGACGCCGAGGCCGATGATGGAGAGGCCCAGGAGTCCATGCGAGATGGTGCGCTGGTGGGGGCTTGCAGTGGGTCCGAGGAAGGCGGTGAAGAAGGAGACCAGGACAAAGATGTCCAAGAGCTTTTCGAGCAGGAGGGTCGAGAGGACGACGGAGGGCGTGGTGCGGAGATCGGGTGCGTAGGTAAAGGTGCGCATGATGTCGCCGATGCGGAAGGGCAGGATGTTATTGGCGGCGAGCGACGTCATAAGAATACGGGCGCACGCCAGAAGGGTGACGCCGGTCGAGCGCATCATGCGGTGCCATCGAACGCTGCGGAGGGTGTAGCTGACGATGCCAAATGCGACCAGACCGAGGATCCATGCGGGCTCGACGATGCGGAGACCGCGGATCTGGGCGATGGAGATGCCTTTCTTGCCACCATCGCGGGGCCAGAAGGTGTACCAGAGGAAGAAACCGCTAATGAGGAAACCGGGGATGGTTTTGAGGAGCTTCCTGGCGTTCGGGCTCATGCCGTAGCCCTCGCTGCTGTTGTGCGGAGTGCTAACGGAACAGGCTGGGTGGGTAATTGAGGCATACTTCTTTCGATTGTATCGTCTCAGGCGGAAGGCGTGGCGGGCTTGTGCTCTAGACTGAGATCTCCATGCACAGTAGCTCGATCGTGAGGGGTTTTTGGAGGAGTCAAAGGGTAGGACATGGGGTGGGATCGGCTGGGTGACTTTGTGGACGCTGGTGGGGATCGGCGTGATGGGATACCACCCGTATTCGGAGGATGGCGGGATCTATATCGCGGAGGTGCGGCATCGTCTGGACCCGTCGCTTTATCCGCATGGGACGGAGTTTGTGGCGGGGCACCTGGGGCCGACGTTCTTCGTGGACGCCGTGGCGTGGGTGGTCAAGGCTTCGGGTTTTAGCCTGGGGACGGTCGTGCTGGCGCTTTATGCGGCTTGCCTGTGGGGCATGTTGCTGGGGGTGTGGGCGTTGGTGACTCGATGCTATCGGGCGCAGACGGCACGGGTCGGAGCAGTGGGGGTCGTCGCACTGCTTTGGACGATACCTGTGGCGGGGACTTCCCTGCTGCTGATGGACCCCTATGTCACGGCGCGGAGTGCTTCACTGGCTTTGACGCTGCTGGGGATGAGCATGATGCTGGGGAACTCCCCGCTGGGCGGGGTGGCGCGGGGACGGCTGGTACTTGCGGCCTTCCTCTTTGGACCGGCAATGATGTTGCATCCCCTGATGGCGGGATACGGAGTGATTGGGGCCGTGCTGCTGGCGTGTTGGATGGACGGGAGGCGCTGGGTTATTGGTTGGGGGGTTGCGGGAACGGCTGTGATGGCGATGCTGGCGGCAGGAGCGGCTCAGAGAATGGCTCCGGCGGAAACGACAGACTACTTACGTGTGGCGGCTACGCGGTACTACTGGTTTCTGTCGCAGTGGCAATGGTACGAGTGGATAGGGCTGGTGGCGCCCCTAGCCATCCTGGGCTGGGTTGGGGGGGCTCGACAGGAGGACGACGCGACTCGCCGGAACGAACGTGCCCTGGCAAGGATGGCGGTTACAGTCGGAGGGATAGCAGTGCTGGTGGCGGGAGCGTTCGCCCGGCAAGGAGCCCGGGCTCACCTGGTGGCGAGGCTGCAGCCCCTGCGATGCTTTCAAGTGATCTATGTCGTCATGCTGATGGTGCTGGGCGCGGCGCTGGGCGAACGAGTGTTGCGGCGATCGACGTGGCGGTGGCTGGCGACGGTTGCGTTGCTGGGCGGGGTGATGCTCTTCGTCGAGCGGCAGACGTATCCTGCATCCGATCATCTGGAGCTTCCCGGTCTGACTCCGCGGAACGGTTGGGAGCGCGCGTTTGTGTGGGTAAGCGCGAATACGCCGGCGGATGCGCTGTTTGCGCTCGATTCCGACTATGTTCATGAGGCCGGCGAAGATGCTCAAGGCTTCCGGGCGATTGCGGGTCGGAGCGTGCTGCCGGACTACTCGAAAGATGGAGGTCAGGCCTCAATTCGGCCGGAGCTGACGCCGGCATGGGTGATCGGGCAGAGGGCACAGGCGGGGCTGAGCAAGGAGCCCGATGCAGCGCGAATACTGGCGCTCGAAGGGCTGGGTGTGACGTGGATGATCCTGGATCGGGAGAGCGTGACGGGATTCGATTGCCCGTATAGGAACGAGAGGGTCCAGGTGTGCCGGTTCAGAGCTCATTAGGGCTGAACCGGCACACTGTTCCCTCAGTTGCCGATCGGGACCTTGGTGACCGTGACGGTTGGTTTGAGGACTACGGGTTCGTGGTCCTGGGACTCAAGGCCGGTGTAGAAGGTCTGCAGATCCTTGTACTCCTCGACGGGGAAGACCAACTCACCGAGAAGGAAGTCGCGGCGAATCGTGTAGGTGGACGGCGTCTGTTCGGTTCGGAAGTAGTAGGCGGCAAAGTTCTTGAACTGCGTCTTTTCTTCCTTCGGGAGGGATTCGACGGCGAGGTCGCTGGGAAGATGGATGCGGACGACGTCCTGAACCATGTAGGGATAGTGAAAGAAGACGGCGTACTTTCGTTCCTTGTTGGTGAAGGTGGGTTTGGCCTCGGCCTCGAAGAGATCGGAGGCGAGGAGAATTCGGCGGCCGGCGCTCGATGCGACCGAGGCTTTGACGGAGAAGGACACGTTGAGTGGCTCTTCGTAGTCGGTGAGCTTCTCGATGGATTTGACCTTGACCTCGGCTCCCTTCCCGAGGAGCTGCTCGCAGGTCTCAGTCAGGTCATGGTCGAGACTGGTGGCGTCTCCGGTGAGGCTGGCCTGACGCCAGCGGAGGGCGGCGACGCCGGTGTAGATGAGCCGCACGGTCCCGGTGGCCTCGCCATCGCGAGCGAGGGTGAGTTCGGCGATGCGCTGGATGCGGGTGGCGGTGTACGGTTCGCCGGGTGAGGTGAAGAAGTTGGCCCCCTTGTCCGTCTGGCGGATACCGTCGGTGAAGCTGTGCTTCCACGCGAGGTGCTGAAAGGGCATGTAGCGCTGTCCGGGATCGAAGAAGAGATCCTTGCCGTCGATGTTGACTACGGCGAGATCGTCGTCGAGCTGCCCGAGCGAGAGGTAGCCCCGCAGGAAGAGGCTGCGATCACGATTGGTGACGGTGGCCACGTAGGCCTTGAGGCCGGCTGCTCGGGCCATGGCGACGAAGAGTTCCGCAAGCTGGTCTCCGCTGCCACGTTCCCGGGTGAGGACGTCGTCGGTGTTCTTGATCTCGCGGATACCATTCGACTTGTCTTCGGATACGGTGTGCTCGCGGGTAAAATCGGTGTTCTCAAGCTTCATGACCGCGGCGTAGAACTTATGCAGCTTGACCATGGGAGCGTCGCCTGGGGCCGTGAGGGACTGGGCAGCAGCCTTTACCGCGGGGCCGGGTCCGATGAACTTATCCTGCCGTTTAGCCCAGTTCTTGCTGGATTTGGCCCAGAACTCGTCGCCGGTGGGGTAGGCGTTGTAGTAGAAGAAGACGCGGTAGGTGGTAGATCCGAGCGGGGGGAGATACTCTTCGTTCGGCGTGGGTGGGATGTTGGCCATGTCGAGCGAGAAGGTCTTTTTGAGGCCACCGGGTAGCTCCGTCAGCTTGACGTCGGAACCCTTGGGGAGGATCGGGAACCAGGAGATGCTGTGAACGGGGCCGATGTCTTCGAAGTTCAGCTCGCGGACGGTAGGCTTCCACTGGTAGTGGGCTTTGCGGGTGAAGTATTTGCTCTGAATCTCCCACTTGGGCGGGATGAAATAGTTGTCCTCGTACCGGACCTTGTAACGGTACTCGACGATGCTGCCGACCTCCACGCTTGGCAGGCTGAAGACCTTGGACATGTATTTGCTCGTGCTGCTCTTCTCGATGAGCTTGGTAAAAGGTTTGCCGGTGAAGGGGATGATAGTGCCGTCAGCGTGGATCGTTCGCCCCTCGATCTCAGTGACTCCCAGACGGGCTGCGCCTCCCGTGTCGTAGGGAAGCTCGACGGTGCCGAGATCCTTGCCGCCCTCGTTGAGGATCTTGAGCCGGTAGTAGATGCTGAAGTTGTGATTGTCGTCGTCGGTTGTCTCTTCACGATAGAGATAGACGGCGGAGGCTCCGGGAACCTCGGGCTGTGCGGTCATGGAGAGCTCTTCGGGCGTGGACGGGATCCACTGTGCCTGGGCGGTAGCGGCGGAGAGGAGGGACAGCGCTGCGATGAGAAGGAAGGTGCGTCCGGCGGTCGGGAGTTCCATGGTGCTTTCAGTCCTCTAAATCTTGAGCAGTGTTATTTGCGGGTGAGGACGGCGCGAGTGTCCTCATCGGCGGCGATGACGCCGGCGAGGTGCTGTAGATCGCCGTATTTTTCGGGCGGCAGGGTGAGCTGGCGGACGGTGTAGGTGCGGGCGTAGTGAAGCGTGTCGCCCTGAAGCGTGGTGGTGCTCTCGTAGGAGGCGAAGCCTACGTCGAGCTTGATGGGAAGAGGCAGATCCTCGATGGTGTAGCCTTGCGGCAGCTTGATGTCGAAGGCGTCCGTGGCCTGCATGGTTTCGCGCAGGTCGATGGGCAGGAGGCGCGGCTTGTGGTCGAGAAGGATGTTATCGGAGCCGAGAACGCGCGGGCGGATCATGAGCATCGAGCCCATATGGCGGGCAAAGCTTCCAGAGGTAATGGCGTAGGAGAGGGTTAGGTCTTTATTGAGGGCAGCTGCGTTCTCCACCTTGACGTCCTTGACGGAGTAGCCGGGCAGGTCCTGATTGAGTGCGTGGTCAAGCGCCTTCCGCTGCTCCTCGGCGTCCCCGCTGGTGTAGAGGTGCCGACGGTGTTCGGAGACGTCGCCAAAGCGCTTCTCAGTGACGGTGCCCTCGAGCGTTCCGTCGGGCTTCAGCTCGAAGCTGGCGTTACGGCGGATGGTGTTGTGATCAGGACTGAGAGTGGGAAGCTGAATGACTTGACTCTCGGGCCCTTCAAGCAGGATGCCGTAGCTTCCCTGGAGACCGTGTTCGAGCTGCCCGAAGGGAGTGAGCTCCCAGGTTGGATCGAAGATCAGGTAGCGGTGTCCATTGTTCGCCTTGACCACGCTGCGCAGGGAGGGAGACTGATAATTGTCCGGAACCTCGATGGCGGCGATCATGTGGTTTCCGTGAATCGAGGGAGCGTCGGGATCGATGACGCCTCGTTCCGTATCGACCATCATGAGGGCGGAGTGGATCCCGACCGATGCGAGCATGGCCGAGACGAGAGTGGCCTTGTCCTTGCAATCGCCATAGTGGTTGCGAAAGATCTCGCCCGCGGGGTGAGGCTGGTAGCCGCCGATCCCCATCTCAATGACGAAGTAGCGGACCTGGCGCTGGACGTACTCGCCGATGGCTTCGGTGCGGTCGTAGAAGTCGGTCTTACCAGCGGTGAGTTCCTGGGCCTTGGCGATGATCTCCGGGGTCGGAACGAGGCGGTCTTTTGAGAGCTGCTGGTACCACTCGCCGATGCTCTTCCAGGTTCCGGTGGTTGCGCCGACCAGCCCGGGACCGGCGTAGTGAATCGTCATGCGGGCAGCGAGGGAGCCTTCAGCGGGCGGCAACGGGACGCGCTCGATATCGATCCCGGGCGTCTCCTTAACCTCCCAGCGATAGCGCTGGTGCTCGAGATCGATGGCCTTGGCGACGCCGTGATGGGCCCATACGATTCCATAGTTGTAACCTGGAGGAAGTTCAAGGATGAAGCTCTGGTTGAGCTTGGGAATGTTCTCCTGCAGATACCAGGTCTTCTCCGTGAGGTAAGGACGGACGACCTGGTCTGACTCGTAGGCGACGATGCCTCCGGGGTCGCGCCCGGGGGCCTTGGCGACGCGGATCTTGACATCTTCGAAGAGTGTTCCCTGCCCCGGATATCCGTAGTCGGTAATCTCTTTGTCGTTCAGGGCGTACTCATGGCCGTCCGGCCCAATGCTCCACACTTTAAGCATCCGGATCTTGGTGCCGTTGTCGAAGGGCACGGCCACGACACCCTCTTCGCGGCCACTGGGACGAAGAATCTTCACGACGCGGCGACGATGTTCCACGGCCGAGCCATTGGGAGAGACAGTGTAAGTAGTCTCATCGAGGAGGACGACGGCCGTCGTATCAGCAGGATAAGTGGGCAGAGCCTGATGGGCGGCTTCGCTGACCCAGGGCGGCACGGATTCCGGCTTGGCGAAGGCAGGGACTACGCTGCCGGCGAGCAAGATGGAGGACAAGAGGAGAGTGTGCACGCGGATTCGGAGAGCGCAACAGGACGATGCGAGTTGAGGCGGGCACTTCACCTCCGTACGGCTTTCAGCGCTCAATCGATGATGGCCCATGCAGTCCCCCGAACCCCAGAACGGACGCTGGCCTCTTGCGACGAAATCGCTGCAAACGATTCACATACAACGCCTGGGGTGTGAATCGAGTTATACCCGAAGCCTCATCTCGCTGCAAGCAAAACGGACGATGCCAGAGGCACGAAGGTGTTATTTACTGCCGTGGGAAGGGTAGATTACGGAACGCGCAGGGGATGAAAGCCATCCACGGGGAAGAGGCCGGTTGGGTAGCTCTCGGTCGGGTATTGCGGACGGAAGAGGTAACGGATAAAGGCCCCACCGGAGACGGTGTTGTAGTTGTTGGTGTTGTTGCCGGAGACGAAGCCGCCAACGAACCAGTGCTCGGCGATGCGGTAAGACGTCTCGGCGTTGATGCCGTAGTTTGCGCCGGTGTTGCTGTTGACGGGCAGGTAGCCGCAGGTTCGAGCGGTGATCTGGGATAGCGTGCAGCCGGAGAGGGCGCCGGTCTCGGTGGCAGGGTCGAGCGGGTAGTAGGGGGCGCTGTCTTCCTGGAAAGTCTGCAGACCGACGCTGCCCGAGATGAGGTAGTGCCAGTCCGTCTTGTAGTGACCCGTGAAGGTGACCGGGATGGCGGCCAGGAAGTAGACGTTCGGGCTGAAGTAGCCGCCGGAGCCATAGGTGAGCCCGCGCTCGTTGTGATCGAAGTGGGCGCCGTAGAACGAACCTCCGATATTCAGGGTTCCATACTGGGGCCAGGACTTGACGCGGAAGTAGGCTCCCGCCCCGCCGTTGAAGGTCTTGTTGTCCAGGACGTGGTAACCGTTGACTGAGGCCCCGCTTCCGGAGAAGTAGAGACCAGACTTCTCGTTTCCGGCATCGAAGCGGATCCCTCCTCCGGTGGAGACCACGCCACCCCAGATATTGCCGGAGTAGACGGGAGTCGCGGAGCCGGGATCGCGCAGACCGGCGTAGGAGAGCTGGGTCTCTTTGACCGAGTCGCGATCGGCCAGCAAGGTGAAGTGGCCGCCCACAGGCCGCCAGCGGAACCGCCCGGTAATATTGCGGACCAGGAACTCATACGGTGTATAGCCGACGGCGAGGCCCAAGTTGGTGGTCACGATCTGGCCTTCTCCGCCGACGCCGCTCGAGAACTGCTGCGCAGGCGCTACGAGCGCGTTGGCGGGAAACGTCCCGAGGATGGGAATCGTGCCGCTTGTGCCAGCGTAGGCAGCTACGTCGATCACCCCCGAGTTCAGGAAGACCGGGCGCGCGACGATGCTCGCCCGGACGTTCTTGTCGAGTACTGCCGAGAGTTCGACGGGAGCTTCAAGGTCGGTCATCCGATCAATGCCAGCGACCCCGCTGCGGTAGCGGGCGAATCCGGTTCCCCCAACCCAGCCGCTATAGGAGGCTTCGAGGGCGGCGAGATCGCGCTCGGCCTGCTCGCGCTCGGTGAGGGGGCGAGTCGATTCCAGAGGTACCTGCGCGTCATAGCCCCCGCGTAGAGGCGGGAGGCTCTTGGCCATGAGTTGGGCGTCGGTCGGTGCGGTGAGCAGGGGGCTTACCTGGCCGGTAGCGGGAAACGGCTGAGCCGAGAGAGGCTGGGGGACCGCGGGATAGATCATCGCAGGAAGCTGCGGGGGCGGCGATGCGGCCTGCACGGGTGGAGCGGCGGGGGGGATGGACTGGCGCGGTTTCTTCGCGTTGGAGCGCCGCGTCGGCTGGGGGTACTGCTGGCTCTCGCTGTCCCCGGTCTGTTTTGGGCTCGACTCCGCCGGATGGGGACGGGCGGTGGGACGGGCGACCTGATCGGATTGGGGCCTGGCCGGGTTGTACTCGGCGTACTCGGTGGCGGGAGTGGCGTAGGTATCTTCCGCGGGCGGATTGCTCTGTCCCATCATGACCGGATTGGACTGATTGCGACGGATGGCGGAGGCACGCGCGGCGGCGAGTTCAGGACGATTCGACGTCGGCGCAGTTCGACCGTTGGGAATGTACCTTGCTGTCGGCGTAACGTCCGTGACCTCGGGGTGCGGCAAGTTGATGCGGGCGCTGTTCTCTCCGAGTTGGACAGGCACTGCCTGCTTGGTGGTCGGGACGTAGGGGACGTACGGGCCGTAGACGATGTCGGATGGCGGATTCGCAGAAGGCTGAAGCTGATTCTGGGGTTCGGCCGTCAGGCGTTGGCCCTGATGCAACGGTTGAGTTCGTTCGGAAGAAAACAGGTGGGTCTGTGGCGAAGTCGATGTGGCTTCGATGGGACCCGGATTGTTGTAGACCCTTACCGAAGGAGCGGACTGGGAGATCGCGGAGTGACTGCGCGGCGGTAAGACGGGAAGTACGAAGTCGTCGAGCGTGTCGGGTCGATGATTGGCAGCCTGGGGGACGTAATCCTTGAGCGTCTGGCCGTTGCTCGATGGCGCGCGGGCTGGCGAGGAACCCGGACTGCCAGTGTATGAGGGGAGGCCGGTGTTCGGTGCTCCGTTGAGTTGCACGGGGGCGGTCCCGTAGGAGTTGGCGTAGCTGGGAAGGTACGCGCCGGTGGGCTCGACGGGAGCGACGACATCGACCGCGCCCGGGGCGAGGAGACGGGAGAGGTCCTGCGACTGGGTTGCACTGGGAAGGTGTATCTCGCTGGATGGGACGGGCCGGCTGAGTTCGTCGGCAAGCTCCGCGCCCGGGTCGGGCGGCGGCATCGCGGCGAGCGAAGCGCGGTAGTAGTCCGCGGCGCGCGAATTGTTACCGCGTGCCTGCTCGAACTTGGCCGCGAGGACGAGCATCTGGGCGTCGCGGGGATAGGCATCGAGGCCATAACGGAGCCAGGTTTCGGCGTCCCTGGTGTCGCCTGCGGCCAGGGCTGCGCCGACCGCAGCCTTGTAATCGGAGGCCGTGGTCTGGGTCATGTCCTGCGCTTTGAAGATGGCCACAGCCTGCTTTGGCATACCGGCACGAGCGTATCCGCCGGCGAGCGCCTTGATGACGCCTGGGTTATCCGGGAAGGAGCGGGCGGCGGCGTTCAGGATGGCGAGCGCGCGCCGGTTGTCACCGGTGGCGGCGACCTGGTTGGCACGGCGCACGGCCCAAGCAGCCCATTGCGTTTGGACAGTGCGGCGCTGTTCCTCCGTCAGGTCGGTGCGTCCGCCAAGGTTCATCAGCTGTCGGTAAAGGCCCGTGTCGTCGCCGCTGTTGAAGAGCAGCCACGCATCCTGGATATCTATATCTGCAGGCGGAGCCGAGTGGCGCAGATTGTAGTACTGCTGTACGCGGGCCAGGAAGACGGCTGCC
Organism: bacterium; assembly: GCA_026225095.1. GTDB lineage: Bacteria > Acidobacteriota > Terriglobia > Terriglobales > Acidobacteriaceae > Edaphobacter. The sequence goes on from JAMFSC010000037.1 coordinate 21,753, forward strand.
TGACGGGGCTGCCCGAGGGAGTTGTAGACAGCGCCGACGGTCTGGAGATACTCAGGGTCGTTCTCAAGCTGGGTACGCACAGGCGCATGGATCTGCTGGACCTCGGCCAAAGCCTCCTGGTCACGGCCGTTGGTGTGCAGGGCGGAGAGGAGACCCTTCCATGCATCGAGAAGGCCTGGATTCTGGTTGAGGATGCGCTGGTAGATGGGATACGCAAGCTGCGGGTTGTTGCGCTGGAGATAGATTCCCGCGAGCTGTAGCTGGATCGGCACCGAGACGCGCTGGCCAGAGGTGGACTGCTGGGCCGTCGCCTTTTCAAGGATATCCTGCGCGATATCGAGCTTGCCCTGCCCCTGATAGATCGCGGCGACGGTCGTCTCGAAGCCGGGGTCACGCATTGCCGTGGCATAGACGCCTGGCGGCATGGCTTCGAGGGTTTGAACTGCGTGCTGATCCTGATTCATGGCATGCTCAACTCGGACAAGACCCTGCCAGGCGCTGGTGTTCTCGAGGTCGGCGGCGAGAACCTGGCGATAGAGACCCCCGGCCTGATCAAGATGATTGGCCTGTTGGAGGAGGCTGGCGTACTGCAGCTGCGTCTCGGCGCGAAGGCCTCGCCCTCCGGTGGGGAATGGCAGGTCGAGAGCGGTCCGGAGAACGCCCTGGGCGTCGGCGTCTCGGCCGACTGCGGAGTATGCGGAGGCGAGCGTACGCAGGAATTCGGGATCGCGCATCAGCTCCGCACGGACCGCCTTTGGGATGCGCTGATCGGTGAGGAGAGCTGCGGACGCATCCCCCGCTCCCAACTGGGCCATGATCAGACCGCGCCAGGCCGACGGCGCGCTTGGTTTCAGGCGAGTGAGGCGCTCGAAGACCTGCGCGGCGGGAGCGGACTCCTGCGACTTGAGCAGCGTGCCGCCCAGTCCCTCCAACGCTTCAGGGCTGTTGGGCCGCATGGTCAACGCAGCCTGATATTTCGTCTCGGCGGAAGCGAGATCGTTGTCGCTGAGCGCCGTCTGGCCTTCGCCCATCGTGAACCAGAAGCGTGAGGTAGCGAGGGCCGTGTTGATTCCAGGACCATTCTCTCCGAGCTGCCGGGCCTGCTCAAGAAAGCTGACGGCCCCGCCGAAGTTGGATTGCTGCATCCGAACATAACCCATGCCGGCGAGGGCCGGGCCGCTTCGGGGCTGACCAGCCAGGATGGCCTTGAACCGCATCTCCGCCTCCTGGAGGTGGTGAGCGTTCAGTGCGCGGTAGGCCGCCTGCTCTTCGAGAGTGCGAGCCCGGTTGGTCCGGATGGATTCGACCTCGTCCAGAGTGCGCGGGGCAGGTACGTGGGGCTGGTTCCTTAAAGCCTGTGCAAGCTGGGCGTCGGGATGCTTTGCAAGGTAGGCGCGGATGTCCGCGGCAGAGGTCGGGCTCTGCGCATCCCAGAGGAGCGATTGACGGAGGGCTTCCACGGCCGGCGCATCATTGGCGTAGCGTTCAAGGATCTTGCGGCCCTCGGCCCGCGTCTTGGGGTTATAGGTAAGGATGCGGCCAAGCGCGATCTGATAGTGCGAATCCGATGGGTACTTTTCGGAGAGAGCCCGCAGCCCGGCGATCGCATGGGGCCTTCCATCCTCGGTGGCGGACTCGGTCTCATAGTACGCCAGCGACCAGTCGCCGGGCGGGGGGTTGCCGCCGAAGACCTGACGATAGATGACCATCGCCTGGGCGTATTGTCCGGCCTGGGCTAGCTTGCCGGCCTGTTGGAGCTGCGCGTTTTGATTGGCCTGGGTCCCCATGGCCTGAACCTGGGCGATGGCTGGATCGTTGGGACTGATTGCCCGAAGGCGCTCGAGGTAGAGCGTGACCTTGGCGGTATCTCCGCTCAATTTTGCGGCCCGCGCAAGACCGCCCAGGGCCTCGGTGTTTTTGGGATCGACCAGAAGGACCTGCTGCCAGGTCTGACTCGCCATATCCGCGCGACCGCGAGCTTCGAGATTGTGTGCCTTCTCCAACAAGGTCTGGGTGGCGCTCTTGGTTGCCTGCGCAGACAGAGGAAGCGATGCGGGAAGATACGTCATCGCACCGATCAGTGCTGCGGGGGCCCAGTACCTCATGGAGAGCTTCTTCATCATAGTTTGAGGTTCTAACCTTGAAAGACGAAGCGCAAAGCGGAAGCACGCCGATCCCTTTGAGACTAACGCCTTTCCGATGCCCTGTGAACCCTTTTCGCCCTTGACCGATCAAGCACCTCCCAATCGATGAGGGTAGATGAATCCTCTATTTCCAGGGGAGGTTCAGGCGTCCGTCGCGGTCGAAGCGAAAGCGCTGGTCACTCCAGCCAGTGGAGAAGAGCGCCAGATTCTGATCGTAGTAGCTGGCGTCCTTGCCGTAGAGGCCACTTGCCGGATCCCGGAGCGCGATGAGCCGGTTGGCCTGGGTCTTCTCCTCGGTGGTTAGGTTAACGCCGTGAAGATAGGGCACCGCGGCAGCAGAGAACCCGACTGGAGCATCTGCCCCGAGGACCACACCCGTGGCGCTGACCTGGAGCGGCGGAGTGACGTTCTTCTGGAGATATGCGGCCATCCCGGCGGTGTCCTTGAGAAGCTTCCGCCGCGACGGGGTTGCGGGGTCAGAGAGGCCGAGCCAGAGATACACGCGAATAGCGTCGTAGCTGCCCACCGGGGGCACGTCGACCTTCCCCGCGGCAAGCTGCGCAGGTGACGGAGACGCATGGATGCCGTCGCCGGCGGAGATCCAGTCCATGGCGAAGCCGGCGCTTGAGGATTGGGAGAGCATCGTGTGGAGCGATTCCACCAGTTGTACCCATGGCTCCTGCGGCATCGTCCTGGCGAGGCGGGTCAGGATCGGCAGGGGAAGGTAGCTGGGGTTGAGTATCCAGGTCCTGGGGTTGGGATGAAAGCCCCGCGGTCCCGGCAGAAGCGTCGCACCAAGGCCGGGGATGACGACGATCTCTTCCTGCGCGATGCGGGATGCCATTAGAGTGCCAAGCTTCTCGTATCGAGGATCGTGCCAGAGGCGCCCAGCCTCAAGCAGCGTGTAAGCGATCCAGAGATCGGCGTCCGCTGCGGGGTTTGGATCGAGTGTCTTCCATGTCCCGTCAGGGCTCTTGCCCCAGTTCCATGCGGGCAGGTGCAGGGTCAGATCACCGATGGCGAGATTGGCCTCGGTCCAACCCAGGATCCTGGCAAAGCGCGGCTTGTCGTTCGCGACCAGAGCGAAGAATAACGCGTAGGACTGGCCCTCACTGGTGGTGCGCTCCTGAGCGTCATGGTCAATGACGCGGCCCTGCTGGTCGATGAAGCGCTTGCTATATTGCTCCCACTGAGGCCATGGCTGCTGCGCCCTGCAGCCGGGCTCGGACCAGACCACGCAGGTGAGAAGTACGGTCAGTGCTCCACGCGACAGCCTCCTGGGTATCATCGATCTGGGCTCTCCTGATGTGGTGGGATCCATAAGGCGGAAACCTCTAGGCGTTGCCCAGCAGACGTGTACGGGCGTGTCGACGCAGCATTGCGCGGAGGAGGGCAGCCATGAGAAAACAAACGGTGAGCGTGGCGACGACGAACAGCCAGGGGTACTCGGAGAAGATCATATTGATACGGGTCCACCAGCCGATCGAACCTACACGGTAGGAGTCGCCCCCGATGCGGTAGGAGACGAAACGGTTCCCCTGCAGAACGCTGACGGACTGCGAGATGTCGGACGATTGGGAGGTTTTGAGGAAGACATCGAGAAAATTGGGCAGAACATTCTTATCGCGGAGCGCTATGACGACGACAGAGCGGGCGGATCCATGGGGCCACTCGATACCTTCGATCAGCGCGTCGGGCAGCCCTCCCTGGGTCTCCATTTGTCCGGATTCCACGCGGTCGGAGCTGCGGACGCGCCACCATGCGTGTTGTAGTGGCGCGAAGAATCCCTGGGTGTCCTGGATGTGGAGACCTCCCTCATCGATGGCCACCGGGAGAGAGTTGAAGAGCTTCCTCAGTGCGGGCTGATCCTCGACGCCGCCTATTACGAGGTAGTCCTTGCGGCTGTCTTCCTTCATGCCATCAGCGTCGGTGATCGACACGTTCAGCACAGGGTAACCGGTCTGCGCGCCGAAGTGGCCCATCAGCGTGAGGAACATCTCCAGCTCCTCCGGCGAAGGCTGATCGGGCAAAACAACGGCGGTTTCAGTCAGGTCGGCGAGTCGGGTGAAGGGATACCCTGCATTGGCGAAGAGCTCCAGATCGGGCAGAACGGCCAAGTGCGGGATCCCCGAGATGTCAAGATAGCTGTCCTTGAGAATGGCGCCTTGTAGATTGAGTGGGGCAGTATCCTGGCACCTTCCATTTCTTGTCAGCTGAAAGAGGAACCTCATCATCAAGGAATTGCTGAAGGGGCGAATCCCGGCAGTAGGAATGGGGATGATTGTTTCGAGCCTTGCGGAGGCCTTGTCCGTGTGCGGCACCGGAGTTGAACTGACGAAGGCCGAGTTCATGTAGACCTGGAGCGAGCTCTCATTTGCTAAAGGAATCCCGTTATAGCGGTAGCCCATGTGGAAACCGAGATTGGAGAGAGGCCGGATGTAGAGATCGGGCGGAAGACGCATGTAGACACCCATGGGGCCGGACCCATCGCCCTGCAGTTGGCCGGTCTGGGCAATATCACCCACGTAGGTAACCCTGTCGGTCGAGAGCCAACGCGGTGCGTCGTCCGGCTGGCGTGGATTGGGAGGACGGAGGTGCCGGATTGAGATGGTGTCGCCCTCGAGCATCGCACGCTGGAGCGTGAGAGCCTGGGCAGCGAGCACCGCATCATCGGCGTTGGCCCCGGTCAAAATAAGGAGCTTGCCACTCGGATCGTTGGGATTGTTGCGCATGGCCAGCGTCGGTCCATCGGCGCTGCCGGCGGGGAGATTCACCGAGGCGGGAAGATCGGCTGCGCTCTCGCTGATCAGAATCGCGTCGCCCATCGGGATGGAGCCGATCGACACGGGGAAATGGACAGGACGGTAGTCCGCGAGGATGCCGAACCAGGAGGTGACGATTGCGGCTGCGCGTAGTGCCTTGGTCGATGGCGGCGCCAGAAACACAATGCGAACGACCGGATGTAGATTCACCCCAGCATCGTAGAACGGCAGGGGTAGAAGCTTCAGGTCGTTCGAAAGGGAAAGAAGCGAACCCGAGAGATCGATGATGGAACTGGAGTCGACCTGCGCCCAGAGGGTGGTGTGCGTGGGGTCGTCGCACTGCATGGTGTAGTGTCCGATGAACTCTAAAGTGAGCTCATTGTTTTGGACGATCATGTCGGACGGCAGAGGGATGTTGGCCTCCAGCAATGCGCTGCGCTCATCGCGTGCAGGGTCTAACCTGTCGCCGGCTATTGCCCTTTCGTTCGGCGAAAGGGCGGGGCCTGGGGCCCTGGGGGCCGCAATGACGGGAAGCGTGGCCAGGAGCGTGCCGTTGAGTGAGACCTTGAGATGACTCAGTGCAGGGATGAGTCCGGGGGAGAAATGATAGCGAAGCTTCAGCGTGGCGTTCTTGACAATCTGTGTCTGCGCCACGTGAAAGTAGGTGGAATGATAGGAATCCACCCCACGGAGGACGATAGGATCAGGCCCACCCAGATCCGCGAGTGTAAACGCATTCTCGAACTGGCCCGATGCCACAACTCGGGCGGGGGCACGGGCAACCGCACTGGGTGTGTGAGATGGTCGCACCGGCTGCGCCTGCAGGCTCGCGACGGCGGATAGAAAAGCGAAGAAGAGCAGGGGCTCGGCGATTGTGGCTAGCCGCCCTCCGACCTTCTTCTTTTCATCTCCGGACAGTAGACCACGTGCGGTCTGATTCAGGCCTTTGATCGAAAGCTTCAGGATGCGGAGCATGCTGGAAAGCGGGCGATCCACCTCTCGAGCCTCACCCCAGCCCAGCCAGGTGTCGGCCCGCGAATAGAGCACCATGGTGAGTGCCTCTTCCTCCTGCATGGTGAGCGGATCGAACTGGGCGCGCAGCACCCCGTCGCCCAGTGAGACGATGGTGGCGGGAAGGGTGGCGTCACCATCGAGTACCGGGAAGGTGAGGTTCACCAATTCACCCGATGGAATGATGCGGTCCTCTTCGATGCGGATCATGACACCTCCGCTCGAAAGGTCGAGGCTTACCCCATGGACCATGCTTCCATCGGCGAATACGACGTCGGTCGGAACGGACATCGCGACGCGCACCGTCTGACGGCGCTGCTGGCTCTCCCAGGCTACGGCAGTGGCGACGCCCAGGATAGCCATGTTAAAGAGCGTCCAGAGGATGTTCATCACGATGGTCCCAGGATGGTTGCCATCGTAAAGCCCGTGCAGAAAAGGAAGTTGGATAGGAACGGCGCGCGGGATAGCAAGGAGAAGACCAAGCAGATCGAACCCAAGCATCCAGAGGAACGGCTGCGCAATTCGCTGGTCGAAGAAGCTGCGATTCACGACGCCTCCCTTCGCGGTCACGTTGAAGCTGCCGAACCTGGGGTTAATCAGCGCCAGCATGGTCGGCACGAAGATGTACGGTGCAAGGACGGTCTCGTAGATCTCATTCCAGAACGAGTGGCGATGCTGGCCCTGGATGCGGGAGTTGGTGATGTTCGACATGACCAGGTGCGGGAACGCGTAGGCGAGGATCGCCGCCCAGTATCCGGGGACGTTGGTGTGTCCGAGGACGAGATAGATGAGCGGTGCGGTGAGGAAGATCAGACGCGGGAGCGCATACAGGAAATGCGACATCGCGTTGAAGTAACAGAGTCGCTGGGCGGGAGTGAGGCCCTTGGCAAAGAGCGGGTTGTCCGTGCGCATGATCTGGATCATGCCGCGGGCCCATCGAATGCGCTGCTTCACGTGGCCACTGAGACGTTCCGTGGCCAGGCCTGCTGCCTGCGGGATGTTGATGTACGCCGTGTTCCAGCCGTTCATCTGCATGCGCAACGAGGTGTGGGCATCCTCGGTAACGGTCTCGACCGCGATACCTCCAATCTGGTCGAGCGCCGTGCGGCGAAGCACGGCACAGGAGCCGCAGAAGAAGGTGGCATTCCAGAAGTCATTCCCATCCTGCACGATGCCGTAAAAAAGTTCGCCCTCATTGGGGATGGTGCGGAACTGGTTCAGGTTGCGTTCGAAGGGATCGGGGGAATAGAAGTGATGCGGCGTCTGCAGCATCGCGAGCTTCTGATCCCGCAGAAACCAGCCCATGGTGACCTGCAGGAAGCTGCGCGTGGGAACGTGGTCGCAGTCGAAGATGGCGACGTAAGGAGAGCTCAGGCGGCCAAGCGCGGAGTTGATGTTCCCGGCCTTCGCGTGCTTGCTGTCGGCGCGCGTCATGTAGCCGATGCCTGCTTCTTCAGCGAAGCGTCGGAACTCCTCGCGTCTTCCATCATCAAGGATGTAGACGTTCAATTTGTCCGCGGGCCAGTCGATGTTCATCGCCGCCAGCGCGGTGAAGCGGACGACCGACAGCGGCTCGTTAAAGGTGGGTATGAGGAGATCAACCGAGGGCCAGTCTTCGGGGTCTTCGGGTAGCGGGACCGGGGTCCGTCGGAGCGGCCAGAGGGTCTGTAGATAACCGAGATAGAGAATGATGAACGCATAGGTCTCGGCTCCGACCAGAAGCCAGATGAAGAAGAAGTCCAATGCCGTCCAATGGGTCGAGGGATCGAGGAAGAACTTGAGCGAATACGAGATGCGCCAATACCCATAGCGGAAGGTCGAGTACATCGATACGAGAATCAGGGTCAGAGTAATGAGGTAGGAATTGGAACTGCGGTCCATCCACATGGACAGCAGCACCGTCAGCAGGCCAAGCACAGCCTGCTGCGGCCAGCTGAGGTCGAGAATCCCGGTGAAGCAAAGAAAGACAACTCCTCCGGCAAGGATCAGGAAACGCAAAGCGCGAAGAAGAAAGCCATCGCCGGATTCGAACTCTCTCCACAGTGGAGATCGCGTCATCGTTCACTCCAACGCACGTTGCGGAAGCCGGAAGACGCTGGAGCGGAGAGCTTGTGCAGCCAGTTGGCCACGGTGATGTAATCATCGGCGACCGGAGCGTCGGGAGCGTAATCGACGACGGTCATCCCTTCGGCGAGAGCCTCACTGACGGCCGGGGCGCGCCGGACGACAAAGGGCAGGAGGCGAGCGCCGAGCTGCCGCCGCAGAACCTCGCGGACATCCAGGTGGAGCGGGAGCGAGGCGTCGAATCCATTCAGGAGGTAGTATGGCTCAACAGCGCGACCCTCGACATCCATGATGCCGTGAAAGGTCTTCTCTACGCCCTGGAGGCTGATCACGGAGTTCATATCGGGAGCCACAGGGATGAGCACGGTGGGGTTCATTCCCGCGACCCGGCGGATAATCCAACCCGCACTTCCGGAGAGATCGAGCAGGATGCGGTTGGAGCCACGAGTCTTCTGGATGAAGTCGTCAAAGAACTGATCCTGTTGGACGGGATCGAGCGCGAAGTGCTCGAGATCATAGCTGATCAGCGAGATGGGAGACTCGTTTTGTCCGCTGGGCGGGGAGAACGTGCGTACGACGCCGGGGCGCAACTCCGTGGCGCCAAAGTAGAATGGAAGAAGCCCATGCGATGTAGTATCTGCGAGGATGACGCGTTCCCCTTGAGAGGACAACGCCCGGCCCAGCGTGGCGACCAGGCTGGTCTTGCCCACGCCTCCTGCGAGCGAGAAGACGGCGAGCAACGGGATACCGCTCTCTGGCTGCCGCGCCGACTGGGCCTCCACAAAATCCGTGTTCGGCTGATCGAAGACCCCCTTGAGCGCAAACCATCGGGAAGCCACCCGCTCGCGGGAGTGCTGGAGGGTGTCGGCAACGATCGATGATACCGGCGCGATCGGAGTCCATGTCCGCCCGGCTGGCTGAACCGACGTCGTCGCGTGTGGAGCATAGAGCCATGCCGGACCTGTAGGAGCATCCGAGGACGACCTGATCGCCTGTGGAGGCGGGCCAGAAACCTGCGGAGGTCCGGCAGGCTCATGTTGCATCGTGGTGATATACGAGATGGGAGTCGGTGGAGTGGCGGGACGGTTCGCAGGGCGATAACCGGCTATCTCCTCCTGGCGATCCGCCTGGGTGAGGAAGCGAACCTCATCCGGCGCGCGTGGAATCTCTTCGCCCGGACGCTGCGGATTGGGACCGGGCGCGATCGACGGGTCATTGCGATCGCGGGTCTGCCGGTAACGACCCAGCTGTAGGTGCTCCATCCCGGCGCTTGAGGCGTCTGCATCCGAATCCCCTCCGCTGGCGGGCATGTACGGATCGGTGACCTGCCCCGGGACCATCGACATCGGCTGCGGCCCTGCAAGCTGGCGCCGGCGCTGCTCCGTCTCGTTATAGCGCGCAGCTTGTCGCTGGGCGGACGCATGGGCCTCCGCCATCTCACGTTCCTCGCGTCGCGCCGCAACCTCGGCAGTGGCTGCCGCCTCAGCGCGACGGGCAGCTTCGACGCGCTCTGCCGCGGCCCTTCGTGCAGATTCCTCGGCCGCACGAAGAGCTTCTTCATGGGAGATTTTGTCCTGTTCCGCGAGGTGCTGGTTCGCGGCCCTCGCCGCCTCGCGGGCCGCCGATTCTGCCAACGCGGCTGCTGCCTCGGCTTCAGCCTGAGCCTTCAGTTCCAACTCGCGGATCTTCTCTGCGGCTTGATGTCGAAGCTTGGCGCGGTACTCCCGCCGAGACGCGGAAAAATCGCGATACTTGGCCCCATGCAAATTCGCCCACGAATAAAGAATAGCCACATCTTCCGGAGTTTCAGATACGGCCGGATCTTCGAGATGCTCGTTGGCCTTTGAATCCATTGCGCTGCTCCTGGGGGTACGCGAGGCCGACCCGGACGCGATCACGGGCATCCGTAGAATTCTGCACTTTTTTATATGCAATACGATGAGGCTACGTGGCTGGTCCTCCCGACGTCAATCAATTGTGGTGACACTTAAGTGTCACTTTCAATGGACGTCCGGGGAGTGCCAAAACGGAAAGAAATCGGACGGAAGCCGGTTGACGTGACCATCCCCGGTCCAATCCTCGATGTCATCCCGCTCACCGTCCGGCAGCCCCTGGACAAGAAAGGCACAGGGTATTTGTGCTACCTTACCTTTGGTGCGAGCGTGTAGCTCAGTTGGTAGAGCATCGCCCTTTTAAGGCGTTGGTCCTGGGTTCGAGCCCCAGCGCGCTCACCACTTCCCTATCCATTCCAACACTTCAGCCGAGCGTGCAGCCGGCAGAGCCCATCCTCAGGCAGTGGGTCGGTCCGGCACAGGCTCGACGGCCAGGAACTGCTCGACGAACCGGGACGTGTAGTCGCTGATCAGCGCCTCCACTCTTTCAGCAGACTCCGACCGTACGATAATCCCGGCGTGATGGTGTTTGTGGAGGCGGAGGACGATCTCAGGATCGTTGAAACTGCTTGTGTCCGGCTCCTGCTGCCGGGCGAGGCAGATCACACTCCCCGCGAACCCCGGCTGAACAAAGGGCAACACGTAGGGCCGACCACCCAGCGCAGCTACCTCGAGTCTCGCCCACTCCACCCAGGGGTTGATCCCATTGGCAAACTGAACCACGTCGGCGATGTATGCCCCACCAACGCGCGCTGCGGTCTCCAGGAAGAAGAATCTCCCGTCGGCGTTCGATTGGATGAACTCTGTATGGGTCACGCCAGAGACCATGCCCAACGCGCTGAGGACCTCGCGATGCACGTTCACAAGCTCCCGCGCATCGTTTGAACCCGGCGGCAGGGCGCGGGTGCTGAAAATACCGCCGTGATGCATCGTCTGCATCGGTGGCTGGCCGTATTTGTGCGGAGCGCTGAAGAGGAGTTCACGATTCCAGGTGATCCCCTCGACGTGGTAGACCTCGCCCGGAATGAATTGCTCGAGGATCGAGTGAGACTGCATATCGCCGAGTTCGTCGAGCGCAGGCCAGAGTTCGTCCGCCCACGCAATCGTCCGGATGCCAATTGCAGCGGCGCTGCTGCGAGGTTTCAGCAGCCATGGACCAGACACGGACGCCATGAACTCCCTGAGGTCCTCGCGCAGGAAGACGCCGGTAAACTCCGGCACTGCAATCCCCGCTTGCCGGGCTGCGGTGCGCATCGCGAGCTTATCGCGAAAGTTGCGGGTAGAGCTCTCGCCCATGCCCGGAAGCCGCATGTGTTCGCGGATGAGCGCCGCGGCTTCGAGGTCGAACTCGTCGAGCGCAACCACCCTGTCGATCCGATGCGTCCGGGCGATCTCCATCACCGTATTGAGGATCTCGACCGGCGAGCGGCCCTCGTTCATCGTGAAGAACTCGGTCAGCGACTCGCGCGGCCAGTCCCCGCCGGAGAGCCGATCCACCGTCAGCAACATGACGTCGCAGCCAAGATCGGCGGCCTCCCTCAGGAAAGGCTGTCCCTTCTCGTAGGTGCTGATACAGAGGATTGATGGCTTTCGTTTGAGATCGCTCAATGTATCCTCCAGGCTCGACGGCCGTCGTTGAATTTGCCGATGTTATGCGGCTGGTTCTACCTCGAACGTCTTGCGGATTCCGTCCTCCAGGCTGGTAAAGGGACCCACGTAGCCGGCCTCGCGCAGGCCCTCGACAGCGGCCTCGGTAAAGTGCTGGTAACGATTCTTCAGGTCACCTGGGAACGGGATGTATTCGATCCTTCCCTCGCCATGAACCTCCATCAGCGCCTCTGCAACCGCCTTGAAGGTGCGCGCCTGACCGGTACCTGCGTTGACGATCGCCTGCACGGACTCCTGCGGGCTATTATCCAGCAGGCCAGCGAAGAAAAGGTTGATGCGGCAAAGATCGTCGACAAATACGAAGTCTCGCCGCTGTTCCCCGTCCGCGTAACCACCCGAGCCCTCGAACATACGGATGACACCGGTCTCCTTCAACTGCTTCGTGAAGTGCTGGATGACGGAGGCCATGCGCCCCTTGTGCCGTTCCCGCGGGCCATACACGTTGAAGTAACGCAGACCGACGACGGTTGATGCGATATCGTCCATCTGCCGCCTTAGATAGTTGTCGAAGACCAGCTTCGAAAAGCCATACACGTTCAGCGGCTTTTCGTTCGCCGGAACCTCTTTGAAGGCCTCGCTGAGGCCGTAGGTGGCGGCGGTGGATGCGTAGACGAGCGGAATCTCCTGGTCGACGGCAAAGTGCAGCAGCGCCTTCGAGTAGTCGAAGTTGTTGTGCATCATGTAGCGGCCATCATCTTCAAGCGTATTCGAGCAGGCGCCCTGGTGAAAGATGGCGGTGATCTCCTCGTTGTCGAAGTCGCCTTCGAGAAGAGCCTCCATGAAATCGAGTTTGTCCATGTAGTCGGCGTAGCGGGCGCCCTGGAGGTTGAGGAACTTGGCCCCGGTCAGATTCGGTGCGGGAGCCAGATTGTCGACCACGAGAATATTGCTCTTACCGATGGCGTTCAGTTGATGGACGAGGTTCGAGCCGATAAAGCCCGCACCTCCGGTAACGATGATCATCTTGCTCCCTCGGTGACTGGCTGCTGCATCTCTGGCGCTGGGACCGGCGCGTGATTCGCGGTAAGTTTGCGAACAATGTTGGTGGTGGAGAAACCCTCCACGGTGGGAATGATCTCGACCCTGCCCCCCGCCGCAAGCACGACCTCGTGGCCGACCACGGTGTCGATGGCGTAGTCACCGCCCTTGACGAGAACGTCGGGCCGGAGCTGTTGAATCAATTGGAGCGGCGTGTCCTCTTCGAAGAGCACCACGGCATCGACCGCAGCCAGTGCGGCCATCACGCGCGCGCGCTCCCGCTCCCCCACGATTGGCCGGCTTGGTCCTTTCAGCCGCGAGATGGATTCATCCGCGTTGAGACCCAGCACAAGCTTCGAGCCGAAGCGACGGCAGTCCTCGAGCAGGGTGATATGGCCGACGTGCAGCAGGTCGAAGCAGCCGTTCGTAAACACGATCGTCTCTCCATTGGCCCGCCAGTCGGCGACGCGATGGGCGAGACGCTCCCGATCGAGGATCTTCTCGCCAGAGGCCACACCGGAGCTTGGTGTCAGCAGTCCTACCAGATCATTGGCCGCGATCGGCACCGTTCCGACCTTCCCGACCACGATTCCGGCGGCCAGGTTCGCCAGTTCCACCGCGGAGGCGATCTGCAATCCCCCAGCCAGCGAGGCAGCCAGCGTAGCGATGACGGTGTCACCGGCCCCCGAGACGTCGAAGACCTCACGCGCGCGCGCCGGAGAGTGGAAGCTCGAATCCGGCTCGATGATCGTGATGCCTTTGTCGCTCATGGTGACGGTAAGAAAGTCGAAGCCATGCTGTTCGCGCAGACCGCGTGCGGCCGCCAGAAGATCTTCTGTACGATGCGCGGGAACACCCGTGGCGGTCGCAAGCTCGGACAGATTGGGGCAGACGGTGGTGGCCCCGGAGTACTTGCCGAAGTCCGGCGTTTTGGGGTCGGCCAGGATCGGAATTCCGGCCGCGCGGGCGGCGCGGATGACCGCCTCGCAAAGGTGTTGCGTCAGAGCGCCCTTGGCATAATCCGACAGGATGACAGCATGGACTTTGCCGGCCAGATCGACCGCACGCTGCTCCAGGCGGTCGAGTTCGACCTGTGGGTACGGGTCGCTGCTCTCGATGTCCAGACGGAGAAGCTGCTGATTCCGACCGACGATGCGGGTCTTCGAGATCGTTGGCAGGCTGCTCGAAACCACGCCGACCGTGTCGATCTGTGCGGTCTGCAGGATGGCACCAAGCTCAGCCTGATCTCCGTCCGCCCCCCAGAATCCGGCAAGGAACGCCTGGCAGCCGAGGCCCGCGAGATTCATGGCGACGTTGGCCGCTCCGCCGGGACGGGCGTAGCGCTGGGCATGGCGCAGCACGGGAACCGGCGCCTCCGGCGAGATGCGGTCCACCTCCCCTAGTATGTAGCGATCCAGCATCAGATCGCCCACCACGAGAACCTTCAGGCGGCTGAATCCACCTTCGAGCAGGCTGAGAATCGATTTTCGTTCAGGCAACATCTTTGCGAAGGCCCCCGTTCGGGTTGGTCAAGCTGGTACGGTCTGGGGAGGCTGGCAACGACCGTGTCGCCAACAGAGCTATCTGCCTGACTATCATCGCACCTCAACCAGCGTGGAAGTGGCCGGGACGACTTCGACGATCTCCGCCATCACCTCATCCACTGTGATCGAGGTGATGCACTTCTTCTTCTGAACAATGCACGTCTCAAGTCCGCATCCCTCGCAGTCTACGTGATGGTAGAGAACACGATGTTGATCCCCATAGGGAAACCACACCTTTGGGATATTCCGCGCGGCGAAGATGGCCACGCACGCTGTCTGTACGGCCGCCGCAAGGTGCATCGGGCCGGAGTCATGGCCGACAAAGACGACCGCTCTTGAGAAGACAGCCGCGCTCTGCCGTGGCGTAAGTTGGCCGCAGAGATTGACGACGGGACCACCCGAGCCCTCGCGCCAACCGTCGGCGGCGTATTCACTCGTCTCGTACTCCTCCGGCGCCCCCGCCAGGGCTAGCGCGTGATCCGGATAGAGGACCGCCATGCGGGCGAGCAGGGCACGCCAGTTCTCGCGCCCCCAGTCCTTGGACTGCACCTTCGTCCCGACGCTCACGGCGATCAGGGGACGACCCTCCGTCGGCTGGAGAACGTCGGACGCGCGCATATGCTCCGCCTGTGTCAGCCTGAGGTCCCAACTCGCCGCGTCATCAATGTGACCGTCGCCCAGTTCTGCCAGGTTGCGTACCAGGCGCTTCCCCTCGGGTTCAAGCACGGGCCTGAGGCCGTCGGATCCCACCGTGCGGTGGTTCTCCATATCTTCGGTCACAGGAACGCCAATCTGCCGGCCGATACCACAAAGCCGGAAGAAGACCGCATCGCGTCTGGCAGCAGCCACCCCGCGCCGCGGTCCGAGGTAGATCAGCACGTCTGGGCGCCAGCGAATGAGCCGCCACCACAGACCGGCCAGTTCTCGAAGGCTGCGGGTTCCAACCGCATAGCGAAAATACCCCTGCACCAGGCCGGTGTGCTCGAGGATCGCGGCGGCCGGCGGGGCCTTGGCGTTGACCGGGAAGTTGGTCAACATCCTGCGGTCGGCTCCAGGGAAGGCGCGCGCAACCAAATGCAGAGCCGGAAGGGCGATCAGGGTATCGCCCAAACTGCCGAGGCGGTAGATGAGAACCTTCTGAAATGGTCTGTCAGGTCTTCCCGGGGAGGCGGCCATGGAGTGATTTTATCCTGCCCAATCGCCGGATCGCCGAAAGCACGCCCGGCAGTCTCTCAAAGCACCCTTTGACCCAGTCGGTGTAACCTAATCGAAGGTATGGACGATAGCCAGATCCCCGACGCGGTCCACCTGCCGCACCTGCACGATACCTGGACGGCCCAGTGGCACGTCCAGTCAATCCCTGTCGATGAAGCCCCCGCATCACTGACTGATCTCATTCGAGCTCAGCATCGGGCCAACTTCGATCTATGGCACCAGGAGGATGAGGCACGCGACCCCCAGGCTCCAGACGCGCGCATCTCTGCAGTCAAACACGCCATCGACGCGCTTAACCAGCGACGCAACGATCTGGTCGAGACCATCGACGGTTCTCTGGTCTCCGCCCTCCCCACGAATCAGCAGTGTGCCCTGCACTCGGAGACCCCCGGCATGATGATCGACCGGATGTCGATCCTGGCGTTGAAGATCTTCCACACCCGCGAAGAAACAGTAAGAGAGTCCGCGAGCGCCATGCACCGGGAAAAGAACACCGTCCGCCTGAGGATCCTTGAGGAGCAGCGCCAAGACCTGGCCGCATGCCTCGACACGCTTCTGGCCGAGCTTCGTGCCGGCCTCCGGAGGTTCAAGATCTATCGCCAGATGAAGATGTACAACGATCCGGATCTGAATCCGATACTCTACAATCCGGGCCGCCAGCGCCGAGATTCGAACGAAGGAAAAGGCTAGCGGACGGGGTGGGGGTTGACCTTGCGCTCCGATCTGCGTATAAAACCGACACACGTGATCGGTTCCTCATAGCACGGCGTTCTGCGCCTTCACGTGTGCGGAATGGTATACAGGATCGACATGGCTCAGACAAAGACGGCATCTTCCTCCCCGACAAAACGTTCTCCGCGAACCCTCGCAGGAAGTGCGCATGCCTTGGCTGACGAGTCACGGACCCACACCTTGAAGCTGTACGAAGCCGCCCTGAAGCTGATGCAGGAGGGCAAGTATGAGTCCGCCCACACCGCCTTCGAGAAGATGCTCGCCTCCAGCCCGCCGGACCTCGCACACAGCATCCGTATGTACATCAATGCGTGTGTTCAGCAGGCCTCCCGCGGCAAGACCCAGTTCCTCTCGAACGAGGAGCACTACGACTACGCGATCTCGTTGCTGAACAGCGGCAACTATGAGGACGCCCGTGAGGAATTCCAGGCAATCCTCGCCAATAACGAGTCGGCGGACTACGCCTTTTACGGTCTGGCCGTCCTGTCCAGCATGACCGGCGAGTCGCATCGCTGCCTCGAGCACCTTACCGAGGCCATCCGACTCAATAGCCGCAATCGGATCCAGGCCCGTGCCGATTCGGACTTCCAGGACATGGCAGACGATCCGCGGTTCACCGAACTGCTTTATCCTGAATCCTGAAGGTTTTCTCCCTGGGCCTGTGTCTCCTCTGCCGATTTGCCGTCAGCCGAGTTCACCCGCTATTCCGGGAGGACGTCTGGCCTGGTTCTGAACCTGGCCTAATGTTGGGCCGGGAGATGATGCATTTTGAAGATTGCGGTGAAACAAGCGGCACGAGATCGCGAAGGAGAACAGGCCGCGGGTCTGCGGGTGGTGGCCATTGGCGGTGGTACCGGGCTCTCGACCCTGCTTCGGGGGCTCAAGCGGTACGTGGCGAATCCGGCAGGCGCCCAGCCCCTTTCGAACTCGCACTGCGGCGAGGAACTGTGTCAGATCAGGGACCTGGCTGCGGTCGTGACCGTGACCGACGATGGCGGATCCTCGGGACGCCTGCGTGAAGATTTGCAGATGCTTCCCCCGGGCGACGTTCGAAATTGCATGGTCGCACTATCGGAAGACGAGCATCTCCTCTCGAAGCTCTTCCAGTTCCGCTTCGGCAAGGGCGATCTCCAGGGACACAGCTTCGGAAACCTGTTCCTCGCGGCGCTGACCCACATTACGGGCGACTTCGCCCAGGCCGTGCAGATGTCGTCGCAGATCCTGGCCACTCGCGGCCGCATCTATCCCGCGACCAATACCAATGTGACACTTGCCGCACTCATGGACGACGGCACGATCGTGAGTGGTGAGACCAGCATCACGGCCAGCAAGAAGAGCATTGTCGAACTGATGATCGAACCCGCGACGGCCCAGCCCCTGCCCGAGACACTCGAGGCGATCGCCCAGGCCGACCTGATCTCGCTTGGTCCGGGTTCCCTCTACACGTCGCTCATTACGAACCTGCTCGTCCAGGGCATTCCAGAGGCGCTCGCGAACTCTTCGGCTACCCGGGTCTTCGTCTGCAACCTCATGACCCAGGCGAATGAGTCGCTGGGCCTGAGCGCTTCGCAGCATATTGAGAAGATCCTGCAACATCGAGGCACCACTCGGCGACCCATCTTCGACTACGCCATCATCAACACGGCCCCCATCTCTCCCTCTCTGCTGGCCCGCTATGCGCAGGAGGGACAGATGCCGATCGAGGCGGATCTCGACCGCATCCGGTCCCTTGGCGTCGAGCCGATCGTGGGTAACTTCGTACACGAGGGCGATGTGCTGCGCCACGACCACGACCGCGTGGCCGAGCGTCTGCTCGAACTCGGCCTGGCCCGCACCCGGCTCGCGAATGCGCTCAGCTAGACGTTCGTAGCCGTTATCGTCACCAGCGTAGCAGGATCGGGAACCTCGATCGTCCTCTTCAACTGCCCGCACGCCGCGTAGATGTCGCGGCCGCGGGGGCGGCGGATGTATGCCGGTACCCCACTGCGGCGGAGGTGTCCCTGAAACGCGGCGACGGCTTCGTCCGTGGGCTGGTCGAAGGGCATATCCGGGCCGGGGTTCCACACGATCAGGTTGACCTTGGCCCGCATATCTCGGAGCAGGTCCACGAGTTCGGCGGCGTGTTCAAGCTGATCGTTGACGTCCTTCAGCAGCACATACTCGAAGGTGACGCGTTCACGGGGACGCAACGGGACCTCGGCAACCGCCTCCAGCAGGGGCTGGATAGGCCATTTGCGGGTAATCGGCATGATGCGCTCGCGCACGATGTTGTTCGAAGCATTGAGCGAGACCGCAAGCTTGGGACGGATAGGCTCTTTGGCGAACTCGAGGATCGCAGGCAGGATGCCGGAGGTCGACACCGTCATCCGCGACTCGGGGATGCGCATCGGACCGGTCAGCAGGCGGACCGAATCCATCAAGTTGGCGAAGTTGAGAAAAGGCTCACCCATCCCCATGAAAACAAGGTTGATGCGGTCAGGATTCCCCTGTCCCCGCGCGCTCCCGATCTCGACCGAGTGGCGGCTGAGCAACACGGCCACCTGTCCCGCGATCTCCCCGGCGGTGAGGTTGCGGCGAATGCCAAGCCGGGCGGTCAGGCAGAACTGGCAGTTGACGGCGCACCCCACCTGGCTCGAGATGCAGATGGTGGCACGTTTGTAGCCCGGGGTGGCCTCGTCGTCGGCCTCCTCTTCGGTGGCGGCCGGGGTTCCGTCCCCGCGTTCGCCACCGTCGCCCTCGGGCATCCAGACGGTCTCGACGGTCTCCCCGTCGGACATCCGCATGAGGTAGCGCTCGGTCCCGTCGATGGACCGGGCGATCTGGGCGATCTCCGGCAGACCGACGGTGTAGCCCTCGGCCTGCATCGCCTCACGTAGGGCGAGAGGCAGCGTCGTGACCTGGTCGAGCGACTCGACACGCTGGCGGTAGAGCGCCTCGTAGAGCTGGGTGGCGCGATAGACGGGTTGGCCCATCCGCTCCACGATCTCAGTCAACTTTTCGAGGGTGCTGCCGAAGAGGGACTTTGGCGTTGCCGGTTCTGTGTTGCGATGCACGCCCATACCCCCCTCCCCCCTGAAGTATCCAAAGTATTCAAAACACAGGACCTAAGTCTAGACCTTGAATCCTCGCCGGAACGGCAAAAGGCCCGGCTGCGTGGCCGGGCCTTCCCTGTTTCGCTCATTTTATTGTAGCAGGCTTGTCAAGTCCGGCTCTTTTCGGCGAGATGTGGATGGCCCTGGTCCTCCCGTCGGCTGGCACGAGGCCGGTTGCTATGTGACGTGTGACACAATAACGGGTGAAGGAGACGCATGTCCGTAACCCTGGTTGAAGAGCTTCTGCCCGCGAAGAGTCCCGCACGCAACATCCGCCGCACCGTCCTGCCGAATGGCCTGCTGGTCCTGACAGAGTCGATGGAACACGTTCGCAGCGTCTCGATGGGCGTCTGGATCAACTCGGGATCGCGCGACGAGGCTCCCCCTGTCAACGGGATCTCGCACTTCGTCGAACACATGGTCTTCAAGGGCACCGCGACGCGTTCTGCCCAGCAACTCGCCCGCGAGGTCGACCAGATCGGCGGCAACCTGGACGCGTTTACCGGGAAAGAGCAGGTCTGTTTCAACATCAAGGTGCTGGATGAGAACCTGGTCCCGGCCCTCGACCTGCTGAGCGACCTGGTGCTGCACCCGACATTTACCGCGGAGGATATCGCACGGGAGCAGGGTGTGATCCTCGAAGAGATCAAGATGGATGAGGATAACCCCGATTACCTCGTCCACGAGACCTTTACCCAGCACTTCTGGAAGGGTGACGCACTCGGCCGGCCGATTCTCGGGACGGCGAAGACGGTCTCGAGCTTCGACCATGAGGTAGTCCGCAGGGAGTACGGGAGCCGGTTCACCCCGCGCAACATGGTCTTCTCGGCGGCCGGCCGGATCGAGCACGACGCCTTCGTAGCGCAGGTGGAGGAGCATTTCTCGGATCTCGCTGCGTCCGAGGGTGAGGGTCCGGCAAAGCCGGTCGCCCCGGTCTCCAATCCGCACATTACGTTGAAGAACAAGAGATCGCTCGAGCAGGTCCAGGTCTGCATGGGGGTTCCGGCACCTTCGGTCCAGGATGTGAGGCGCTACGCGGTGTACCTCTTGAACACGATGCTGGGAGGTGGGATGAGCTCGCGGCTCTTCCAGACCATCCGCGAGGACGAGGGAATGGCGTATTCGATCTACTCTGAGATGAATCCGTTCCGGGACGCGGGGTCGCTGAGCGTGTATGCAGGGACCTCGGTAGACAAGGTAGAAAAGCTCTTGCGGCTCACCCTGCTGGAATTGACCCGTCTCAAGCAGGAGATGGTGAGTGTGGCCGAGCTGAAGCGGGCCAAGGACCAGTTGAAGAGCAACATCGTACTCGGGCTCGAGAGCAGTTCCAGCCGGATGGCCAACCTGGCGCGCCAGCAGATGTACTATGGCCGTTTCTTCGGTGTGGACGAGATCACCTCGGAGATTGAGGCGGTGACACCGGAGCAGATTCAGGACATTGCCCGGGAGCTCTTCCAGAGCGAGAAGATCGCCCTGACAATGTTGGGGAACCTGGGAGGGTTGAAGATCGGGCGGGGCGACCTTATCTGCTGATCCCGAACACAGTCAATTTATGATGAGCTTGCGGGCTGCTAGAGTGGACGTGGCAGGATTGAGGCATTCAGAACAATGGGCGCGTGCATGACAATGACTCAGAAGATCCAGATGATTCAGAAGATCGAGATTGATCGATTCGAAGGCGGACAAGAGATGCAGATGGCCGACAGGATGCGTGGAAAGCTGGGCGAAGAGGGCTTCACGCTGATCGAACTGCTGATCGTGATGTCGGTGATGCTGGTGCTGATGACGCTGGGCATTCCCCAGTTGATGAAGTGGACAAAGGGCGCCAACGAGACCTCGGCGATGCAGTCCGTACGTACGATCGGCCAGGCTGAACTCCAGTACAGCTCAGCCTATCCGTCTAACGGCTTCTCCTGCACGCTGGCGGCCCTGGGCGGCGTTCCTGGGTCGGGCGCACCGACACCTCAGGCGGCGCAGATGCTTCCGCCTGATCTCGCTTCCGGCCAGAAGGCCGGTTACACGTTCGCCGTGACCAACTGTACGAAGGTGAGCGTCAATAATCAGGATATGTTCACCACTTTCCAGGTGACGGCAGTCCCGACCTCGGTGGGGCATACCGGCGACCGCGGGTTTTGCTCAGACGAGAACAACATCATCAAGGTTGATCCACAGGGCGGCACCAACTGCACGCAGCTTCTGCAGTAGGCGGGCGGATGCTGCGGCTCACACGATGGACGGCGGGTTTGTTGCTGGCGGGTCCGATGCTCGCAGCTCAGGAGAGTGCCTCCACCTTGATCAAGAGGGTGGACGACCACTATAACCACCTGACATCTCTGCGTGCTCGCTACGTCGAACACTATACCGGGATGGGGATGAACCGGTCCGAGTCCGGAACGCTGCTGCTCGCCAAACCGGGCAGGATGCGCTGGGCCTACGATACTCCGGTGGGCAAAGTCTTCATGCTGGATGGAAAGTTTGCGTGGTTTTACACACCTGGGGATGCTCAGGTGCAGCGCATCGCGGCGAAGAAACTGGACGATCTGCGCTCGCCGCTGCGTCTTCTCCTGGGCCATACCCAGTTGAACAAGGAGCTGGATGGGCTCAACGTGGTCCCCCAAACAGTTGGTTATCGAATCACCGGCGTTCCCAGGGGCATGGCGCAGAGAGTGAAGCTACTGACCCTCGATGTCGATGCCGCGGGGGCCATTCAGAAGATGCGGCTCGATGAGTTGGATGGAGCCGCGACCGAATTCGACTTCACGGAGATGAAGGAAAATATTTTAATTTCGCCAGCAGATTTCGTCTTCACGGTTCCGGCTGGAGTCGGAATTACGGACGGCCTCCCGCCGGTCTGATTCAGTGGCTAAACTTTGATGGTTCCCGTCTCACCGACATCAACCTTGCCCCCCGTGATGGCGGCGGCGAGGTACTTGACGCCACGGACGACTCGACTCGAGGACGCCTCCCAGTACTCCGCCTCGGTGACGCGGACGCAGAGCACGGCGATTGAAGGGTCATTCTCACCATGCGGGAACCAAGCCTTGTACATCGAGTTCCAGAGGTCGTGGATTCTGGCACGATCCTTGCTGACATTAGCGAAACCCTTGACTGCGATGTACCTGGAGTTGCCGTTGTCGGCGTAGATCAGCGAGACGTGACTATCCTCGCGGATTTCGGCTACCTTGCCGCTCTCGTCCCGCGTGAGGAACCAGACGTTCCCGTCGAATTTGGCGGCGCCTTCAAGTTCCTGGGTGGCCATGGGACGGCTGTCGAACGATCCGTCCGGAGCGGCCGTGGTCATCATCGCGATTCGGATGTCCTTGATGAGTTCACCGATCTTTCTAAGGCCTTCGGTACCGGTGAGCGTCTGTACATCAGTCATGGAAACTTCCTCCGGGGTGTTTGGATGCACGGTTCGTCTTCCGCGCCGTCCGGTCGCAACTCGGCGGACTAGAATGGGAGAGTGGGATCCGGAGTGACCGAATCCGGCCGACGAAGAAGAGGAATGGACTCTTTCTGATCGCTTCGTCTACGCAATTCCGCCGGTTTGGGGCCGACGGTTCCCCCGCAGGCATCCCGCTAACCTGTTTTTCTTGAAGGAGATCCATGAACGAAATAACCCCAATGGTTGAGGTCTTGACGACAGACGAATTTCACTCCGCGGTCCACACGCTTTCACCGAAGATTGCTGTCTTCGATTGCGATGGAACGTTGTGGTCGGGCGATGCGGGTTCAGGATTCATGAAGTGGTCTATCGAAAATCGACTCATCTCCGAGTCGGCGGAGAGGTGGCTCTTCGAACGGTACGCGGGTTACAACCGGGGCGATGTCTCTGAGCTTGCGATCTGCGGGGAGATGGTGCAGGTCTTCGCCGGGCTGACCGAGGAGCAGATGCGGGAGGCCGCGCGGAGTTTCTTCGCCGAGAAGATCGAGAGCAACATCTTTCCGGAGATGCTGGAGCTTGTGACCAAGCTGCAGAAGCAGGGCGTAGAGGTCTGGGCGGTCAGTTCAACCTGCGACTGGGTGGTGGAGGAAGGAGTCAAGCGATTTGCGATCCCGCCGGAACGCGTGTTGGCGGCCAGGGTGAAGGTCGTCGGCGGCGTAGTCACGCGGGACCTGATCGAGGTTCCGACAGACGAAGGGAAGGTCGAGGCCCTTGCCCGAGTGGGAATCGAGGCTCCGGACGCGGTCTTCGGGAACTCCGTGCACGATGCGGCAATGCTGGCGATCGCCCGGAGAGCTTTCCCGGTAAACCCGACCGGGGCGCTGGTGGAGCGGAGTGCGCGAGAGGGGTGGGCGGTCTACTACCCCGCCTCGGTGATGTCAGGTCTCTGACAGATGCCGCAGCACATGTAACCGATTGCTGGCGATGTAGATGCGCCATCAACTTAATGGAGGGCATTCCCGTCTAAACTGAGAGACGTGAAAGAACCGATACGCAAGCTCGACTCACGGATCGATTCGACGATTCACCGGCCGCTGCGGCTTGTGGTGGCAGCGCTGATCCTGCGCCAGGGATTCCCGGGGCCGACGACGGAGGTGCTCGTCTGCCAGAGGAAGCCGGATCAGCCCATGAGCTTGAAGTGGGAGTTTCCGGGGGGCAAGATCGAGCCTGGGGAAACCGCCGAAGAGGCCCTGGTTCGCGAGTTGAATGAAGAACTTGGGATCGAGGCGGTAATCGGCAAGCGGGTCTCCCGGGTGCGCCACAAGTACCGAAACGGGGGTACGATCGATCTCCAATTCTTCGTCGTTCGGGAGTTCGGGGGAGCGCTCGAGAACCGGATCTTCAATGATATGCGCTGGTCTAAGCTCGAGGAACTGCCGCAGTTCGACTTCCTGGCGGCGGACCTTGGGCTGATCCGGGATCTATCCGAAGGCCGCCTCCTGTAGCCCCTACTTGACGAAGATTCCGCGCACAATCGGAACCATCATCACGATCGTCAGGCCAATTACGATGATGGAGGTCGTCCATGCGATCACATTGAACCAGCGCGAGTTCGTGTAAGCACCCATCAGATCGTGTTTGTTGATCAACTTGAGCATGAAGATGAGCACGACCGGCAGGAGGACACCGTTGAGCACCTGCGACAGGATCGTGATGCGGACCAGCGGGAAGTTCGGAATCAGAACGATCGCAGCGCCAAAGGCGATCAGCAGCGAGTAGAACCAGTAAAAGAATTTGGCCTCGCCGAAGCTCTTGTCGAGCCCGCTCTCAAAGCCCAGGCCCTCGCAGACGGTGTACGCGGTCGAGAGCGGAAGGATGGACGCGGCGAAGAGAGACGCGTTGAAGAGCCCCGCTGCGAAGAGGATGAAGGCGTAGTTTCCAGCCAGGGGCCTCATGGCGTCGGCAGCGTCGGCAGGAACGTTGATATCGCGCACGCCATGGGTGTAGAGTGTGGCCGCACAGGCGACGATGATGAACCACGCGACGATATCGGTGAAGACAGATCCGACGATGACATCCAGGCGCGAGGCCTTGTACTGCCGGATGCTGACGCCCTTGTCGACGATCGAGGATTGCAGATAGAACTGCATCCAGGGGGTGATCGTTGTACCGATAACTCCTACCGTCATATAGACATAGTCGCGGTCCCGCCACACGTTGCGCGGCGGAAGCTTGACCGTCTGGATCATCGCCAGGTGCCAATTAGGCCCGCTGAGCACACCCGTAATAATGTAGGCGATGTAAAAGACGCTGGCGATGAGAAAGATCTTTTCGACGCTCTTGTAGTTCCCTTTCACTACCAGCGCCCACACCAGCACCGCGCAGATGGGTACACTGATGTATTTGCTGACGTGAAAGAGCTGCATGGACCCGGCGATCCCCGAGAACTCGGCGATGACATTGCCGAAGTTCACGATGACCAGCAGGATCATCATGATGAAGGTCATGCGCAGGCCGAACTCCTCGCGGATGAGGTCGGAGAGGCCCTTGCCGGTGACCACTCCCATGCGCGCGCACATCTCCTGCACGACGATGAGGGCGAGGGTAATGGGGATCATCGTCCAGAGCAGCGTGTAGCCGTAGTGCGCCCCGGCCGCCGAGTAGGTGAAGATGCCGCCCGAGTCATTGTCGACGTTGGCGGTGATGAATCCCGGGCCGAGCACGGCCAGAAACATGACAATGCTCATGCGCCAGCGACGCCAGGTAGAGGTGGCCATCTCAGTGCACCGCCGGGGGAAGAATGGCATCGCGCTCGGATTGAACGAGCTGGTGCAGGTGGTGCGCAGGCTCTTCGAGGGTTACATCCCCGGCGACGGCGACGTTGGCACGCACATGGGCGGAGCTCTTTGAGGAGAAGAGAATGACGCTATCCGGATTCGTCACCAGCGAAGCTTTGAGCATCAGGTTGGCGAGAATCTCGATCTGGTTGAGGTCCTGGCCCGTGGTCTCGGACCAGCGGCGGCAAGTAGCCGGGTTCGCCATCAGTGCGGCGTGCAGGGCGCGGAAGTTGTCTGTGAGTGCGCGATGGTGGATTCGAAAGGATGGGCCCGATGGGATGACTGCGTCGAGCACGGACCACTCATACTGCAGGACGCGGGAGAAGGCCGGCCGCTCGGCGAGGAGCGCGGGGATCTTCTCTCCTCCGCTGCCCACGCCAAAGGACCCGATGGCGCCCTCAGCCACCTTGTCTTCGAGGAAACGGAGCAGACCCTCATCCACCAGATCGGCCGCTGTCGCTTCGTGTAGCAGCAAGATATCGATGCGATCGGTCTTCAACTCAGCCAGGCTCCGTGCGAGCGATGCCCTTGCCTCCGCAGCGGTAAAAGTTGCCTTCTGATCGTTCCGCGTGATGTTTCCCGCGGCTCCGGCGAGTTGCTTCTTGAGCGCTGGAACGCGCTTGATGAGAGGTCTCGCAATTCCCTTGGCGAGGCTGATCCAGGATTGATTTTTGGCCGGGGGGATGCCGTACTTGGTAGTCACGGTCAGCTTACCGGGATATCGGCTCAGGATCTCACCAAGGCAGCTCTCGGCCTGGCCCATCCCGTAGGAGGGCGCGACGTCGAAGTGCGTGATTCCTGCTTCCACGGCCGATTCGAGCATCGCCAGAGATTCCTTGCGGTTGAGGACTCCCATGACGCTTGAACATCCGAAGCCCAGGCGTGTCGTCGTGCGGCCGGTCGTTCCCAGCGCGATCTGTTGCATCCGGCTCTCCTGGTGCGAGGTTGCTGCTTTGAGCTTAGCCCAGATCGGCCGCGGAAGGAGCGGAAAGGACGTGCTGGTTGAGATGCGCGGCCAGGCGTATCGCGAGCGCGAGGACGGTGTGCGTGGGATTGGAGAAGCTCGAAGTGGGTAGAACCGCACCCGAACAGACGTAGGTGTTATCAGTTCCGTGCAGCCTCAGGTTGGTGTCGACCACACCGCACAGAGGGTCATCGTCCATCCGCATCCCTCCCATGTGGTGATTGCTGTCATCGCAGCGGGCCAGGAAGGAAGGGCTCCCGGACATGAGGTCGAGATCGGGCACGATGGTCGCAATCCTGGCCAGCGCCTCCTTCACCTGCAGAACATACTCTCGCATGGTGGCCAGTTCGTGCTGGGTGATCTGCCAGTCCAGCTTCGCCCGCAGCAGCCCGAGTCCGTCGCGCTCGTCGGAGAGCCTGATGCTGCTGGGCGAGTCGGGCTGCTGCTCGCAGTGCACGCGCAACTTGATCGTCGCCTTAGGAGGATTGTAGGCCCGATGTTGAATGCTGTAGCGCGCAACCTGGCGCAGCAGCAGGGGAAGGTTCGCGATAGCGTGAAATACATCGCCTGCCGTGATCTCTCGCATGCGGCCGCGCAGGATCCGTTTGGCTGTGGTCTTGAGACGTGCCAGCTCCTCGTCGGCGTCGGAGATGAAGTACATGGTGCCCGCAACGTTCAGCGTTCCGCGGTCTTCCTGGATGTGTGGTGCGAGGCGAAGCTTGGGGTGATACTTGAAGCCGTGGCTGAAGACGTTGTCGAAGAGTTGGTGGAAGCGCCCGGGATCGAGTGGAGTGACCTCGCCTCCATTGGCATCGATGTGATCCTGATAGTGCTTGCCCAGCAGTCCGGAGCGATTCCAGGGCAGGCCGTCCGCACGCGGCTGCAGGAAGAAGCGCGAGCTCTCAATCGCACCCAGGCAAAACACGAAGGTCCTGGCCCGAAAGACGGTCTCCACGCCGGTCAGCGTGCAGCAGCGCAGCCCGGTGATGCGGTCGCCGGTGATCATGGGCTCGACAGCATTTGCGTGCAGCCAGAGGTCGAGGTTGGGATCGGTCTCGAGCGCTCTGCGGTGCACCCGGGTGAAGGCCGGTTCGGGAGTCCAGCGGGAGAAGTATGGTTCGAGGCCATCGAACTCCGGTGGTGCGACACCAATCTCACGCCAGACCGAAGCATCATCGAGCGTCACTCCTAGCATCCCTTCGAGTTCGAGCGCACGCTGGTAGAAAGGAGTCAGCTCACTCTTTGGAAAGGGCCATCCACTGGCTGGAACGGCGGCTCTCTTCTCGAAGTCGCGTTGCTCGAACTCGAGGATCTGGCCGCCCCATCGATTGGTAGTACCTCCCTTGGCGCGAAAGCGTCCGGTATGGATTCCGCGATGCGGCAGGCCGCTGACCACGCTGCGGTAGGGATCCTGCGACCGCTCCTCTACCTCCGCCCCTCCGCCCTCCAGCAACAGGACGCGTCTGCCCTGCTGCAGAAGATCCACCGCAAGAACGATTCCCGCCGCGCCGGAGCCGACGATGCAGATCTCCGCGACAGAATCCTGGTCAGGCCGTTCAATCTCCAGGTCCCGGGTCAAGCAGCCACTCCCGCTGCCTGTCGCACGGCTGCGATCAGCGAACGGGCACGCTCGATGACGAGGCCCACCTGCCGGTCATTGTTGTACCCATCCCGTTCGGCCCGGGCTCGGCCCGCGGCTGCGATCCGGGTGCGGGCCGCCTCGTCCGGAAGGTACCGGCGAATCTTGTCGGCACATTCTTCAAACGTCGAAAAGAAGACCGCTTCCACGTCCTCTTCAAAACGCTTCATGTGGCCTTCGGAACGTTCTGCGAGCAGGAATCCACCGCATCCCGCAATCTCGAAGCTCTTGTGCACGAACTCGTCCTGGTTGGAATGGGTAATGAAGCTGAGGTTGACCTTCGACCGCCAGATGGCCTCGCGATACTCCGCAAGGTACAGTTCACCATGACCGCGATAAAGTGTGGCAGCCGCGTCCTGTCCCAGCGCACGTTTCCAAAGCAGACCACCGGAGATGGTTACTGAGAAGCCACACTCCCTGGCAAGGCGCGTGAGGAACTGGGGGCGATCGTCATAGGGTGTACCTATAAAGGAGACGTCGCGATCACGATCGGCGTCACTCCAGCCAGGCGGTGGAGGGTAGTGCAGGGTGGGCTCGTAGGCGGTCTGGATCTTGATCACATCGCGCGCTCCCCGCTCGCGGTAGTGCTCGATGTTGCGATCACGCTGTACAACATGCAGATCGAAGTGCGGAATATTCTTCATGTACAGGCGCCAGCCGGGATCTCGGCGTGGTCCGAACGGATTGTCGATCATGTAATTGACGGTCACGATGCCCATCGCACGAAGCCGGTCGAGCGTCGTCGGCCACAACGAAAGCGACTTGTCGGTCCACAACACATCCGGCCGTTCGGCCTCGACCGCCCGCAACAGTTCACGGTTGAAACGAATGACGTGTGGCCCGGCTGCCAGGCGAAACATGATCTTCGCTGTCAGCCCGTCAGCCGGCTTGAACGCCAGCGAGTTGAACGGGCTGACCGTGTGTCCCAGCCGTTCGAGCGCCCACAACCGATGTTGCGCTGTATTTTCCCGGTTCAGGTCTGCGGCGTACAGAATCTTCAAGGGCCGATCCGTCATGCTCAATGCTTGTGCCTCAGATGGGCGATCACCTGCTCGGCGTGGATGACGCCGACGAGGCGCTTGTCGTCGTCCACCACGGAGAGCGAACGCAGGTTGTACTTGTCGAAGAGTTCGGCCACCTTCTTGCCGCTGGCATCGACGTTGCAGGTGACAATGTGGCCCTGGGGCAGGCTGGCGAGTGTCGCCTCGGGCTTTGAAAGCAGCAGCCGAACGATGGGGACCAAGCCACGCAGGTGCCCGTTGGAATCGAGCAGCAGGATGTCCGTGACGACCTCGATGTCTCCCTCGAACTCCGCGAGCGCCTTGATCGCGTCCGAGACAAGAGAAGTATCGGGCAGTGCGACGTACTCGGTCGTCATGCGTCCCGCCGCGGAGTCTCCGGAGAACTCCAGAAGCTCCTCGACCTCGTGTCGCTCCTCAGGGTCCATCTCTTCGAGGATCGCCTCCGAGCGCTCGTCAGAAAGCTCCGACAGGAAGTCCGCCGCGGCGCCTGGGTCCATCTCCTCGACGATGCCGGCGACCTGCTCGGAGTCGAGTTGCTCGATGAGCGCCTGCTGCATCTTTGGGTCGACCTCTTCGAGCGCCTCGGCGGCGACTTCTTCATCGAGCGAGGTGAAGAGCGCGTGCCGCTCGGCCGGTCCCAGCTCTTCGAGGATGTCCGCAATGTCCGACGGATGCATGCTGGCCAGGCGATTCTGCTCGATCTTCAGCTTCACCCGACGCGATGGATCGCGGTCGATCAGGTCGACAAAGTCCCAGGGAATGACGCTGGCGGGCAGACGCGCGGCGAACCGGTCCACTGATGCCTGGGGTAGACCCTTGAGCAGGCGTCGCGCAGCTCCGCGAAGGCCGACCTCCACCTCCGCGATGCGCAGCGAGAGGTGATCCGTGCCGTCGAGACAGCCCTCCCAGATCAGCTCCACGTCGTTGACACGGACCACCTTGTGTCCATTCACGTCAATGATCTGCTGATCGAGCAGATCACGTTCGAGCAGAAGATATACGTCCGCATCCGGGATCTCGATGACCTCCGTGCCTTCGCGAAGCTGCAACCCTTTATCCGCCTGCAGCATGCCAGCAATGGGAACCAGCGAGGAACGCATGTCCTTCGCACTACTGCCGAGGCGCAGCACCAGTCCGTAGATGTGGCACGCGTCGTCCGCGGGCGCCACCGCGAACTCACGCACCGAACCCAGCATGCGGCCGTCCGCACCGTTGATCCGCGCTCCCATCAGGGCGGAGACGCTGGTCCTTTGATTCGCATGTCTGGTCATCCGCTCCCCTTCCCTGCTTCTTTTGACTCACAAACCGGCCGGGAAGCTACCAGACCCGGCAAACCTTGGCCTTCGCCATTGGCTGGCCCACCTTGCACGCAAAGGCCGCCGCGAACTCCGGCATGTTGTTGACGATCCCATTGATCCGCGCAAATCCGGGCGAGTGAGGATCGGTCGCCACATTCAGCCGCAGGTTCGCCTCACGTACATCTTCACACGCCCACTGTGCATTGCCGATGAAGAAGCGCTGGTCGGGAGTGAAGCCGTCGACGGGTTTCAGCCGCATTGTTTCAGTCTGGTGCTTCCATGCGATATAGGCGATCAGCGTTCCACCCAGATCTGCGACATCCTCGCCGCTGGTCAGCTTGCTGTTGATGTGAAGGTCATCGACGACGACATACTGGGCGAACTGGTCGCGCAGGCAGTTGATGCGATCTTCGAATCCCTTCGCATCCTCCTTCGTCCACCAGTCCTTCAGATTGCCCTCGGCATCGTACTGCCGCCCCTGGTCGTCGAAGGCGTGCGTCAGTTCGTGTCCAATCGTCGACCCGGTATTTCCGTAGTTCGGCGCATCGTCCAGGCGTGGGTCGAAGAGCGGCGGCTGCAGCACGCCCGACGGAAAGTTGATGTCGTTCATCTGCGGGTTGAAGTAAGCGTTCACCGTCGGCGGTGTCATCCCCCACTCGTTGCGGTCGACCGGCTTGCCCACCTTGGCCCAGTCGCGGGCGTCTTCAAACCGCGCAGCGCGTACTGTGTTACCGAAGAAATCGTGCGGATCAATGGTCAGCTTCGTGTAGTCGCGCCAGGTATCGGGGTAGCCAATCTTGTTGCGAATGGCGTGCAGTTTGCGCAGCGCCTCTTTCCTGGTCTCGGGGCTCATCCAGTCCAAGTGCTCGATCTCGTCCTGCATCACGGCTTCCACCTGCGTAGTCATGACCAGCGTTTTCTGCTTGGTCTCTGCCGCGAAAGTCCGGCGCACAAACTCCTGGCCAAGCGCCTCACCGAGCCCACGATCAACCACCCGGACGCATTGCTTCCAGCGCGGCGGAGCCTGTTTCGTCCCACGCAGGTAGCCGCTGAAGAAGTCGAAGTTCGCCTGGTAAAACAGCGCCGACAGCGAGGGAGCGGCCGCAGTCAGCAGATGAAATCGCAGGTAGGACTTCAACGACGGAAGCGGTTCCGCCTTGATCTCGGCGTCGACCGCCTTCTGGAACGCAGGCTGCGACACGTTCAAGGCCGAGAGATCCGCAAGGCTGCGATCGGCGAAAAAGCTCTTCCAGTCAACCGACGGGTTCAGTGCAGTGAGATCTGACACCGACATCTTGTGGAACTGCTTGTAGGGATCGCGGCGCTCGACCCGGGTCAGCGAAGCGTTGGCGAGCGCGGTTTCGATGCGCAGGACGTCGGCGGCATCCGTGGCCGCCTGGGTGGACGATTCTCCCGCCAGAACAAAAAGCTGCGTTACATACGCGAGATATTTCGCACGCGCTTCGACGCTCTTCGCGTCGGTCTTCAGATAGTAGTCGCGATCCGGAAGCCCCAGCCCCCCCGCCTCCACATCGGCGATCATCGAGTTGGAGTTCGATGGGTCCTGCCTCGCGCCAGCGTTGAAGAAGAACGAGCCGGGCTGCTCGCGCGAGAGGCGAGAGATGGCAAAGGCAACGGAAATGCGATCCTTGAGGCTGTCGATCGTTCCCATTTCCCCGGCCAGGGGCTCCAGGCCCCGCTTGTCGATCGTAGCGGTGTCCATGCATGCGGCGAAGGCGTCACCCACCTTCTGCTGCACCGGCGTCCGTTCGGTCGCTTTCGCGTCGGCCTCGAGAATTCCCCAGAGAAATTGTTGGTTTTCGTCCGTCAGCTTGCCGTAAACGCTCCACGCAGCCTGGTCGGCCGGGATGGGATTCCGCTTGATCCATCCTCCACAGGAAAATTTGTAGAAGTCGTTGCACGGGTCGACGGTACGATCCAGGCTCGTCAGATCGAGCGAGGGAGAGTAAGGCATCTGCTGGAGAGGCGCAGGCAGCGCGGGAGATGGAAGAGTCTGCTGCGCCACCACCACCGGCACATACAACAGCACAAACAAAACCGCGACTGCCAGGTGCTTCATCAGGAATATCCTCGTACAGTCATCGTAAATCAGGTTACCGGCGGGAGCTTCCCTGAGCCCGCGCAAAGAGTTCGCCTTGACATCCGCGCGCTCGCCAAGCAAACTGCCAACATCGAGGCATTGGTGCAGCCAGCCCGTGCAGAACCATCGAAGTGCCACCGCAGGAGTGCTTTCCTCCCAAAGGACCGAGTTGGCCGACCATACGACAAGCCGCGTCAGTTATACGCTGGATTCTTCACTCGCCAGCGTCAACAAGGTGGAACAGACGGCAGAGGAATACGCAGAGCGCGCCGGTTTTGACGAAGATACCGTACCGAATATCGCCATGGCGGTGCGCGAGGCCGCGGTCAATGCAGTTCTTCACGGCAACGCGTACGATCCTGAGAAGCACATCGTCGCAGCCTTCGAAACCACAACGGAAGACCTGATTATCCGCATCAGCGATCAGGGCGCAGGGTTGAACCCGGAGACGATACCCGATCCGCTCGCGCCTGAAAACATCCTCCGCGGCTCCGGCCGTGGCATCTTTCTTATCCGAGCGTTCATGGATGAGGTAAACTTTCGCCAGCTACACCCCGGAACCGAACTGACTCTTATCAAGCACCGCACACCCGCGCAGCCGGGGACCTAAGGAGACCAACAGATCATGAGTATGAAAGTAAAAACCCGTCAGGTGGACGGAGTCACCATTCTGGATCTCAGCGGCCGTATCACCCTCGGCGAAGGCAGCGTCACACTGCGTGACGCAGTGCGCGACGTGCTGGCCAAGGGATCGAACAAGATTCTGCTGAACCTGGGCGAGATCAGCTATATCGACAGCTCGGGCATTGGAGAACTGGTCAGCGCCTTCACCACGGTCAAGAACGCCGGCGGCGAACTGAAGCTGCTCAACCTGACCAAGAAGGTTCACGACCTGCTCCAGATCACCAAGCTCTACACCGTGTTCGATGTCAAGGATGACGAAGCATCGGCCGTTGGGGCGTTCAGCAAATAGAATCGCCCTCCTGCAACGGAAGATGGGCCGTCGCATCGCGCGACGGCCCATCTTTTTGTGCCTGAGATCACTTACTTGCCGAAGTCGACCTTCGGGGCGACGCTGTTGCTCGGGTCTCCCTTGAAGTATTCGTTCCGGTAGCTGAAGCCGGCCATCCCCGCCCACAGGCTGTTCGGGAACTGCCGGACGTAGACGTTGTAGTCCTCGAGGTCCTTGTTGTATCGTCCACGCTCGACCGCGATGCGGTTTTCGGTTCCAGCCAGCTCGTCCTCCAGCCGGATGAACTGCTCATTGCCCTTCAGATTGGGATACGCCTCCTGCAGACGAAGCAGCGGGCTCAGCGCCACGTCCAGCCGATTGTTGGCCTGGATGCTGCTGGCCCGGTCGGTCGCCCCGATCACCGCCGCGCGCGCATTGGCGATATTAGTGAGTACCGTCGTCTCTTCGTTGACATAGCCCTTTACCGATGCCACCAGGTTGGGAATCAGGTCGAGACGCCGCTGCTGCGCGACATTGACCTGCGAATACTGCCGATCCACCTCTTCGTTCTTTTGCACCAGCGTATTTTTCGTACTGACGTAGCTTCCACCAACGAACAGCAGAAGGACGATGATAACGCCGACGACTCCAAGACCGATCCAGAGAGATTTCATGTGTTCCTCTTGCCTTTCTTCCTGTCTATACCTTCTAAATCCTTGTGTTGCGGTTGATTCTACTTGTTCTCTACGAGAATTCGGTGAGCACTGTTCCTGAATCGCAGGCCCCGCCTACCAGTCGCCACTGGCTCCTCCGCCGCCGGAACTACCTCCACCGAATCCGCCGAACCCCCCGCCGCCGCGGTCGTCATCGCGCCCCCCTCCCCTGCCGCCACCCCCGCCCATGATGTTGCCGAGCAGGAAGAAGATCAGGCCGATGTTGCCGGTCTTGACCAGGACAAAGAGGATGAAGACGATCGCCGCGCCGGCGATCAGCACCTGGAATGCATTGATCCGAACCGGTTGCTGAGCCTGTCGGCGATGGTATTGGTGCACGGGCACCGCGTTGGTAATGCTGACGCCCGCATCCAGGGCGATCACCTGCGCGATCTGCTGTACCCCTAGGGGAATCGCCGTGTTGTAGTCCCCTGCCCTCGCCGCAGGGACCATGGTCCGACCAATATCTCCTACCTTGGCGTCGTTGAGGATCCCTTCGAGACCATATCCGACCTCGATCCGACCCCTTCGCGGAGTCATCACGAAGAGCATCAGCAGGCCCCGGTCCGTTCCCTTCGCCCCCACCTTCCACTTTTCTTCGAGCGCGGTCGCGAACTCCTCAACCGACTGATCGCCATCGATGGTCTTGATGGTGACAACCGCAATCTGGGCGTGGGCCTTCTGGTCGACCTGGGTGCACAGATCCTCAAGATTCAGCTTCGTCTGTGGATTCAGGACGCCGGCGAAGTCGTTCACATACCCGGTCGGCGCGGGCAGGCCAGCAACCGTCTCGGCCTGAGATACGGCGAGGAGGCCAACGAAAAGTACAACCGCAAGCGCAACTCTTCGGGGCCACATCATCCAGATGATTCTACGCTTTGCTCCTCACGCCGGTTCCCCTCCCCTCCCGTCGCCCCGGTTTCCGTCACTGTGGACTCGCGGTCTCCGCACCATGGTGCCCCGGAATCGGGATATCTCTGCTCTTAGCGATCTCCGTGATCATGTGCGTGTGCTCACGAATCACCTTCTCGCCCGCTTCGACGGCATCCTTCAATGTTGGATCGGTCGTCGCGGTCAACTCAATGCGGAACTCGCGGACGTCCTTGTGATGATCCTTCAGCATCGCCGTAATGTACTCCCGGTCGAACTCATCGCCGGAGAGAGCGCTGAGCTTATCGAACTCAGCCTGATCTTCCTTGCTGATCTCCTTGGGCAGCCGCACCCCCATCGAATCGGCAATCGGCTTCATCTGGTTGTTCAGCAGGGTGTGGTCCGCGACCATCCTGCTTCCGAAGTTCTTCACTGCGTCGCTTGCGCCCTTGTCCGCAGCCAACTGCCCCAGCCTCACCTCCGCCATGCCACCCTGCGCCGCCATGCGCAGGAACACCTTATCCTTCAACTCTTCGCCCGTCATCCCGGGAGTCGGCATCGAATCCTGCTGTACCGGCATAGAACCGGCCCCATGGGCGACGCTGGGCTGCTGCTGTTGTTGGGTCTGTTGCTGCGGCTGCTGCTGGCTTTGTGTCGGATCGGTAGGGGTCTGGGCCACAATCGCCGGCGCGAAGATCAAACCGGCTCCCAGAACCAGATTCGAGGCCTGACGCGGTAGGCGCTGCCATTTCGTGCCGATCGATACCTTGCAATGGAGTGCCATGGTTTTGCTCCTTATACATCTACAACGAGATGACGGCGATCACAGGGGATAAATCCAAGCCCGCGACTGAGTTTGAGTTTCAGATCAGCGCTTCCTTCTTGGGTGTCGACAGATGCCCGATGGTTGCCTCCGCCAGCCATCCTCACCTTCCATCGGCCCGGCGCGGTATCCTGTCAGCTGGAGTCTGTCGTGACCGAGAATGCCCTGAAGCCCCCCGTAGCCCGCCGCGAACCGAAGACCATCGAGATCCATGGGACGCAGCTACTGGACGAGTACGGATGGATGCGTGACAAGACCTCGCCCGAGGTCCTCGAGAATCTCGCCGCCGAGAACGCCTACACCGATGCCGCCATGAAATCGACGACGGATCTGCAGGCGAAACTATACGCCGAGATGTTGTCGCATATCAAAGAGACTGACGAGTCCGTCCCGTATCGGAAGAGTGGCTGGTTCTACCTGCTCCGTACCGTCGAGGGTCTGCAGTATCCGATCCACTGCCGCAGGGAGGCACTTGGAGATCGCTCTCTCGCCGAGGCCGGGCCTGAGGTCACGCTGCTCGACGTCAATCGGTTGGCCGAAGGACAGGCCTTCATGGCGGTCGGCGGCATGGCCATCAGCCCCGATGGCTGGCTCCTTGCCTACTCCACCGACAATACGGGCTTCCGTCAGTACACCCTCCACATCCGGGATCTGCGCACCAACCAAGACCTCGCCGATCACGCCGAACGCGTCGGATCGTTCGAGTGGGCCGCCGATGGCAGAACCCTCTTCTACACCACCGAAGACGAGGTCACCAAGCGTCACGACCACCTCTTCCGTCACATGCTGGGCGAGCCCCAGGGGTCGGACGTCATCGTCTTCCACGAACCCGACGAGCGCTTCAACCTCGGCCTGGGCAAGACCCGCGATACCCGCTACCTCATCCTCGAAGCGGGCAGCCACACCACCAGCGAATCCCGCTTTCTGCCCGCATCGGACCCGCTTGGCGAGTTCAAGCTCATCGCCCCCCGCATCGACGACCAGGAGTACTCGGTCGACCACCGCGACGGGCTCTTCTACATCCGCGTCAACGACACCGGCGAGAACTTCCGCATCGTCACCGCCCGGGTCGACAACCCCGGACGCGAGCAATGGGCCGAGTTCCTGCCAGAAGAGAAACAGGTTCCCCTCGAAGACTTCGACCTCTTTCAAACCTTCTTCGTCACCTCCACCCGACGCGAGGGCCTGCCTGTGCTCGAGGTCTACCACTTCCTCGAAGACGGCTCCCCCGGCAAGCCCCAGCCGATCGCCTTCCCCGAACCGACCTACACGGCAGGCGGCTCCGCCAATCCCGAGTTCGACACGAAGGTCTTCCGCTACAGCTACCAGTCGCTTGTCTCACCCGCTTCCGTCTATGAGTACGACCCGGCCACCGGAACTTCGATCCTGCTGAAGCAACAGGATGTGCCCGGCGGCTTCGACCCCGCGCTCTATGCCTCCGAGCGAGTCTGGGTCACCGCCGAAGACGGCGTGCGCGTGCCCATCTCGCTCGTCTACAAGCGCGCGAGCTTCCATCGCGACGGGACCAATCCCCTCTACCTCTACGGCTACGGCTCGTATGGGTACGCGCTTCCGGTCGGTTTCAGCGCCACGCGCCTGGTGCTCCTCGACCGCGGAGTCGTCATCGCATACGCCCACATCCGAGGCGGAGGCGAGATGGGCGACGCCTGGCACGATGCCGGCAAGATGATGGTCAAGCGCGCCACCTTCCAGGACTTCGTCAGCGCCACCGAGCACCTGGTCCACGAAGGTTACGGTGCCAAAGACCGTGTCGCCATCGAAGGCGGAAGCGCCGGAGGACTCCTCATGGGAGCCGTCGTCAACCTGCGCCCCGATCTCTTCCGCGTGGTCCTCTCGCACGTCCCGTTCGTCGACGTGATGAACACCATGCTAGATGCCACGCTGCCCCTCACCGTCGCCGAGTACGAAGAGTGGGGCAATCCCAACGAGGCCGAGGCCTTTGCCTACATGCGCTCCTACTCGCCCTACGACAACCTCGCCCCGGGCCCGTACCCGGCGATGCTCGTGAAGACCAGCCTGAACGACTCACAGGTCATGTACTGGGAGCCGGCAAAGTACGTCGCGCGCCTCCGCACCATCAAGACCAACGACACCCCACTCCTGCTCCACATCAACATGGACGCCGGCCACGGCGGAGCCTCTGGCCGATACGACTATCTGAAGGAGATCGCCTTCGACGACGCCTTCCTGCTGCGGGAACTCGGCATCGAGTACTAAGGAGCCTCTGAATCAATCACGAAGCATTTCCATGGACATTAAGAGAACAGGGATTTGCTTTGATTTAGAGCGATTCTCCTGGAGGTGTGGTTCCGCTCCTTATAGATCGGGCCTTCAGCCCTGAGTCCTTTCGCGATTCGAAACCCAGGCCTTCAGCCTGGGCTGGTATAGGACGGGCCTTCAGCCCTGACGACCACAGCGATTGGAGAACAGCTATAGCTCGCGGACGGCACGAGAGGTAGGACCACTGGGTAGAATTCTTCTCATAAAGTGGTCTGTTTTGCATCATTTTGGATGCATGCCTGTAATCGTGGCTTTCTAAAGGGGTTATGGGAGGCAGTTGCCGAAATATCAATGTTTCACCAGAGACTTTCGATGGGCACTTCATGGTACTTTGTCTGGAAAAACTGGACAGAAACCTGATTTGCGAAAGTGGTATGCTGCGGCTTCGATTATCGGACAGTCTCGCGCTGTGGGGGAGTCAACATGGCGGACTTGATCGGAGATTCCCAGGCGAACCTAAGGTCCGTATGCCCGAAGTCGTCCCCTTTGAACAACAGGGGTTCTCCCGTCTGCTTCGCCAGCGCGTACGTCATACAGTCACCGAAGTTGAGGCCAGCTTTGTGCCTGCCCTTGCCGTACCGGAGGAATCCGTCTCGAGCGAACATCGCCTGCTCGACATCGAATGAAATCACCCGCACATGGAACAAGGACAGAAAGAGTTCAAGCCGATTCACTCCGGCCTCCCCTCGGATTCGACTGAAGACCATCTCCACCTCGACGAGCGTGACCGCCGATACCAAACGGATCGGATCCGCCTCAAGACTCGTAAGGAAAGAGTCCCGCTCAGGCTCGTCAAACACAATGGCGATAATCGCGGAGGTATCGAGGACCACTAGGTTGGCAGTCCATTCTCGTCATAGCCAAGGACCTCGTCCGGCGTTCGGTGATCGATGGTCGGCATCGCGTCAATCTCGCGAAGGAGCGCATAGACCCTTTCCATATCCACTGGACTGGCGACGCCCCGCTCTTCCGTCGAGAGACGTCTCAACCGTGCTTCAGCGGCCTTCTCGATCGCCACATCGACAGATTCACCGGTTGCACTTGCAAGCGCAATCACAGCTCGCTCGGTCTTCTCATTCGTAATCAGAAGCGCCATATCATTCCCTCAGCTCTTAGCCGTCAACTCCGCCTCTTTATCGCCTTCGCCATCCCCTTCACCGGGCGCCAGAAACAGGTTCGATTCGAGTCCATGCTGCCGCGTATACAGATCGTAGTACCGACCCTGCATCCGGTAGAGTTCCTCATGCGTCCCGCGCTCGACGATGTTTCCCTGCTCGACCACCAGGATCTGGTCCGCCCTCCGGATCGTCGATAACCGGTGCGCGATCACGAACGTTGTCCGCCCCTTCATCAGGTGTTGCAGCCCTGCCTGGATCATCGCCTCCGACTCGGAGTCGAGCGAACTCGTCGCCTCATCCAGAATCAGAATGCGCGGATTCGCCAGGATCGCTCGCGCGATCGAGATCCTCTGCCGCTGACCACCTGAGAGCTTCACCCCGCGCTCCCCCACTACGGTGTCGTAGCCCTCCGGAAACCGCTCTGCGAACTCATCCACCCGCGCAATCCGGCACGCCTCCAGCATCTGCTCCTCGGTCGATTGCGGCCGGCTGAACAGCACGTTCTCCCGCACCGTCCCATCGAACAGGAACGTCTCCTGCAATACGACGCCAAGCTGCTCGCGATAGCTCGAGAGGCGCACCGTCGCCAGGTCATGGCCGTCGACCAGGATGCGCCCCGACCCAGCGGTGTGGAATCCGCATACCAGCGAGATGATCGTCGACTTGCCCGATCCCGACGATCCCACCAGCGCCGTCACCGTTCCCGGAAGCGACTCGAAGCTGATCTCGTGCAGCACTTCCTTCTCTTCTTCGTAGCTGAAGCTGACGTTCTCAAATCGGATGTCGCCGCGAATCTCGCTCAGCGCCAGCGACCGCGAGGGCTCGGAGTCCTCCTGCGCCTCGCTCAGGATCTCCGTCGTCCGGTCGAGCCCGGCGAGGGCCTCCGTCAGCTGCGTGCCGATCGAAACCAGCTGCGCAATCGGAGCGATCATGAACGCCAGGAACATCACATACGTCACATATCCGCCGGTCGTCAGCTTGCCATCGACCACCTGATGCGCGCCCAGATACATGATCAGCGCACCCACCACGCCAAGCACCGCCGTCGAGGCCAGCGACATCATCGACTGCGCCGTCAGCGAAGAGATCACATTGTCGAGCAGCCGAGTGACACCCGCCGCGAACACCCGCGACTCCGACGCCTCCGCATGGTATCCCTTCACCACGCGAACCCCGCCCAGCGACTCCGTCAACCGCCCCGTCACCTCGGCGTTGATCTTCGCCCGTTCGCGGAAGATCGGCCGAATCGTCTTGAAGGCACGTTGCAGAATCAGCCCGAACGCCAGCAGAATGACGAACGTCAGCATCGTCATCTTCACGCTCAAGTGGACCAGGTATCCGAACGCGAAGATCGCCGTCAGAATGCCGCCGCAGAAGTCGATCACGCCGGTCCCCATCAGGTTCCGCACGCCCTCGACGTCGGTCATGATGCGCGCCACCAGGGTCCCCGTGCGGTTCTCGTCGTAGAACGCGACCGGAAGCCTGCCGATGTGCTCCTGCACCTGCGTCCGCAGCTCCGCGATCAGGCGTTGCCCGGCCTTCGACAGAAGCTGCGTCAGGATAAAGCTCGTCGCACCCTGCAGGATGGTCGCCGACACCACGATCCCCACGATCCAGGGCAGAATGGCGAGATCGTGTTTACC
This sequence comes from bacterium, assembly GCA_026225095.1. GTDB lineage: Bacteria > Acidobacteriota > Terriglobia > Terriglobales > Acidobacteriaceae > Edaphobacter. The sequence continues at coordinate 62,521 of JAMFSC010000037.1, forward strand.
CATCACGCGATCGATCAGGTACTTCGTCGACGCCGGCAGAATCAGCCCGCTCGCCCGATTGACGATCATGATCAGGAAGCTTCCCGCGAGCAGGAAACGGCGTGGCTTGATCAGCTTCCAGACCTCCGGAAGCATCTTCTTGAGTTTGGGTTTGGGCCGTGTTGCAGTCAGACGTGCTGTCGCGGCGCGTCCCGGCCCGCGAGAAGGCCCGTCGGCGGCCCGCATCCCGGTTCCGAAGCTGGAGGTTCCGTACGAAGAGGCCATATCGCTCCAGTGTACGCCAGTCGCTCCGCAGCCAGCCCACTCTCTCCGTTAGCCGATGTCGTCGCGGTCTGAATCAGGACGGATCGACGTTAGACCAGCCGCGCCCGCCTCGCGTTGATGAACGACCGTACACAGAAAGCCACGAACAGAAGACACAGCAACGACATACCGGCCTTCTCCTCGATCGCCACCGGATGTGCATACAGCACACCTCGCCCAATCTGGATCGTCTGAAACACCGATCGTATCGTGGCGAGGAAGCCAATCAGCCCAACCGTGACCGCGATATGCATCCACAGCATCCGCTTCTTCGCATCCTCCGTATTCGCGAGAAACCCAAGGATCGCGAGCACCAGCCCGAAGCTTGCCGGGATCAGCGAAGTGGGATGCGAACTCCCCGTCGCCACGTAACAGCCGACGCCGAGCAGGATGAGTAGAACGCCGAAGACGATAGTGAGCTTATACATAGGTTACAAATCCTCTTTCCCCTGCGAATGGTGTGCTGAAGAGCGATGCCCCGCAGGTTGTCGTCTCGACCAGATTACAAGAACCGGCCGAGCCTCAAGCCGCTGCGGCATTCTTCACCTGCGCAACCAGATCATCCATCTTCCAGTCGTTATCTGGATACCACGCCACAATCCGCCCATCCTTGCCGATCAGGATCGTCGAGAGCGAGTGCGTCAGGTTGCCCGGACCGTCCCCCGGCGTCACCCCTACATTGAAAAACTGCGTCACGGCCGACAGATCTTTAGCAGACGGCGCGGCGAAGTCCCAATGCCCGAAGTCTTCCCTGGCAAGACGCCCCGTATAAGCCCCGCCATAGCTCCGCAGCACCTTCGGCGTATCGTAGGCCGGATCGAAGCTCACACTCAACAGGTGCGTCTGCGCATAGAGCTTCGAATCCGTGGCCAGCGCCTTGTCGATCTCGGCAAAGTTCCGTGACATCCTCGGGCAGAAGTCCGCCAGCGCACAGCGCGTGTAGATGAAAGTCAGCAGCACAACCTTGCCCTTGAACTGGGCCAGATGGATCTGCCGCGCGCTCTGGTTCAGCAGGTGAAAGTCCGGCACCAGATCTCCCGCCTGCGGCACATGGTATTGGACCGCCGGCTTGTAGTCCGGACGAGCCTGCGCCACCACCACAATCTGGTCGAGCCGCGGATGCCGATATCCCGATGAATCATCCCCCCGCGTCGCATCCACCAGCAGCCGCGCCGTAATCCGATCACCCGGATGCAGCTCTGAGAGGGTATTCGGCGCAGCGAGCTTATACGGCATCGCCATCGCCTCCATGTACCCGGGAATCGCCTCCGCATCGAGCGTGACCTCGCCGTTCGCGGCGTCGGTCGAGACCACCCGCCCACGCACCGGAAAGCTCTTCTGCCCGGACGGGATCGAACCGGAAGCATCGTGACCAGAAGCTGCCCGCCGGCAGCCCGGCAGCACAGCCAGAAAAAGGAGAAGGATGAGAAGGGGCTTGCAGCGCACGATCGAAGAAATCTCCTGACCTGCCTATCATAGCCGCACGACGGGCAGTCACCCCCGCATCCCTATGAACCGGCGAGCGCAGACCGTGGTACGCTCGTCGAAATGTCATCCACAGGACGTATGGCGCCAGTCGCCCGGCGGAGCTGACCATGTCAGGCCAGCCACCCACCCATCCATCCGCTCAAGAGTCTCTGGACTTTTCCGCCCTTCCTGCGCCCCCGGCCACCACGGAGGACTCCCCGCCTGAACAGCAGAAGCCGTCCCTCCTCACCCTCCACGCCGGACTCCTCCTCGCCGGCCTGGGAACTGCTCTCCTCGGCCCCATCCTCCCCCTCCTCGCCCGCCAGTGGAACTTGCTCGACGCCCAGAGCGGCCTGCTCATGGCCGCGAAGTTCTGCGGAGCCTTCGTCGGCGGAGTCACCGTCACCCGTCATCTCAAACGCGGCCTGGTCATCGGATTCGCAGCCTCCGCCATCGGCTTCTGCGGCTTTGCCATCGCCCCCGGCATGGCAGCCGGCTGCGTGGCGCTCGCGCTGGGCGGCTTCGGGATCGGACGCATCATCACCGCAATCAACATCCTCGCCGGGCAGCGCTTCATCGGGCGTCGCGGATCGGCCCTGGCCCTCCTCAACTTCTCCTTCAGCGCTGGGGCCATGCTCTCCGCCGTCGGAGCAGCCTGGCTCCTTCCACGCTTCTCCCTGCGCGGAGTCATCGAGGGATTCGCCGCCGCCTTCGCCCTCGTGGGGGCCTGGCTGCTTCTCGAAATCCTCACCAACCCTCGCGGAGCCCCACTCAAACTTCTCGAGCAGACACCGACGCGACCCGACTCAACCGGAGCCACCTTCAACTGGTCCCGCTTCGCCTTCTTCGCAGGTCTGCTCTTCCTCTACGGTGGTCTCGAAACCTCGCTCAGTGGCTGGCTCACCACCTTCGCCCTCCGCTACGGAGACGCCTCCTTCACCCTCAGCGCCTACACGACCCTCCTCCTCTGGCTCTCCCTCACCGTCGGCCGAGCCGGATCATCGGCTCTCATGCTCCGCCTGTCCGAGCAACGCCTGCAGCGCCTCGGTCTGCTTGCGTCCTCCCTCTGCGTCGCCGCCCTCGCCCTTGCCCACGGTGGTCTCGCCATTGCTGTCGTGGCTGCCCTCCTGGGCCTCTCGCTCGCGCCCTTCTTCCCTGCCACCTTCGCCCTGCTGATGGCCGAACGACCCACCGCGAGCCAGGCGGGCATGGTCATGGCCGCCTCCGGACTCGGAGCCGCCGCCCTGCCCTGGGGAATGGGTGTCCTCTCCACCCGCAGCGGCTCGCTCCAGATCGCGCTCGCAATCCCCTTTGCCGCCGCCCTGGCCCTGCTTGCCATGAGCCTCCGTCGCTCTCCCGCAGCATCGCGAGACGCCCCCGGCCAACGTGCGTGAAAGCGTAGAAAAGGCGTATAAACGAAGCATGGACGAAGCCTTCGGGATCCCCACCGCAGTCATCGCCGCATTGGAGCGCGGCGCCACCGTCCTGACCGGAAACCTGCGCGCCGCCCAGACCCTCCGCCTCAGCATCGACCGCCGCAACCGCGACCTCGGCCTCCTTAGCTGGGCACCCCCCGCGGTCCTCTCCTGGGATGCGTGGTTGGCCGGCCTCTGGCATCGCCTCCTGCTCAACGGCACGGCAGACCAGATGCTCCTCAACCGCACCCAGGAAGAGTCGCTCTGGCGCGCCATCATCACCGACGACTCCGTCCTCGCCGGCCGCCTCACCCGCCCCGCCACCGAGTCTCTGGCCCGCATGTCTGCCGATGCGTGGAACCTGCTCGCACGCCATCGCGGAGTCGCCCGTCTCGCCGGCTCCGCCAGCAACAGCGACACCGAGGCCTTCGCGCGATGGG
>JAMFSC010000215.1 GCA_026225095.1 bacterium
ACCGACCTGTGTGGGTAGTCGTCATGCACCGGCAGCCAGGGAATCGCCGTCGTGAATCCAGCCTGCGCCGTGTGATCCCAAAGCATCGGCGTCCGCTCAGGGTCCCGGCCCTGCCCGATCCCCGGCTGGTTCTTCTCCGCCGGATCCTGCACCTGGTCCGGTGCGATCCGTCCGTCCTGCATCCCGATCTCATCCCCGTAGTACATCGTGGGAGTTCCGCGAAGCGTCAGCAGAAGCATCATCGCCACCCGGGCCTGTTCCGGCCCCACCCGGGTCGCCACCCGCGGCTGATCATGGTTCCCCATCACCCAGTTGGGCCACGCACCCGACGGCAGCAGGCCTTCATACTCTTCGATGAGCCTTGCGATCGCCTCCGCGCTCCACGGCGTCTGGATCAGTTGGAAGTTGAACGGCATCTGCGCCCCGTTCAACCGGCCCGCACCCGGCCCAGGCAGACCGTAGTACCGCACCAGGTCCGCCAGCGGCAGGTAGATCTCACCGATCAGCACCCGTGGGGTCGGGGCCTCCGTGCTTCCGCCGTATCCGTCCAGCAGCGCCCGCATCTCGGAAACGATCTCGTGCGTCTCCGGCTGGTCCGCGGTGTAGGTCGGCAACACGCTCCAGAAGCTCGAATCCCCCGCATGCCACTCCGGATTCGCCAGGTTGTCGCGGAACTGATCGTCCTTGATCAGCAGCCAGAGCACGTCCATCCGGAATCCGTCCACCCCTCGCCCGCCCGGTCCACGCTCCAGCCAGAACCGCATCGCGTCGTAGACGGCCTCCCGAACCTCCGGGTTCCGCCAGTTCAGGTCCGGCTGTTGCTTCAGAAAGGAGTGGCAATAAAACTGCCCCGACGCCTCGTCATATGTCCAGGCCGGCCCTCCGAAGTGGCTCATCCAGTTATTGGGAGGACGTGTCTCCGGCGGTCCATCGTTAAAAGCCGAGACCGGCGCTGGATCCCGCCACAGGTACCAGTCCCGCTTCCTGCTCTGACGAGATCTCCGGCTCTCTACAAACCAGGCATGCTGATCCGACGTGTGATTCGGCACAAAGTCGAGGATCAGCTTCATCCCCCGATCGTGAATTCCACCCACGAGCCGATCAAAGTCCTCGAGCGTCCCGAACAGCGGATCGACGTTCGTATAGTCCGACACGTCGTATCCGAAGTCCGCCATGGGCGATGGGTAGAAAGGCGAGATCCAAACCGCATCCACCCCAAGCGCCATCAGGTAGTCCAGCCGTGACAGGATCCCCGCCAGATCCCCAACTCCATCCCCGGAAGTGTCCTGAAACGACCGCGGATAGACCTGGTAGATGACTCCGTCCTGCCACCACAGGCGCGAAGCCGGTCCGATTCCCATCGTGGGAATCATCTCTGCGGCCCTGTTTTCGGTCCCTTCCGTCATCGGAGGCATGTCAAGAGAAGCGCGCATTCCACGAGTGTTGCTCATGCCTCTAGGATGCGCGCAGCCGGTGTCTCGTTTCGTTCAAAATTGCCAGTCAACTTGTATCGAATCGGAAAACGTGTTCCCCCACGAAGATCTGCTGCGAACACTCTGGATCCCAGGCAAAGAGAATGGCCCCGTAAAACGTCGGGACGTCCCGCCTGCCAGGCTCATCGCTGGTCATCCCATCCCGATCCAGCCGATCGTCGCAGTAGATGTGTACCTAGAAGCGCCATCGCTCGCCAAAACGTCAGGCCCTGCCGATCAACCGGAAGAGGTACCCAGGCGTACCATCGCGGAAGAAGGGAAGCGCATGTCGAACCGAGAGATCACACCTCCAGCACCGTCCGATTCGCTCGCCGACTTCGCGCGGGAGAACGGCTTCTTCCTTCTATTCCAGAAGGTAATCGGGGCCGCCATTCGCCGCAGCCGCGACCGCCTCCTTGCCAACCGCCTCCGCACTCGCGGCCTGCGCATCGGGAAACACCCGAAGCTCGAAGGCCTGGCCCACATGCACATCGGCGAAAACTTCTCCGCCGGCAACGGTCTCTGGCTCCACGCTGTGACGTCCTTCGCCGGTCACCGGTACGAACCAAGCCTCAGCATCGGCCCCAACTGCAACGTCTCGGACCAGGTCCACATCGCCTGCACCCTGTCCATCACCATCGCGGAGGGGATGCTCTGCGGAAGTCGTGTCATCATCTCCGACCATGCCCACGGCATCTACTCCGGTCCCCGCCAGAGCCCACCGACCCAGCGTCCCGTGGAGCGCCCCCTCTCCAGCCAGCGCACGGTCACCATCGGCCGCAACGTCTGGATCGGCGACGGTTGCGCCATCATCGCCGGAGCCCACATCGGCGACGGGTCGATCATCGGAGCCAACTCCGTGGTGACGGGTCCCATCCCGCCGAACACCATCGCCACCGGCATCCCCGCCCGCCCCCTGCGGCAATGGGACGAGACCACCGGGCAGTGGCTCCGCATTGAACGCTAGGCTGCTGGACGTCACTCCAAACAGCGCTTCCCATCTATGACAAAGCGTGCTAAGCTCTTTCTGTGGGCTATCTCGGCCACAGGCATCGCGGGCAAAGACACGAAGTGGATTCGGGTTTGGCCAGAGACCGCGATAACGCCTCACCACCGCATACCTTCCGCATACAAGATGCGAAGTCGCGCTGGTTGCTCTGGCTGGAAGGCTCGGTCATCGGACCAGGCCTCGCCGTGCAGCAGCAGCGCTTCGGCTTCAACGACAGCAATGCTGACTACTTGAATCCATAGATATCCAACACGCCCCAGGCGCGCTCGAGATCTCCTGCATCCCTTCGCCGGTCTTCTTCACCCCAAGTTCTTATAAGGAATCACTTTGACCTCCGCAACACTAGAACAGAATCCCACCTCCTCGACCTCGGAAATCAACCCAGCATCCAACGTCACTGCCCCAGAGGCCATCGAGATCGACTCGACCACCGGCCTCCCCCTGCTCAAGGACGTCCACTTCAACGACTTCAAGATCTCCGAGTCGCTCAAGGCACGTCTCCACGCCGCCGGATTCAAGACCCCCACGCCCGTCCAGGCCAAGGCCATTCCGCCCGCCCTCGAAGGCGCGGACATCCTCGCCACCGCCTCCACCGGCACCGGCAAGACCCTCTCCTTCCTCATCCCGATGATCGAGCGCATGGACGCGACCTCGGTCCCCTCGACCAAGGGCAAGCGCAATCCCATCCGCGCCCTCATCCTTCTGCCCACCCGCGAACTCGCCATGCAGGTTCTTGAGGCCTATGCGAAGCTCGTCCCCGGCGTCCGCAACGATGCCGTCCTGGTCTGCGGTGGTCTGAGCGAGAATAACCAGCTCGACCAGCTCGATCGTGGCCCACGTCTCGTCGTCGCCACGCCTGGCCGCCTGGAAGATTTCCTGCGTCGCCGGTCTGTGAATCTCGGTTCCGTCGAGATGCTCGTGCTGGACGAAGTCGACCGCATGTTGGACATGGGCTTCCTGCCCGCCATCAAGCGGATCGTCGGAGCCCTGCCCAAGACCCGCCAGACCATGTGCTACTCCGCGACCCTCGACGCCAACATCCGCGAGATCGTCAAGGACTACGTCTCGAAGCCCGTCCGGATCGAGATCGGAACCACCTCCAAGCCCTCCGACCGTGTGGAACTCCGTGTCTACACCGTCATGCAGGACCAGAAGCTCGGGCTGCTCGACCAGATGCTGCGCGAAGAAGAGGGAACCTTCCTCGTCTTCTCCCGCACCAAGCACGGAGCCGACCGCATCTCGAAGAAGCTTGAGAAGCTCGGCCATGACGCCGACGTCATCCACGGCGATCGCTCGCAGTCGCAGCGTACGGCAGCCCTCAAGGGCTTTGCCTCGGGCCGCCATCGCGTCCTCGTCGCCACCGACGTCGCCGCCCGCGGAATCGATGTCAACGACATCGCGCACGTCGTCAACTACGACCTGCCCAATGCCTCCGATGACTTCGTCCACCGCATCGGCCGCACCGGCCGCGCCGGCAAGAAGGGCGTCGCGACCACGTTCGTCATGCCCCAGGAGCGTTCCGACGCACGCAAGCTCGAGCGCGAACTGAAGATCAAGTTCGAGTGGCGCGAGGCTGACAAGAATCTCCAGAAGGAAGAGCGCAACAAGCCCGTCGATCTCGCCTCTCCGGCGACCGGCGACGTACTCCAGATGGAGACGCGTGCGTGGCGCGGTAACGATCCCGTTACGCCCATGACGCCGAACTCCTTCGCCAGCCGCAGCACTCCGTCGAACGGTCCCCGTCCCGGCGGACGCGGCTTCAGCGGCAACGGATCCGCAGGCCGCTCCGGCCCAGGTGGCTCCGGTGGCCCACGCACCGGCAACCGCAGCGCAGCCAGCCGCGTCAACCGCGGAACCCGCGGCCGCTAACTCCAACTGGTATTACAAACGGCCTGCCGGCCTGCTCGACTCCGGCAGGCCGTTTTGCGTTCGTCGCAAAGTGCCTCCGCATCGAAGATCGGCTCCCAAATGCACATCTTCTGTGGCATCCTGATCGTGACTTCCGTTCAACAGGGGTTGTTCAATCTCTCCACGGCAGACGATCCATGTTTCCGATCCGCGCCATCTCGACCTTCACCAGCCTCCTCGGCTTCCTCCTCGGTTTTCCCACCGCCATCGCCACCTACTACCAGGCGTGGAAGACTCGGCAAGAGGCGGCGCTGGCCCGCGCAGGCCTGATCTACAGCAAGAATTGCCTCGAATTCGTCCTCGACGACGGCACTACTGTCAATCTCGTCTCGCTCGAAACCCTCCATACACTGCCCCGCCCCGGGGAGATCGTCCTGCTTCCCGGATCGGACGAAGAGGGCATGTCCGCCTACCGGGTTTCGCGCATCGAGCACATTTACTCCCGTCTCGAGACCAAAGAGCATGATCCCAAGCAGGCCCGCCTGATCAAGGCAGTCGCCCACGTCTGCGGCCTCCTCGAACACTCGGAGAACGCCGGAGAACTGTCCGGCAGACAGATCGTCGATCTCATGAATGAGACCTCGCCCCAGCCACTAAACGGATCGTCCCGCTAACACCGGGGGCTTTACACTAAGCTCCATGTCCGAGTCGCTGCCCAATCTCACCGAACTGACTACCCTTATCGGCGATGACAAAAGCTTCGTCCTGCGCATCGTCCAGCCGGGTCTTGCCGGGCTGATGGACGGGTCCGTCTCCACCCTCGCACCCATCTTCGCCACCGCCTTCGCCACTCACAACTCGCATACCGTCTTCTTAATTGGAGCCGCAGCTGCCGTCGGCGCGGGCATCTCCATGGCCTTCTCCGAGGGCCTGTCCGACGATGGCGAACTCACCGGGCGTGGCAATCCGATCTTCCGCGGCATCGTCACCGGCTTCATGACCTTCATCGGAGGCTTCCTCCACACCCTCCCCTTCCTCATCCCGAACGTCCACACCGCGCTGCTCTGGGCTTATTTTGTGGTTGGCATCGAGCTCATCATCATCGCCATGATCCGCAATCGCTACTTCAACACCAGCTTCGCCCTCTCGGTCCTGCAGGTCATCGTTGGAGGAGGGCTGGTGTTCGCAGCCGGCGTCATCATCGGCCAATCTTGAGCCAGTCCTGAATCGTCTCCTCACAACGAGGCATCCAAACGCAGCCAGAAGATACGCCGCCCGTAGAACCGTACCCAGGAGAACCGCGTCATGGACGCTGCCGTCGTCGATTCCTTTTCCTCGCCTCCCCGCTTCGCGACCTTTGTCGACCCGGTCCCCGCTGAAGGTGAGCGCCTCGTCCGGGTCACCGCCACCGGTCTCCACCCCATCGTCCGCTCGCTCGCCAGTGGCAGCCACTACGGCAGTGCAGGAGAGCTTCCGATCATCCCCGGGCTGGACGGAGCTGGCCGCCTCGAAGACGGGTCCCGCGTGTTCTTCGCCTCCGCCCGCAGCCCCTTCGGCACCTTCGCCGAACTCTCCGTCGCCGGCCCCATGTGCTTGCCGTTGCCCGAAGCACTCGACGACGCCACCGCCGCCGCCCTTGTCAACCCCGGCATGTCCTCCTGGGTCGCCCTCGCCGCGCGCGCCAGGTTTGTTTCCGGCGAGTCCGTCCTCATCCTGGGAGCCACAGGCGTAGCCGGCCATCTCGCCGTCCAGATCGCCAAGCGTCTCGGAGCCCGGCGCATCGTCGCCGCCGGCCGCAACCCGCAGGCCCTCGAACAGGCCCAGGCCCTCGGCGCCGACGCCACCATCTCGCTCGATCAGGATCACGACGCACTCGTCAAAGCCTTCCGCGAGGAGATCGCCGAATCCGGAGTCGATGTCGTCCTCGACTATCTCTGGGGCCCACCCGCCGAGGCCGTCTTCGCCGCCGTCGCCCAGAAGGGTCTCTCGAAGGCCGCCCCTCGTATCCGTTACGTCGAGATCGGCGAGAGTGCCGGCAGAACCGTCGCGCTCCCCGGAAGCGCCCTCCGCAGCTCTGGACTGGAAATTCTCGGCAGCGGCTTCGGCAGTGCCTCGCTGCCGCAGATCCGGCAGGCAATCGGCGAACTCTTCGAATCAGCCGCGCAGCAGCCCTTCCAGATCAACATCAAGACTGCTCCACTCAAAGATGTCGAATCCCTATGGAATACCCCCGAGAAGGCCACGCGCCTCGTCTTCCAACCCTGAGACCCACCATCTCATTTGCGACCATCGGGAGCACCACGCGAAGCCGTATACAAGTCACGAAGTGACCGCCCCGCGCGCAGCGGGCCCGTCCGGCAGGACTGTGTGTCCCAAACGCTCCCGCACCCTGGGAGCCACCTCCGCTCCCAGCAACTCGATCCCCTTCATCAACTTCCCATGCGCCAGATTCGCGACGCTCATCTGGAAGTCCAGCCGAGCAAGCCCGCCCAGCGCCTCATTCACCGTGAGCATCTTCTCCGCCACCGTCTCCGGATCGCCCACGATCAATGCCCCTGTTGGCCCCAGCAGGGCATCGAACTGACGCCGCGTGACCGGAGGCCACCCCCGCTCCCGCCCGATCTTCGTGAATGCTGCGGCGTACCCCGGAAAGAACTCGTCCGCCGCCTGTTCGTTGGTCTCCGCCACATATCCCAGCGCATGAATCCCGACCTTCAGCGCATCGCGTTCGAATCCCGCCCGCTTGCCAGCCTCGTAATACAGGTCGATCAACGGTCGAAACCGATGCGGCTCCCCTCCAATGATCGCCACCATCAGCGGCAGCCCCAGTGCCCCGGCCCGCGCAAACGACTGCGGCGTCCCACCTACTCCCAGCCAGATCGGGATCTCCTTTTGCAGCGGTCGCGGATAGACTGCCTGCCCCGTCAGCGCAGCCCGGTGCTTGCCCGACCAGTGCACCTCAGTCGACTCCCGAATCGCCAGCAGCAGGTCCAGCTTCTCCGTAAACAGCGAGTCATAGTCCTCCAGCTTCAGGCCAAAGAGCGGAAAGGATTCGACGAACGAGCCCCGCCCCACCACCATCTCCGCCCGCCCACCCGACAGCAGGTCCAGCGTCGCGAACTCCTGAAACACCCGCACCGGGTCCGCCGCGCTCAACACGGTCACGGCGCTGGTTAGCCGGATCCGCTTCGTCCGTCCCGCCGCCGCCGCCAGAATCACCGCCGGAGCGGAGTCCAGATACTCCTTCCGGTGATGCTCCCCCAGCCCGAACACATCCAGTCCGACTTCATCGGCCAGCACGATCTCGTCCAGCAGATTCCGCAGCCTCTGCTCCGCCCCTACAAACTCGCCCGTCGTCAGGTCCGATTCCACCGCCGCAAAGCTGTCAATCCCAATCTGCATAGTCACCTCTCCGATTGGATGTCTCCAGGGACGGAAAGACCCACGGCACGCCGACCCTCGGGAGGCCCAGGCGAAGCGGTATACCCGTCACGAAGTGACCGCCCCACGCGTGGTGGGCCCGTCCGGCAGAACCTGGCACTTAAAGAATATTCACAGCGCGCGCCGCCAGCACCACCACGGTCGAAAACGAGATCAGCGACTGCACCATCATCAGTCCTTTCGCCCATCTCGACAGCACCGGGCAGTCCGTCGGCGAGAAGGCTGTACTCGTATTGAACGCCAGAAAGAGGTAGTCGATAAACCCCGGGCTCCAGTGATCTTCGCCCATCTCGACCCTGGCCTCCGCATCGAGCGCCATCTGCGGAAACAGGAACGCTCCATCGGTATGCGCTCCCTTGATCTCCCGCGCATGCGGTCCCCCCGCATCCAGCCGCCAGTACCAACTCGCGAACACCAGGATGTTCGCGATCCACAGCGCCGCCGCCGACCGCAGCAGCTCCACCGGCTGCAACGTGTGCGATACCAGCGCCCGCAGCAGAAGAACCAGCGACCACACCATATCCAGCGTCACCACCGAGGTCACCGCGTAACCAAGCATCCGGTTCATCGTGTAGCTTCCCGCATGGTGCGCCCAGATCGTCGGGATCAGCAGTCCCCCCACGACGACCAGCAACAGCCACGCCGGCCCGATCGCCAGAACTTCCGGCAGCGCCAGCCGCAGCCCACCCACAGCCAGCAGCGCAAGCATCGCCGGCCAACGCGGTTCAAAGTGGTCCCGATCCATTTTCATGCCTTCCCATCATGGCAGCCCCACGCGCAATCCCGCAAACCCGCCCACGCTGAATAAGCTGGCGAAGCCTGTATCTGGCGAAGCCTGTATACTGTTAGCTAGGTGAAATGCGGGTCTTTTCCCGACTCTCCCATAGCTGAATCCAGGCTTCGATCGGCGCGGAAGGCATCCCCTCCCGTTGGGAAGTTCATCGCCCGCACCCCTTTCCGAAGCCTCAAAGCCGCACCCGCATCGAATACTCAGGCCCAGAGCCGACACATCCCAGCACCCGAGCCAAGTCTCCCACAGGATTGAACCCATGATCTCCGTTTCGAACGTCTCCATGCGCTACGGCCAGAAGCTCCTCTTCGAGGATGTCTCCGTCACCTTCACCACCGGTCGCCGCTACGGCCTCACCGGACCCAACGGCGCCGGCAAATCCACCTTCATGAAGGTCCTCACCGGCGAGCTCGAGGCCCAGAAGGGAACCGTCGTCCGCCCCCGCAAGATCGGTGTCCTCTCCCAAGACCAGTACGCCTTCGACGCCTACCGTGTCATCGATACCGTCATCATGGGCAACAAACCCCTCTGGGCCGCCCTCGAAGAGCGCGAGATCATCTACAACAAGCCCGAGATGACCGATGAAGACGGCTCACGCCTCGGCGAGCTCGAAGGCATCGTCGGCGAAGAGGACGGATACGAGGCCGAATCGAACGCCGCCATCCTCCTCCAGGGTCTCGACATCGGCGACGAGCTCCACGACCGCAAGATGTCCGAGCTCCAGGGCGGCCAAAAGGTCCGCGTCCTCCTCTGCCAGGCCCTCTTCGGCGACCCCCAGGCCCTGCTCCTCGACGAACCCACCAACTATCTCGACCTCGACTCCATCCAGTGGCTCCAGGAGTTCCTCGTCCGCTACAACGGAACGCTGATCACCATCTCCCACGATCGCCACTTCCTCAACTCCGTCTGCACCCACATCGCCGATATCGATTACGAGACCATCATCACCTACAACGGCGGCTACGACGACATGGTCGAGCAGAAGACCAGCGTTCGCACCCGCATCGAGAGCCAGAACGAGCAGCGCGAAAAGAAGATCGCCCAGCTCCAGGACTTCATCGCCCGCTTCTCCGCCGGAACCCGCTCCTCCCAGGTGAACTCCCGCAAAAAGGAGGTCGAGCGCCTCGCCACCACCGACGTCGCCCGCTCCAACATCCAGCGCCCGTTCATCCGCTTCGAGCAGCTCCGCCCCTCCGGCCGCACCGTCCTCGAGGCCGAACACGTCAACAAGTCCTACCCCCAGAAGGACGGCAAGGTCGAGCACGTCATCAACGACTTCTCCGCCTCCTGCAATCGCGGCGACAAGATCGTCCTCATGGGCCGCAACGGCCAGGGCAAGACGACCATGATCAAGGCCCTCCTCGCCAACGGACCAGGCGTCGATGAAAAAGACGTCTCCATCGACTCCGGCAAGGTCAAGTGGGGTCACGAGGCCCAGATCGGCTACTTCGCCCAGGACCACAAGGGCTCCATTCAAATGGGCATGACCGCCTCCGACTGGCTCCACCAGTTCGACCCCTCCGCCACCAAGGAAGACATCCGCGGCATCCTCGGGCAGATGCTCTTCAAGGGCGAAGAGGGCACCAAGATGACCAACGCCCTCTCCGGAGGCGAAGCCGCCCGTCTCCTCTTCTGCAAGCTCATGCTGCAGAAGCCCAACGTTCTGGTCCTCGACGAGCCCTCCAACCACCTGGATCTCGAGAGCATCAACGCCCTCAACCTCGCCCTCCAGAAGTACGAAGGCACCGTCTTCCTGGTCACCCACGACCTCGACCTCATCAACGAGGTCGGCACCCGCATCTGGCACTTCCACGGCGGCCCGTCCAACTTCACCATCGAAGACTTCAAAGGCCCCTACACCGAGTACCAGCTCCAGCAGCAGATGTCCGCCGCCAAGTAACTCCTCTCTGTCCCGCTTTTCTTTCCGTCATTCCCGAAAGGAATCTGCGTCTGTCTTGATCCCGCGTAAGAACCGGCAGCCCCACCTTCCCGACAGTTCCATCGTCGATAAGGTGGGGTTCTTCATGCGCCAGGACCCCGGCCTCCCGGCAAAGGTGGGATACTAGACCCGAAGGAACCCCCATGCCCACCCCCGAATCCCAGCCCCACATTCCTCAAGGCAAGAACGTTTTAGGCCAACCCCTCCATGTCTGCGGCTGCGACCCCATGACCGGCTTCTACCGCACCGGCTGCTGCGAGACCGGCGACGAGGACCTCGGCGTCCACACCGTATGCTGCATCGTCGATGAAAAATTCCTCGACGCCTCGAAGGCCCTCGGCAACGACCTGTCCACCCCCCATCCCCAGTGGGGATTCCCCGGCCTCAAACCCGGCGACCGCTGGTGCGTCTGCGCGGCCCGCTGGCTGGAGGTCCAGCAGGCCGGAGCCGCCTGTCCGGTCGTCCTCGAAGCCACCCACGAGAACACCCTCAAGATCGTCCCCTTCGATCTCCTCATCCAGTTCGCTGTCATCCCCGACCGCCTGCAGTAATCTGACGCCGCCGCACGCCGCAGCACCCGGTTCTGCGAGAAAACTCTGTCAAAACCACGGTTAGTCCTTGACACAGCGGTCAGATACCTAGACCCTTAAAGCATCACTTAAAACAACGTTCGAGGCCGCACCACAACCGGTGCATTCAGCTTCTACCCGGCCACGGGCAACGCATCCGGGCCATTCCCACCACCATCGATCCCACCTTTTTGGACCGAACGGCACCATCCGACGGAGTTTTCCATACCTATGACCTCTCCCAGCTTCCTCATCCGGCGCTTATCTTCCGCCCTCGCCGCTCTCGCCCTCTGTCTGGCGGCCACCTACGCCTCAGCCCAGAGCTCTGCGGTCGGCAACATTGCCGGCACCGTCACCGACGCGACCGGCGCACTCATCCCGAATGCCACGGTGGTCGTTACAGACACCGACACCGGCGTCTCCCGCACCATCACGACCACCGGAGCCGGAGAGTACACAGCATCCTTCCTCCAGCCCGGACATTATGAGGTCGTGATCGGCGGCGGCTCCTACAGCAAGGTCGACCGCAAGAACCTTGTCCTCACCGTCGGTCAGACTCTCTCCATCGACGCTATCCTCACCGCCGGGGGCGTCTCCACCGAGGTCCGGGTCACCGCTGATACACCCATTCTGGACAGCGACAAGACCGAGGTCTCCCAGACGATCGACCAGCAGCTCATCGGGAACCTTCCCGTCGGCAGCCGCAACTGGAGTGCCTTCGTCCTCAATACTCCCAACGTTGTACCCGACGGCGGAACAGGTCTCGTCAGTTTCCGCGGAATCTCCGGACTCTACAACCAGAACTACGTCGACGGCGCCAATAACAACCAGATGCTCTTCTCCGAGGCCCGCGGCCGTTCCTCAGGCGCGCCTTACGTCTACTCTCTCGACTCTATTAAGGAGTTCCAGGCGGAGACCTCCAACTATTCCGTTGAGTTCGGCCAGGCTGCTGGCGGACAGGTGAACGCGATCACCAAGAGTGGGACCAACGCGATCCACGGAGACCTCTTCTACTATCTCCGCTACCCTTCCCTGAATGCGCTCGATCCGCTTACGAAGTACAACGCCAAGTTCAATACCTCGAACACAGCCGCCGCCGCCTTTCTTCTTACCCAGCCCATCCACCAGCAGCAGCAGTTCGGCGGCTCCGTCGGCGGCCCCATTCTCAAAGATCGCCTCTTCTATTTTTTCACCTACGATGGATTCCGCCGCGTCGGCAAGGCGCTCTACTACAACAACAACATCGTCACCCTCGCGCCCACCGCGTCGAACTCCGCCGGGACGAACATCTCCCCCACCCAATGTCCCACCACCATTACCTCCGCCCAGTGCACCTCGGCCGTCAATTTCATCCTGAACAACGGCTTCGGAGCCCCCACCCGCTTCTCCAAGCAGGACACCTTCTTCCCCCGTCTCGACTGGCACATTAGCTCGAGGAACGATATGTTCGTCGACTATAACTTCGCCAACTTCGACTCATCCTACGGTTACAGCGGTGCCAATACGTTCTCCGGTAGCTCCCCCACCACCAACGGGCCGACCAGCTATCACGAGCGCTTTCTCGTTGCCGGTCTCACCACCCAGGTCTCCGGTCAGTCCGTCAATCAGGTCCACTTCCAGTACGGCCGCGATCTTGAGACTGCCGGAGCCAACGCCGCTGCGCCCAGCGTCGGAATCGGAACCTTCACCTATGGCATGCCCAACGCGCTGCCTCGTATCGCCGAACCCGACGAGCACCGCACCCAGTTCACCGATGTCTTCTCCACCTCACACGGCCATCACACCTTCAAGTTCGGTGGCGACGCAAATATCGTCCACGAGGTGATGATTAACCTCTTCCAGGGCGGCGGAATCTACAACTATTCCGGAAGCAGCAACGCCATCAACTTCGCCAACTGGGCGGCGGACAGCTTCCGTGGCCAGCCGGGCGATACAGATCCCTACGCGGGCTATCACTTCACCAGCTTCGTCCAGACCACCGACATTCTCAACCCGGCCTCGAAGGCAGGTCTCGATGACTTCTGGATGAAGATGTTCGACGCCTTCGCAGAAGACAGCTGGAAGATTCGTCCCAACCTCACCATCACCGCAGGTGTCCGGTACGACATCCAGATCACCCCGCCGCCAATCAAGAACAACACCAATTTCCCCCCGCTCTCCACGCTCTACAGCAGCACAATCAAGAACACGAACCGCATCCAACCCCGCATCGGCCTCGCCTGGACCCCCATGCCGGGAACCGTCGTCCGCGCTGGTTACGGTATCTTCTCTGCCCTCAACCAGGGCAGCACCTACTATGCGATGCGCGTAGAAAATGGGGTCATCCAACTCAACTACAACTTCACCGGATGTAGTTCTACCTGTACCGCAGCCAACTCGGCGGCCGTGGGACTTCAGTTCCCCAACGTCCCCTTCGCCACGCCGGGGCCCGCTCTATCTACCGCTGCAGTTCCCACTGGAGCAAACGAGCCCGCGATCTCCGGCTCGGGTGCACTCGGCTCCCAGAGCTTCCATGGCCTCGACCCCAACTTTGTTCCGCCTCTGGCACACGAGGCCGAACTCGGCATCGAACAGGCTCTCCCCGGAAAGATGTCTCTCTCCGTCGGATACGTCGGAACCCGCGGTCTCCGTCTGCCGATCTTCGTGGATTCCAATCTCATCGGCCAGACGCCTCATGGCCTTCGCACCTACAACGTCATTGACGGCATCACGACCCACAACGTCCTCCAACAGATCACCGTCCCCGTCTACCTCGTCTCGGATCGCCGTATCCCGGCGCTACAGTCGTACAACACTGGATTCTCGGGTGCCAATACCTGGTACAACTCGATGGCGGTCACAGTCCGGCGTCCCTTCGCCAACGGCATCGAGGTCCTCGCAAACTACACCTGGGCCCACAGCACCGATACAGGTCAGGTCCAGGGTTCCAGCGGAACCTTCTATGGTGGCGACACTCCCCTCGATCCCAACCATCCCAGCCGCGACAACGGAAACTCCGACACGGACATCCGCAACCGCTTCGTCATGAGCTTCGTTTACCAGCCGAAGATCTTTCAGGACAACAAGTGGGTCAAGCATGGCCTGGACGACTTCCAGTTCTCTGGTGGGTATACCGCTTCTGGCGGGCAGCCCATCTTCCTCGGAATGCTCGGGACCATCTACACTGGCGGGTCAGGAAGCTACGGCTCGGGCGGCAACATCTACGGGGGTGCCATCAGTTCCGGCTCGGGCGTCGCCACCACCGGCCGTCCTCCGCAGATCGGTCGCAACAGCATCTATGGTCCCGGCTACAACCAACTCGACTTCCGTGTAACCCGTGACATCCCAATCCACGACAACATCAAGCTCCAGCTGATCGGCGAGGCCTTCAACGCCCTCAACCGTCGCATCATCACGGGCGTCAACAGTACCTACTCGCAGTACACCGGCACCGCCGCAACGGGTGCAGTCGCCGCCTACTGTCCCACCGGCGGAGCTGCACCCTCGGGCTCGGCCCTCCAGGGGTGCATCTACCCCAACACAGCCACCGGTTCCAGCGCCTTCGGAGCTCCATCCAGCACCGGCAACACCCTCTTTGGGCCTCGTCAACTTCAGGTTGCCGCCAAGCTTACCTTCTAACCCTTCCCACGAACCCCAGATGGCCCCCGGAGATAGAACCTCCTGGGGCCTTCTCTTTGCCGTCGTCCCTCGTTCCGGCCTGTTCAACTACCCGGAAGCAGGCGCCACAGCCGGTGGGGTCACCTGCCCGACGGGGCGACGGCTGGCTGCATCGTACCCCTCGCCAGCACCGCGCAGCAGTTCGACACCACCACCAGCACGAGCAGCACCCTCTATGGCCCACGTCAGCTCCAGCTCACTGGAAAGCTGTTCTTCTAACCACGACTTCCACACAAAGTACCAGCAGAGAACCAGCGAAAAACAGCCCCGGAGACCATCTCCGGGGCTGTTTTCGTCTTTGCGGCACGGGGATGACCCCGTCTAGTTAATCGCTCGCAAGGGATTTTTTTGATCGTGAGGAAAGAAAAGGATGGTGCGCCCGAGAAGATTCGAACTTCTGACCTACAGCTTCGGAGGCTGCCGCTCTATCCAGCTGAGCTACGGGCGCCTGTTAAGAATCGTAGCACGATCCCACCCCCAGTTGACACCGCCCCCTCACAAGCCGCAGCATCAATCCGGACCCGAAACGCACCAGAAAATCGAAAGCGAGATACTCATGTTCCTCCACAGCCTCTCCAACATCGCCTGTTGTGCCCTCATCGCTATATCTACCCTCGCCGCCTCCGCCCAGGAACCGGCCAGACCGATGGCCGAGATGAACATGCCCGCGCAATCCGGCAAGCTCCCCTCGCCGCCCGCCAAGACCTCCGTCACACTGGCTGGTAAGTCCATCACCGTCGACTACAGCGCCCCCTCCATGCGCGGACGCACCATCATGGGCGGCCTTGTCCCCTACGGTGAGGTCTGGCGCACCGGAGCCAACCCCGCCACGACCCTCGTCACACCAGTCGATCTCAAGATCGGAACCCTGACCGTTCCCGCCGGAACCTACACCCTCTTCACCCTCCCCACCGCCGGCGAGTGGACCTTCATCGTCAGCAAAAAGACCGGCGAGTGGGGAATTCCATACCCCGAAGGCAACGATCTGGGCCGCACCCCCATGATGAAGAAGTCTCTCCCCGGCCCCCAGGAGGTCATGAGCATCTCCTTCGACCACACCATGGGCGCCAAGACCGAACTCCACGTCAAATGGGAGACCACCGATGTTTATGTTCCTGTCTCTGTAGCCAAATAACCATTACCCCGCCATACAGTAAGAGGCCGCTGCGGATGTCATCCGGAGCGGCCTCTTACATTCAAACCCTGCAAACCTCGAACTTCTACCACTCCTTCGCAGCTGTGTCGACCACGAGCGGAGTCTCCGCGATCGGAGCCTTCCAGCGCAGGATCGGCTTTCGCGCCGCGGTCGTCTCATCCAGACGCTGCAGACGCGTCGTATGCGGAGACGTCTTCACCAGCTCCGGATTCTCGACCGCCTCCCGGGCGATCTGCTTCAACGCGTCGATCAGCAGGTCCAGCTCCTCGCGGCTCTCGCTCTCGGTCGGTTCGATCATCATCGCGCCCGCGACGATCATCGGGAAGCTGACCGTATATGCATGAAACCCGTAGTCGATCAGCCGCTTGCCCATGTCTCCCGTCTTGACGCCGTGCTTCGCCTGTAGCCGATCCGAGAACACCACCTCATGCAGCGTCCGCGTCGTGTAGGGAAGCTCGAACGTCCCTTCCAGCTTCGCCCGGATATAGTTGGCGTTCAGCACAGCATCCTCGGTCGTCTGCCGCAGACCATCCGGTCCATTCGCCAGGATGTAGGCCAGCGCCCGCACGAACATCCCGAAGTTCCCGTAGAACATCCGCACCCGCCCAACGGTCTGCGGACGGTTATACTCCAGCCCCAGCGTCCCACTCTCCCGCACCACCACCACCGGAGTAGGCAGGAACCGCTCCAGAATCGCCTTGCAAGCCACCGGCCCCGATCCCGGACCACCACCACCGTGCGGGGTGGAAAAAGTCTTATGCAGGTTCAGGTGCATCACGTCGACGCCAAAGTCTCCTGGTCGAGTCTTCCCGACCAGCGCATTCATATTCGCGCCATCCATGTACAGCAGCGCGCCCTTCGCATGCAGAATGTCGGCAATCTTGTGGATTTCGCTCTCGAACACACCGATGGTGGATGGATTGGTGAGCATCAACGCTGCCGTATCCTCATCGACCAGCCGCTCGAGCTCCTCGATATCGACCATCCCCTGCGCATTGCTCTTCAGGTTCTGCACCTGGTATCCACAGACCGCAGCCGTAGCGGGATTGGTGCCATGCGCCGAGTCCGGAATCAGGATCTTCTTCCTCGGATTGCCTTTGCTCTCGTGATAAGCCCGGACCAGGAGGATTCCGGTGAATTCGCCATGGGCTCCCGCCGCCGGTTGCAGCGTAATCGCGTCCATCCCGGTGATCTCGATCAGGCATTCGGATAGTGTCTTCATGATCTGAAGGCAGCCCTGCGACAGTGCCTCGGGCTGATAGGGATGCGCATCCGCGATCCCCTCCAGCCGGGCGACAGCTTCATTGACGCGCGGGTTGTACTTCATCGTGCAGCTACCGAGCGGATACATTCCGAGGTCGATCGCGTAGTTCCAGGTCGAGAGTCGGGTGAAGTGCCGAATGATCTCGATCTCACTCAACTCCGGCATGACCCCAAGGTCCTTCCGCCGCGAATCGCCCAGAAGCGAACTGACGTCGATTGCGGGCACATCCAACTCTGCCAGCCGATAGGCCTTCTTCCCTGGCGACGACTTCTCGAAGATCAGGTCTTCATTTTGATTGACATGAGTCGTAACCTTCTTCGGCGTACCTACAAACTTCTCAACGGACATACTTCTCCTCTGCTGCTGCACCTGCGATGCGTCCTAAAACTCCACTTCGTCCCCAACACTCCCCGTCGACGAGTAACTTCCCGCCTCCGGACCATCCAGATCTTCCTCCCGGAGCGAGATGCCCAACGCGACACCACTCGAAAACTCGATCGTGAGCGCAACTCCCTCTTCGAGCGAAGCCTTCGCGACCGTCTCCCCGATCTGCGCGCAGAGAGCGTTCCGATACTCCGGCTCGCCGAAGGCAACCGAGAACTCCGTCGTCAGCACATACGGCCACACATAGAGCGTCAGGAGCGGCCCTTCAAAGCGAAGCTGAAGATAGTCCGTCACGAATTCGACCGCGGTAAGCTCCTGGTCGATGATCTCCGAAATATCCATCGTCTAGACCTTTCCCAAAGCCGCCGCCGCAGCGTCCATCTGCTTCCGGGTGGTCAACTCGGTCGCGCACCAGAGTGAGGCGTTCTCTCCGAGCTCCGGATACCACCTGGCCAGCGGCAAGCCGCCGATAATCTTCGCTTCGAGCAGAGACGTGTTCGTCTCTTCGGCACGCTTCGGCAGATCGATGACGAATTCGTGAAATCGCGGAGCGCCTTCGAAGAGGACCTTGCCCGATTGTTGCAGCGCAGTCTTCAGGTACGCCGCCTTGGCCAGGTTATGCTCGGCCAGTTCACTCATGCCTTCCTTGCCGTATACGGTCAGGAAGATCGTCGTCATCAGCGCCACCAGGGCCTGATTGGTGCAGATATTGGAGGTCGCCTTCTCCCGCCGGATATGCTGTTCGCGGGTGGAGAGCGTCAGCACAAAACCGCGCTTGCCATTGACGTCCTTCGTCTCGCCGATGAGACGTCCGGGCATCTGCCGCAGGAACTTCTCCTTGCATGCGATGACTCCGCAGTACGGTCCGCCGTATCCAATCGACACCCCATACGACTGGGCTTCGAGCGAAACGATGTCCGCCTCAGCAGGCGGCCTGACGATGCCCAGTGAGATGGCCTCCGCGATCGAGACGATCAGCAGCGCGCCCTTCGCGTGTGCAACTTCGGCGATCGCCGCGACGTCTTCAATCGTTCCGAAGAAGTTTGGCGACTGAATCAGGACGCAGGCCGTATCGGCAGTAATCGCAGCGTCCAAAGCGTCGATGTCTACGCGTCCGTTGGATGCGTAACCGATCTCCGTGACTGGTATCTCCTGATGCTGAGCATAGGTCGCGATGACCTCCCGGTACTCGGGGTGAACAGTGCGAGCGATGACAGCCCCATTGCGCCCTGTAACCCGTACCGCCATCATGATGGCCTCTGCCGCACCGGTGGAGCCGTCGTACATCGAGGCGTTCGCGATCTCCATCCCGGTCAACTCGCAGATCATCGTCTGGAACTCGAACATCGCCTGCAGGGTACCTTGCGATATCTCCGGCTGGTACGGCGTGTAGCTTGTCAGAAACTCGCCTCGCTGAACCAGCGAGTCGATGATGACCGGCTTGTAGTGGCGATAGACGCCGGCGCCCAGAAAGCTCGCATATCCCGCCGCGTTATTCTCCGCGTAGCCGCGAAAACGGTCGATGATCTCCGATTCTCCATGCTGCCGGGGAATCGAAAGATCACGCTTAAGTTGATACTCCTCGGGGATCGTCGCGAACAGATCGTCGATCGACCCCACACCAATCTCGGCAAGCATCTCCTCACGATCCGTGGGAGACTTCGGCAGATAACGCATGTCTTTAGTGTCCGGTCTCTTCGCTGATGAAGGTGTCGTACTCGGTCGAAGAGAGCAGGGAATCGAGCTCCGTCGCGTCGGTCAGTTCAAGTTTCACAAGCCACGTGTTGTTGGCATCCGTGTTGATCGTCTCGGGCGCCGACGTCAGGGCTTCATTGATCTCCAACACCGTTCCGGAGACAGGAGTGTAGAGGTCCGAGACAGCCTTCACCGACTCGACGGATCCGAAGACCGCATGAGCCTTCAGCGTATCGCCAACCTTTGGAAGGTCGACGAACACGATGTCCCCCAGTGAGTTCTGCGCATAGTCGGTGATGCCGACGGTTCCGGTCTCGCCGTCGATCGAAATCCACTCATGTTCTTTGGTGTACTTATATCCTGCTGGGTAAGCCATGTGTTCTTTATCTCCAACTCTTATTCTAAAATTGCAAGTCGTCTGCTAGACCAGCTTCTTGGGCCTCTTGTAAAAAGGGGTTGCAACGATCTTCGCCTTCACCATCTGTCCGCGAATCTCAACCGCGACCACACCATCCACGCCCGAGTGCTCCACGGGAACGTAGGCCAGCGCGATATTCTTCTTCAAGAACGGCGCGGGCGAGCCGCTGGTAATCTCGCCGATCTTCTCGCCGGAGACCGAGAAAACCGGGTATCCATCCCTGCCGATTCCGCGTTCGATCATCTCGAGGCCGACGAGCTTTCGTTTTGGACCGCCAGCGTCCTGGATCTCAAGCAGCGCCTCCCGACCGACGAACGAAGGCTTGTCCAGTTTGGCGTATCGACCGAGCCCTGCCTCAAAGACGTTGATCGTGTCAGAGATCTCGTGTCCATACAGTGCCATCGCGGCCTCCAGGCGCAGCGTGTTCCGCGCCCCCAGCCCGCACGGCATGATGCCGAACTCTTCCCCTGCGGCCAGCACCTCGCCCCAGACACGTCCACTGGTCGGTTCATCGGACGGAATATAGATCTCGAATCCGTCCTCTCCCGTATAACCGGTGCGCGCAATCATGACGTTGTAGAGCCCGCATACCTTGCCCCACTTGAACCAGTAGTTCTTGATCTCGCTCAGGTCGACGTCGGTCAGCTTCTGGAGAGTCTCCTCCGCCTTCGGACCCTGGATGGCCAACTGCGTGTAGAAGTCCGAGAAATCGTTCACATGCACACCACCCATGTGTCCGATCTGCTTGCGAACCCACTGCACGTCCTTCTCGCGTGTTCCTGCGTTGATGACGATGAGGTAGTCATTCTCCGAGAGCTTATGGACGACGACGTCGTCGACAAACGTTCCATCTGGATACAGCATCGCGGAGTAGTGGGCCTGTCCCACCTGCAGCTTCGATGCGTCGTTCATGCATAGCTGATTGACCGCAGCCAGCGACCCGGGGCCACGCAGTTGAATATCGCCCATATGTGACACGTCGAAGAGACCGACACCGGTCCGCACTGCCATGTGCTCGGCGATCAGTCCGGCATAACTCACAGGCATATCCCATCCACCGAAGTCCACCATCGTCGCCTTATGCCCGCGGTGAACGAGGTTCAGCGCCGTCTTGCGCAATCCGGCAACGGCGTCCTTTACCGCATGGATGGCACTCTCAATCGGGGTTGGTTGTGATGTCGTCTCGGCCATGGCTCTCGTCCTTCTGAAACTTAAGATCTGCTCTTCAACGATAGCATCGCGACCCCTCGCCTGCCTTCACCCCAGTGGGTGAGTCAGGGTTCACCGACCCCAGGTCGCTGGAGTCCGCGGCGGTACGTTTCGGCGAGCGTCAAAACGCGTCCCCTAAAGTACGATATTCTCTTTATATTCGCCAAAAACCGCTCTCAGGGTGTTGCTGATCTCGCCGACGGTCGCGTTGCTTTCCACCGCATTCACAATAGGGCTCATTAAATTGGCGCCACCGCTTGCGGCCTCTCGCAACTCTTTGAGCGCGAGACGATGCCGTTCCGGGTTCCGCCGGGCCCGCATCATCTGCACTCTCTCCACCTGCCGCCTCTCCAGGCTCTCATCCCTCCGCTCCACCGGCACTGCCACCGTCTCATCGCTCTGAAATGCGTTCACCCCAACCACGATGGCCTCTCCCGCATCAACCTTCCGCTGCCATGCGTACGCGGCGATCTGAATCTCCCGCTGCACATAGCCGGTCTCGATCGCTCGCAGCATTCCGTACCCGTTGTCGTCGAAGTCCGCAATCGTCTTGAGGTACGCTTGCGCCCGCCGCTCGATCTCGTCCGTCATGGCCTCGACGTAGAACGAACCTCCGAGCGGGTCCGCGACCGACGTCACTCCCGTCTCGTACGCAATCACCTGCTGGGTTCGCAGTGCAATCCGAGCAGCCTGCTCTGTCGGAAGCGCCAAAGCCTCGTCGAAGCCATTCGTATGCAGCGACTGGGCTCCTCCGAGCACAGCAGCGAGCGCTTCCAGCGTCGTTCGCACGATATTGTTCTCCGGTTGCTGGGCCGTGAGCGTCGACCCCCCGGTCTGCGCATGAAATCGCAGCATCCAACTCCGGTGATCCTCGGCACCGAACTCCTCGCGCATGATCTTGGCCCACATCCGGCGTGCGGCTCGAAACTTGGCAACTTCTTCGAACAGGTCGCGGTGCGCATTGAAGAAGAAACTGATACGCGGCGCAAAAGTATCCACCGACATACCCCGGTCGATCGCCGCCTGGACGTAGGCCCGGGCGTTGGCGAGGGTGAACGCCACCTCCTGAACCGCGGTACATCCGGCCTCGCGCATGTGATATCCGGAGACGGAGATGGGATTCCAGGCGGGTACCTCCGTCGCCGCCCACGCCATGACATCCGTCACCAGGCGCATTGCGTCCTTGATCGGGTAGATATAGGTTCCTCGAGCGATATATTCCTTCAAAATGTCATTCTGGATCGTTCCTGCAAGCTTCTTCACGTCGACCCCCGCCCGCCTTGCGGCTACGGTATACATGGCGAGCAGGATCGAGGCCGTCGCGTTGATCGTCATGGACGTCGAGATCGCATCGAGCGGAATTCCGGCGAAGAGCCGCTCCATATCCTCGACCGAGTCGATCGCGACTCCCACCCGGCCCACCTCGCCGAGAGCGATCGGATCGTCCGAGTCGTACCCGATCTGGGTGGGGAGATCGAAGGCGACGGAAAGCCCCTTCGTGCCGTTCGCAAGCAGGAAGTGATAGCGGCGATTGGACTCCTCTGCATCACCGCTTCCGGCATACTGGCGCATGGTCCAGAGACGCCCGCGGTACATCGTCGGCTGGATCCCACGCGTATACGGATACTCCCCCGGGGATCCGACCGAGATCTCGCCTGCGTTGGTTAGATCGTCAGCGCTGTAGACGGCCTTCACGGGAATCCCCGATCCGTTCACATGCAAGATGGCCTCATCCCTCATGGCCAACAGTCTACGCGCGCTGGTTCCCGGCTGGCGTTGCTCTGCGGACAGCGCCGCATCCTTCGCGGCCCGGGTCAAACAACCCTACCGCCGCCGACCACGCCGCGAGGCTCGCAGGAAGCTACTGATGCAAAAGTAGCCGAATGCTACTGCCACGGCCGTCTCCAGCAGCAGGTGCTGATGCGCGGCGTGGTCTTCCGCGGTCTGCCGCCAGGCTGTGCGGTGAGTCCACATCCCCTGCAATCCGAACAGCGCGATGAGCCCAAAGAAGACCCCGGTCACCTCCAGCCAGAGCACACCCGACGCTCGCGCGAAGGGTCCCCACATCGCCTCTCCAAATCTCCGTCCCCCCCGCGCGATGTTCGCCGGTCGCGGAACGGACCGCCCGGCACGAACCGGCGGGAGCACAACGCCCTGACCTCCGGCTCTGACCGTCCGCGCCTCTTTCTCACCCGCATTGCGACTGGTCGGAGTCGGAGTCGGAGGCCGTTTGCCTGTCGGTTCGCCTTCCCCTGTGGGGCTTCGCGGATTGGGTGTTGCCGCCGCGTCGATCGCATCGACCAGCGTTCGTCCGGCAAGTCGGGTTCCAATGCCAAGTACGCGACCAAAGCGGACAGGATCCATGCCTCCAAGTGTATCCGCGCGCGCGGTCCAGGCAAAAGCAGCGCGCGAGATTCGAATTGCTGCTGAGGAGGTCAATCTGCGATGGCCGGGGAACTCCTTGGCGTCCCTCCGCATCTCAAGCTTGAGATCGGCTCACATCCGAATGCCGATGTGAGCCGTATTGCTATCGGGGGAAGTTATGAATCGTGTGTTCTGGATGGTTGGTGCATTTTGCGCGGCTGCCGCGGGTTTCCTGGTTCTGGGAGCACGCCGCACGGCGAGCCTGACCTCGTCGTCCGCTGTTCCGGTCGACCAGCTTGCGCATCGGCTGGAACAGGCCTGGTCGGATCACCATACCGTCGCATAGGCCTTCGGTTATTTCGGACCTGTTTTCCTCGGACGAAGGTGTATCTCGTGTCGCCGATTGCGATTGCGGGCAGTGTCCTCTGGGCGTATCGTCTCATCAAGGGAGACTCTCCCGAGTATGCGCGCCATGCCGTTCCGCCGCTCATCTTCCAGGCGGTAGCGCGCCTCACCGATGTGGCCTACCCGGAGGTGGCATTGAATCAAAAGGTGAAAAACCTCATTCAGAAGCTCGGCGAAGCGATTCACGAGTCTGTCGCGGAGTCGGAGCACATCGCCGGAGTAGTCAAGAATATTCGTGAGCAAGGCTTCGATGTGCTCCTGATGCTCGAAGCGACCATCGGGCTCAACGAGGTCGACATGGAGGAGGCTGAGTCCGTCTCCGAGACAATGGAAGACTCCGCGATCGGCCAGTTCACAAGCAACGATCTCAACTTCCTCAAATCTCTGCGGATCAGCATCAGCGACGACGAAACTTCTTCTTCCGCTCCTCAGGAGCTCTGAGCTACGGCGTGGGACCAGAGCGTTCCACGCTCTCTCGTATCCCTCCTTGGGGATACCGTGGAGAGTTCGACTGCACTTCGATCCATCCCTGGATAGTACTCTCCAAATTCATCCTTCTGCCTCATGCTTGAGTGATAGACTCTCGTTTCGGTGTCGCCGGCACTGTTTTCTGCATCCGATGCACGTAGCCTATGATTCCATCAACCCGGGGCGATCGTACTCGGTCGACCAAGAGTGAGGTAAGTGCAACATGAGAGATACACTTGGCGTCCTGCTCGCTGGAGGTGCCGGCGAACGGTTGTTTCCCCTGACGCGGGACCGGGCAAAGCCGGCGGTGCCATTTGCGGGGCAGTACCGGATCATCGACATCACCTTATCCAACTGCATCAACTCCGATCTGCGGCACGTTTACATCCTCACCCAATACAAAGCGCTGTCGCTGAACCGGCACATCCGCGAAGGTTGGGGTCCTGTGGTCGCCAACGAGCTTGGGGAATTCATCGAGATCCTGCCTCCGATGCAGCGGGTCTCGAAGTCCTGGTATCAGGGAACTGCCGATGCCGTGTATCAGAACATCTACTCGATCGGGTCGGAGGAGCCCAAGCACATCCTCATCCTTTCGGGCGATCACATCTACAAGATGAACTATGGCCTGATGCTGCAGCAGCACTGCGCATCCGGGGCTGATGTGACGTTGGCGACCTTGCCCATCTCGCCGGATGAGGTGTCCGCGTTCGGCGTCGTGGAAGTGGCTCGGAACGGTGAGGTTCAGGGCTTCGTCGAGAAGCCGAAGGAGACCAAGATCCGGTCTCCGTTCAATCCGGATATGGTCGATGTCTCGATGGGAATCTACCTGTTCAACACGGATATTCTGCTTCCGGAGCTGATGAAGGATGCTGAAGATCCGAACTCCAAGCACGACTTCGGGCATGACATTCTGCCGAAGCTCCTGGGAAGATTCAAGATCAATGCCTACAACTTCGTGGACGAGAACAAGCAGCGGGCGCTTTACTGGCGCGATGTCGGAACGCTCGAGGCGTACTACGAGGCCAACATGGATGTCGCGGGTGTTACGCCGATCTTCAACCTGTACGACAAATCGTGGCCGATGCGAACGCGCTCGTACCAATATCCTCCGGCGAAGTTCGTCTTCGGGGAGATTGGCAGAACGGGAATGGCGATCAACTCGATCGTGGCTTCGGGATCGATCGTCTCGGGTTCGGTGATCCGGAACTCGGTGCTCTCGCACGATGTTCGCGTGAACAGCTATGCGGACGTCGATTCGAGCATCATCTTTTCGCACGTCAACATCGGTCGTCATTGCCGGATTCGGCACGCGATTATTGACCGCGACGTGCATATTCCCGACGGAACTGTGATTGGGTACGACCAGAATGAGGATCGGAAGAACTACTTCGTCTCGCCATCGGGCTTGACGGTCGTGACCCGGGATTACTCAGTCTATGAGAATCCGGTCTCAATCGAGTTCCTGCAGCAGAACGAGAATTCCTGGTAGATGCCCCCTCCCATTGCCCATTGGTATTGCCTGTTGGTATAGAGTTGGGTGCCCCACCTTCGCGACACGTCTCATCGTCGCTAAGGTGGGCCGGAGCGCCACGGCATCCAACGCACAACCCTACACCTTCAGCGAAAAGAACCCCGGCCCGGATCCGTGTGACGGACTGGGAACTGGCTCAGGGGTTCCCCGACGGACTTCATCCGCGCGATAAACGCA
This sequence comes from bacterium, assembly GCA_026225095.1. Classification (GTDB taxonomy): domain Bacteria; phylum Acidobacteriota; class Terriglobia; order Terriglobales; family Acidobacteriaceae; genus Edaphobacter. The sequence continues at coordinate 25,797 of JAMFSC010000215.1, forward strand.
CTCTAGCAGACCACTTTCAAATCGGCGCCCGCTGTCCGGTTTTTCCACGCAACGGCCCACATTCTGCGCACAAAAAGCTTCTGGTGAAACATTGGGAAATTTCGATCGTTGCCCGCTA
>JAMFSC010000216.1 GCA_026225095.1 bacterium
CCACTGCCCCAGGGGAGGCATAGCGCCGCCATGAAATACGACGAGGTTTGCAGGATTCGATATGGGCAGAACGAAAGATGCCGCGTTTGCGATCAGAGCACAAACGAAGAGGTATGGCAGCGGCTCAATCTTTGCCTTGCGTACAGCCGCCATGATGGCCGGGGTGAGAACGATGGCCGTCGCGTCGTTCGACATGAAGATGGTCACGAGGGTGCCGAAGCCGTAGACCAGGCGAAAAAGCCGAGCGCAGGAGCCATCGGCGCTTTTCACCGCAGTCGAGGAGAGCCAGTCGAAGACGCCGTGCTCGCGGGCGAGCTCCGATAAGAGCATCATGCCGATCAGGAAGAAGTAGACATCGCTTCCCTCTGCCACAGCCTTGCCAGCGAGCGTCAACGGGATCAGGCGCAAAGCGATAAGCAGTGGAGCACCGCCGCTGATCCAGTACACCTCTGGTATGTTTTTCGGCCGGATCAGCATCAAGAGGATGCTAACGCCGATGATGACGGGGAGGATGATGTGTGCGAGTGAGGGCCCGTTCCTTCACCGATCCTCAAGTCACTTTACGGGCGCGACCGAGTCCTTGGCCGCTTTGGCTACTCGGAACTTCACCGTCGTCTTGGCTTTGATTTTGATCGATTCCCTGGTCTGGTTCCTTTTGGCGGGCGCAGCTCCGTTAGCCGCACTCACGCGTGCGCGGCTGTCTTCTCCAGCCAAAGTAGCAACAGCAAACTCTAGGCGAATCTTCTGGCCGGTATCGGCAGGGAGAGCTGTATGTCCTTGTTTGGTGGAGCACGGTTGCGCATATATGTCGCATGATATTGATTTGAGAGTGCGGGGTGTATTTGACCTCCATAGTCGTGATGAATAGTTGTCCAATTGCTTTGTGCGGCGGCGATGGTTGCCATAAGAAGCAGAGCCGCCGGGGTTGATTTTGCAATGTATCTCACGCAGCTGTCACACATTTTCTCAGGTGTTACGGTGGCTTAGCGCAGGGCGAAAGCTACGTAAGTCCCCCCGGAAATGTCCTTCACCGACTTGCCGCCACCTGCCGCGATCACGACGTACTCCCTGCCGTCGACCTCATACACAGAGGGCGTTGCGTTTCCGGCGAAAGGCAGCGTCGTCTCCCATAGCAGTTCGCCGGTGCGCTTGTCGAAAGCGTGGAACTTCTTGTCGTAGTTGGTTGCTCCGATAAAGAGGAGGCCGCCCGCGGTGAGGACGCCGCCACCGTAGTTCTCTGAGCCGGTGTTCCTCATACCTTGCGCGGCGAGTTCGGGATATTCTCCGAAGGGGATGCGCCATGCGAAGATACCTTTGTTCAGATTGATAGCAGTGAGGCTCCCCCATGGGGGCGTGATGGCGGGGTACCCATCGGGGTCGAGAAAGCGGGCCGAGCTGGCGAGCATGTACTCCTGCTCCGATGGAGGAGAGCTTGCGCTGACGATATCGTCGTTGCCCTTAAGGGCGTACTCGGCGAGGGCGTTCATCTCCAGCGGGTTCAGCTTCGGAAAGGCGGGCATTCGGCCGTTGCCACCGCGGATGATCGATACGACCTCGCGGTTGGTCAAGCGCTGATCGAGGCCGGTCAGTGCCGGAACGTTGGGCGGATCGCCTACGAGATTGCTCTTATGGCAGGCGGCGCAGTTGGCCGTGAACAGGCCCTTTCCGGTGTTGGACTCCGACGGCGGAGGGCGCTTCATGATCTTCACGATGAAGGCCTGCTCGTTGGCGTTGGTGTAGAGGAAGCCGGTCTCGGGATCGAAGGCTGGGCCACCCCACTCCTGGCCGCCATCGGAGCCCGGGAAGAGGACTGTGCCTTCCAGCGTCTCCGGCATGTACTGTCCATCGCTCAAGAGGGTCTTGAAGCGTTTCAGTACGGCGTCATGCGCCTCCGGAGTACGGGTGGTGACATCGTCTTCCGTCATCTTCTGGCGGGCGAAGGGCGGCGGTGACAGAGGAAGAGGCTGCGTGGGAGAGGTGACTTCCCCGGGGATGGGGCTCTTGGGATAGGGCTTCTCTTCGATGGGGAAGAGTGGCTTCCCGGAGACGCGATCGAAGACGAAGACATGTCCGGTCTTGGTGGTTTGTGCGACGGCATCGATCACCTTGCCGTCGCGCTTGATGGTGACGAGGGCGGGCGGCGCGTTGAGGTCGCGGTCCCAGATGTCGTGATGCACGAACTGGTAGTGCCACAGGCGTTTGCCGGTGTTGGCGTCGAGCGCGACGAGGGAGTTTGCGAAGAGGTCGTCGCCTATCCGGTCGGCACCGTAGAAGTCCGGTGAAGCGGAGCCTAGAGGGACGAAGGCGATGCCACGCTTGACGTCGAGGCTGAGGCCGGCCCAGTCATTGGCGGCTCCGCTGTACTTCCATGCGTCTTTGGGCCAGGTGTCGTAGCCGAACTCGCCGGGATGAGGGATGGTGTGGAACTGCCAGCGGATCTTTCCAGTGTGAACATCGAAGGCGCGGATATCGCCTGGGTACGCTGGGAGTTGTTCAGCGATCATGCTGCCGCAGAGGAGCATGTCCTTGTAGATGACGCCGGGCGTGGACATGGTGACGAAGAGGCCTTCTCCTTCGTGGCGCAGGCCGGTTCTGAGATCGGCGCGGCCCTTGTCTCCGAAGCTGTCGACGAGCTTGCCGGTCTTCGCGTCGATGGCGTAGAGGTATTGGCGAAACGTTACAAAGACGCGAGCCTCTCTTCCGCTCGCATCGGACCAATAGGTGACGCCACGATTGCGTGTGCTGCCGATCTCTTTCGTGCCGGCCGCGGGGTCGAACGACCAGATCTCCTTGCCGGTCGCGGCATTCAAGGCGAAGACCTTTACCTTGGGGCTGAGGCCGTAGAGGACTCCGTTGACGATGAGCGGATTCGACTCGAACTCTCGCTTCGCCTTTGTCGTCGAGTCGCCCGTGCCGAAGGTCCAGGCGACCTTCAGGTTCTTGACGTTCTCCCGGTTGATCTGCGTGAGCCTCGAGTAATGGATGGAATCGGGGCCGCCCTGATAAGCAGGCCAGTCCTTGCCGGTTCCGGGCTTCTGCGCTTGCGCCGCAGAGCCGATGAGGAGGAGAGCAATGAAGCATTGCGACAGACGGCGGCTGCCAAGGACGGTATTCATCATGAAATTCATAGAGGTGTGCCGATCGTCCTGAGAGAGATGTGGGTCTTCATCGCGTCGCGCAGTACCGCGCAACCTCTGTGAGAGAGGGCTGCCGGTGCACTTTCGCACGCACGGCCTGTGGACGCGATCGGATCTGGCTTGCATTACAGCAGCCGAATCTGAAGACAACCTAAGAAATGGGCTTTCGTGAATAGAGATTAATCATCACACGATGCGCGCCTTGCTCAGGAGGTTGGTCTCCGAGACGGGAGGATACCCGTCTTCCGCCGGAAGAGCATGCGTGGATGGCCTCCGCAGGGTGTACCCGACGCCGCGCACGGTCTGGAGGAGCTGAGGCTGGCCCTTGGGGGCGATCTTGTGCCGGAGAGCGTGGATGAACATGTAGAAGTTGGTGTCGGTGATCTCCGCATCGAGGCCCCATCCCGCTTCGATGAGAATCTCTTTGCTGAGCACCAGACCGGCGTTGCGAATGAACTTCTCCATGAGGGCGAACTCGATGCGCGTCAGCTGCTGGTGGCGGCCTTCGTACGAGAGTTGATGGGTCTGGCGGTCGAGGATCAGTCCATGGAACTCGAGACGGTCGGCCTCGATGTGAGGACGGCGGCGTGACACAGCGCGGATGCGGGCGAGCAGGTTATCGAGCGCGAAGGGTTTGGTGAGGTAATCGTCGGCGCCCAGGTCGAGGCCACGCACGACATCCTCCATGGAGTCGCGTGCGGTGATCATGATCGTCGGCGTCGAATGGCTTTCGGCGCGCAGCGTGCGAAGGACGGTGAAGCCGTCCATGATGGGGAGCGCAACGTCGAGAAGGATCACATCGAGATCGGGAGAGCGGCCGAATTCCATGGCCTGCTCTCCATCGAACGCGACGGTGACGGTGTGTCCTTCTCGCCGGAGAGCCCGTCCAAGAAGGCGTGCCATGCGGGGACGATCTTCCACGACCAGTATCTGCATGCCAATACCTTAGAGGCTGTGCCGGGCAGGAAGATGAATCACATGTGACGAATGCATGTTTTCAGACTCAGAAAAAATTCAGGTCGTTGCCTTAGCTTCAGGGAATGAAGAGAAATCGAAGAGATTTTCTACAGAGTTCGCTTGCGCTTGCGGCGTCAGGGATACCGCCAATGCACGCCAGTCAACCGTTCAGGGCGGGGCTTGTGCCTTCTGGAAAGACCGCGGCTGACGCGGGAATGCGCGACTTCTGGTTGCATTGTGATGAGGTCGCCGCGCTCAACGTTCACCGGATTGAGTTCAACGATACTCGCACAAAAGTTGCGGAATACTTCATCTCGCGTATTCCGGAGTTTCTGGACCGCATGGCGGGGCGCAAGCTGCGATTGGCTGCTGTGGCTCAGTTTAGCCGCATGGGCGAGCGCTCCGCGTTGCAGGAGACAAGAGCGCAACACCGTCTGCTGGGAGAGTTTCTTGCCGGCGTTGGCGGTGCGTACATCACGCATATGATCGCGCCAGGCGCGGTGTTGAACGAGTCGACCGACGAGGACGACTATCGCAGGATCGATCTGAAAGTATGGGCGGAGCAGGCGAACGAAGTGGGCCGCGAGTTGTTCGAGCGATGGGGCATCGCGCTGGCCTATCACCCGGAACAGAGGGAGGTGAGCAGCGGCTTGTATGAGCGATTTCTCGCGGCGACCGATGAACGCTTCGTTCGCTTTCTCGCCGATACCGGGCACCTGGCCGCGGGTGGTGCTGACTCGGTGACAGTCTGTAAGAGGTATCGCAGCCGCTTGGCTGCCGTACATCTCAAGGACTTCGCGCCCGCGCCCGGGAGCGGCGTTGGTATCAAGGCGGGCAGTGTTCCCTTCGGCTCTGGGGTCGTCGATCTCGGCAAGGTGGTGGAGGAACTTCGTGTCAGCAACTTCTCAGGGTTGGTGATGGGCGAGAGTGGCGGTACGAATGAGCAGATGCACACGTATATGAAGCAGACGCTTGGCATTGCCTTCGACTGAGCGTGAGAGTCCGCGTGTTGCTGCTCGGGCTCTGTGAATGTTAATTCACAAGGAACCGATTCTTAGGTTCCTTTTAGGTGCGCTTGTTGTAATTACTTCGAGCCACCCATCAGGAGCAATCATGCGCAGCCTTGTTCTGACCGTCTTGCCTTTCTTCGTCTTCTTGTCTCCCGCGCTTGCACAGACCGATCGTGCCACTCTTACAGGAACGGTGACCGACCCGCGGGGTGCCGTGGTGCCTCGAGCCAGCGTGACCGCGAGAGCAGCGGCGAGCGGCCTGACGTACACCGCCAGGACAAACTCCGCCGGCGTCTACATCATCAACTCGTTGCCGGTCGGCGACTACACGGAAACCATCACGAGCGGCGGATTCCAGACCGTCGAATTTGGAAGATTCGCGTTACAGATTGGAGAGACGCGCGAGATGAACACGGCTCTCTCGATGGCCTCTGTGGACACCGTGGTGAAGGTCTCGACCGAGGAGGACGATCTCAACCGCGTATCGACCGAGGTCGGCGGTGTGGTGCAGGGAGCGCAGTTGAATGAGCTTCCCATGAACGGACACAGCTTCGAACGGCTGGAAGCGACAGTGCCCGGAGCCATCGACGCTGCGGGCAGCACGCAGGATCAGATCCGCTTCGCCGGTCTCTCGCAGGAAGACAACGGCTTTCATATGGATGGTGTCGATGCGTCGGGCATCAACCATCAGTTCGAGAAGCTGGATATGCGCCTTCAGGTTCCGGTGGAGGCGATCGCGCAGTTCAAGGCCAGCAGCGCTGCTTATAGCGCGGACCAGGGCGGATCGGCGGGCGGTCAGATCGAGATCGTGACGAAGTCGGGCGGGAACAAGTTCCACGGCTCGGCCTGGGAGTATCTGCGCAACAATCTCTTCGATGCCAGCCCCTGGGGCTCGAAGGGCGCTGCAAAACTTCGGCTTAACAATTTAGGTGCCAACCTCGGTGGGCCTATCCTTCAGGACAAGCTCTTCTTCTTCGCGAACTGGGAGGCGTATCGCCAAGCGCTTGCGCAGCAGGTCACCGGCCTGGTTCCCACTGCTGCGTACCGTGCGGCGACCATCGCGAAGTCGCGAGCTCTGACGACGATTATGAACTCGTATGTGAGTGCGGGCACGCCGACCGCGGATGCCAACGCGCTCTCCTATACGGGCACCGGCAGGAACCCCGTGCAGGAAGATGCAGGCATGGCGCGGATCGACTACAAGCTGACCAGTCGCACCAATATCTTTGGCCGCTATACCACGGATCACTTTGTCACCACTGCTCCGAACGGAATCGAGGTGACGCCGGGTGGACAGCTCTCCAGCCTGTTCAATACGCTGACAGCGCCGAATGCGGTCATCGATGTCAACCACATCTTCACGTCGTCCCTCTTCACCGACCTGCGCTTCGGTTATAACCGCGATGAGTTCAGTGAAGGCGGAGATCAGTCCTTGCCGTACAACGTCGCGGTTACGGGATTCACCACGCTGGTGACGCCGCCGACCGATGATCGCTTCGATACCGCGTACAGCGTGGTCGACGATACGACGTACGTCAGAGGCAATCATGTCTTCAAGGCTGGTCTGCGTATCCGCCGCATCCAGGAGGACAAAAACACTCCCAGGATTCCCGTGATCACGGCGACTTATCTGAGTGAGCCGCTCTTCCAGAACAACCAGATGGACTCCTACGCGTACCAGGGCAACTCCAACATGACTGGCCAGCGCCAGACCGAGTACGGCGCTTACCTCATGGACACCATCAAGCTGAAGCAAAACCTCATCCTGACCGCCGGCCTGCGCTACGACTTCTGGAGCGTCGATCACGATGTACTTGGAAGAGGTGTGGTGGTCGATCCCGGCACGTGCCCGAATCTTGTGTGTCCCGCGGGCAGCGCCTGGTATTTCCCGGATCGCAACAACCTTGCACCGCGCGTGTCTCTCTCGTGGTCACCGGCCACGTTTCATAACAAGACTGTGATTAGCGGTGGCGGCGGCATCTTCTATGGCGAAGGTCAGTTTGGACATCTCGGTGCGGCTGTTGGCAACATCCCGCAGCGCTTCACGTTGATGCAATCAACCGTGCCGGGATTAAGCTTCCCCATCGCACCGTATCTTGGAGCCGCATCCTATAGCTCCAGCTACACCGCTCAAGACCGCAACCGCCGGGATGCGCAGATCAGTGAGTGGACGGTCAGCATGCAGCAGCAACTCGCTACCGGTACATCGATGACGGTCTCTTACATCGGCAGCGTTGGCGGCGATCTATGGAGCAACCTGGTCGCGAACGGCATCGACCCTTCCACCGGTAAGCGTCCGTCTACGAGCTTCTCAACCTTCACCTGGGATAGAACGCAAGGCAGCAGCGCGTTTAACGCACTCGAGCTGGGTGTGCATCGCGACCTTCGCACCGGCCTGCTGATCTCGGCCAACTATCAACTGTCGCACGCGATCAACGATGGTTCCGTGGGTGGGGCTGAAGCTGTCACACCGGAGAACCAGAGCTGCATTCGTTGCGAACGTGCATCGAGCCAGTTCGACATGCGCCACTACTTTACCTCGAGCGCCATCTGGCGGGTTCCGGTCGGGCGTGGCCATGCGCTGCTGGGAAACGCAGGTCCTGTGTTGAATGCGTTGGTTGGCGGATGGCAGATGGCTGGAATCGGCAGTGTTCGTGGCGGCCTTCCGCTCAACGTCACCTTGTCGCGTTCGGCATCGGCGCTGCCCGACCAGATCAATAGCAACCAGCGCCCGAACCGTGTCGCTGGCGTATCTCTGTATCCCGCCAACCGCACAACGCACCAGTGGCTGAATCCGGCTGCATTCTCCGTACCGGTGAATGGAACATGGGGCAACGCCGGCCGCGACATCGCGCGTGGTCCCATGCACTGGCAGGCAGACACGGCACTACAGAAGAGCTTTGCCCTTGGGGAGAAGGTGAGCACGTCCTTCCGCGCAGAGGCATTCAACGTCTTCAACGTGGCACAGTACGGATCTCCGGTTGTTACCCTGACCTCAAGCGGCGCGAACCCCAATCTGCAGATCGTGCCGGGTAACTTCGGCCTTATCAATAGCGCCTTCAGCGTGGTTCCAACCGGAAGTGGCACGCCGCGGCAGATCGAGTTGAGCGTTCGTCTCGACTTCTAAATAAACAGAGGAGTGCCGTGCCGGCTATCGGCAAGGCACTCCCGCAACACAGGGTATTCCCCCTCGGAGTGTAGTGTGAACGTAAAAAAATATATGCTAATCTTGCTCGCCGTTGCTTCGTTGTCCTCTGCGTTGGCGCAGGCTCCGACCAAGGCACCGATGCCGAAGAAGTTTCTCTTCCTCAACGAGAAGGAAACGAACCCCGCGCAGATTCTTCCTCCGCCCGCGAAGGACGGCTCCGAGTCGCAGCAGCACGAGATGCTGGAGGTAAAGCGACTGGTTCAAACTCGCTCCAAGGAGCGCTTCGATCAGGCTCGCTGGGATGCGCGACACGAGGACCCAACTCCGTTTGCCGAGGCCATTGGTTCGAAGTTCGATCTCCCTAGGCTGCCTGCCACGGCAAAGCTGCTTGCGGATGTTCTTAACGATCAGACCGTAGCGACGAGTCACGCGAAGGATTACTTCAAACGCAAGTTCCCCGTGGCCGCGGCGATGCCCGGCGACAGCTATGGCCAGTGGACGTGCGACGATGTCGATCGCAAGCCTGAGGAGAGGCCTTTGCGCTCTTATCCCAGCGGACACTCGACGATGGCCTATACCTTCGGCATCGTGCTTGCCTCATTGATTCCTGAGAAATCGCAGGCCATCCTTGCGCGAGCCGCAGACTATGCCTATAGCCGCGAGATCTGCGGCGATCATTACCACTCCGATGTGGAGGCGGGTCATGTGCTCGGCACCGCGCTTGCCGAGATGATGCTGCGCGACAAGGGCTTCAGGCCGGAGTTTGAGGCTGCGCGCAAAGAGCTTCAGGAAGCCGGAATCGCGCAGTAGTTCTTGCGCTTTATATTGTTGCGATCTTCAGGGACAGCACGATGACTCATCGTGCTGTCCTCGCGCAATGTGCGACAGAAATTCATTCCATCCTCTCAGGAGAAATTCAGACAGTGTTGTTTAGGCTGGTATCGATGAATGCCAAGGTTCTGATACGACGGTTCTTGCTTGTGGGATGCTTGCATGTTTGTTGCGCAGCCGGCGCTTTCGCGCAGACTATGTTGTCGGGACGGATTACCGACCCAGATGGCGCTATCGTGCCGGGAATCAAGATCGCGATCCTGAAAAGCGGGCGCCAAACGTGGACGGCGCTCTCGGATGAAGCGGGCGTCTTTCGTCTTTCGAACGTGAATGCGGGTGGATACTCCTTGCACATCGAAGCGGCCAATGGCTTTGCGAGCTATGATCGCGCCATCACGGTCGGCAATGCTCCTCTAAATATCCAAGTGCAACTTAAGCTTGAGTCAGTTGCACAGGAGGTCGTGGTGGCTCCCGAGCCTGAGGCCATCTCCCTCGATGTGGGCAACAACCGCGATCAGATCAAAGCGAATGCGAGCATGCTGGAGAAGGTGCCGGTCTTCGATCAGGACTACATAGCCGCGCTCACTCCATTCCTCGATCAGAACAGCTTGGGAACAGGGGGTGTTGTGATCGTGGTCGATGGCGTGGAACGAAAGGGTACTGGCGTTTCTGCTTCCGCGATCGCCGAGGTGCGCATCAACAGCGATCCATACAACGTCGAGCTGAGGCAGCCTGGCCGTGGGCGCATCGACATCATCACGAAGCCCGGTACGGCGCGCATCCATGGGACTTTGAACTTCACCTTTCGCGATTCCGTGACAGATGCGAAGAATTACTTTGCAGACACCAGGCCGTTCGAGCAAAAACGTATTTACGAAGGCTCCATCACCGGGCCGGGGGCAAGGGATGGCCATACCACGTTTCTCCTTTCGGGCACCCGCCAGGAAGACAATGTGCAGTCCGTAGTGCATGCAGTGACTGCCGCTGGCCTAGTCACGGCGAATGTGCCCACTCCGATTCATAACACGGAGTTCGCGGCACGCATCTCTCACGATTTCTCCGCGGCCAATCGTGTGTCGCTGCAATACAACGTGACCGACACGGTCACGCGGAACCAGGGCGTGGGCGGCGTTGTTCTTTCGTCGGCGGGAATCAACCAGCAACAGCAAGAAGACGATGTCGTGTTCACGCAACGCATCATCATCTCTCCGACACTTCTCAACCAGATGCAGCTCTTCTTCGAGAAGGACTACGACCCTACGCGGAGTGTGACGGATGCTCCCAGGATCGTTGTCGATGGCAACTTTACAGGTGGGGGTGCGCAGGCTGATTTCTTCCAGACGGAGAACAACCTCAAGATCAACGATACGGTGAGCTGGAGCCGGGGCCGCCACTACGTCTCGTTCGGGGTGAACATTCCGAACCTGAGCCGTCGCGCGTGGGAAGACCGCGGCAATCGCCTTGGTACCTTCAACTTTGCAAGCGTCGACAGCTATCGATCGAATAAGCCCTATTCGTATACGCAACAGGCGGGCCCGGGGCGTGCCATCTTCTGGATGAACGAGATCGGCACGTTTGTGCAGGATCAGATGCAACTGAAGAAAAACCTTCAGGTATCGCTCGGTGTCCGCTACGACTGGCAGACCTACTTCAAGGCATGGAATGACTTTGGTCCGCGCGGCTCCTTCGCCTATCGGATGAACGATCGGAAGACTGTGGTGCGAGGTGGCGCGGGTGTGTTCTTCGACCGCAGCGGCGCTGCTGTCAGCGTTACCTTAAAATTCCCCAGATTCACCGTTTGAAAATTCCCCAGTTGAGGCCATATCCGAGCATTCTGACCGTAGGAGGGTTGGGATGCTGCGACTGGAGGGATTTATGGAGATAC
>JAMFSC010000217.1 GCA_026225095.1 bacterium
CCCCCCCCCCCGGGGGGTGTTTGTGTTGCCCCGGCCATTTTATTCCCGCCCCCCCCCCCAAAACCCGGGGGGGCGCGGGGGCATTTTTTTTCAACCCCTGGGGGGGGGGCGGGGGGGGGGGGGGCCCCCCCCCCCGGGGGGGCGGCTGGGGGGCGGCGGCGGGGGTGGGCTTCGCGGGGTCGATGGTGGCTCGCCAGGCATCGGCGTATTTGGGGTCGGCCATCTGGGCGAGGGGGAGGTCGTTGAAGTCGGGGTCGCCGAGGTAGTCGCCGCGATCCATGTAGGCGCGGCGGAAGGCTTCGGTGATGAGGTGGATCTGGGCGGCGGAACGGTCGGGGCCGAGCTTCGGGAGGTCGTAGGTGGAAAGGATGTTGAGGATCTCGACGAGGACGATGCCGCCGGAGGAGGGTGGGGGCGAGGTGATGATGTCGTAGCCCTTGTAGTGGCCGAGGATGGGGGCGCGGTCTTTGACTTGATAGGCGGCGAGGTCGGCTTCGGTGATGAGGCCTCCGCCGGCCTGGATGAAGGCGGCGAGGCGGCGGGCGATGTCGCCGTGGTAGAAGTCGTCGGGGGTGGTGGCGATGCGGACGAGGGTCTTGGCGAGCTCGGGCTGGGCGAAGGTCTCGCCGGGTTTGTAGAAGTCTCCGTTGCGCTGGTAGATGCGGTGGGACTCGGGGTCGTTGGCGATGTACTTGGTCTGGAGGAAGCGGGTCTCTTCGGCGGAGAGGACGAAGCCGATGGTGGCGAGGCGGATGGCGGGGGCCATGTCCTGGGCGAGGGTGAGGCGGCCGTAGGTCTTCTGGGCGTAGGTGAGGCCGGCGACGGTTCCGGGGACTCCGATGGCTTTGTATCCACTTGTGGAGAGGCCCTTGACTACGTTTTTATCTTTGTCGAGGTACATGTCGGCGGTGGCGGCGGCGGGGGCTCGCTCGCGGTAGTCGAGGAAGTGGGCCTCGGGGGTCTTGAGGGGATGGCCCTTGCGGTCGGTCTTCATGCGGACGAGCATGAAGCCTCCGCCACCGAGATTTCCGGCGACGGGGTAGGTGACGGCGAGGGCGAATCCTACGGCGACGGCTGCGTCGACGGCGTTGCCTCCCATCTTGAGGACCTCGAGGCCGGCGTCGGAGGCGTCGTGCTGGATGGTGACGACCATGGCGTGTTTCGCGGTGGTCGGGGTGTAGGGCTGGCTGGGAGCCTGGCAGAGGAGCGGAGCGGTCGCGAGGAGGATTGCGGCTGGGACGGTGCGGCGGATTGCGGCTAGAGCGAGCACGGACTTAGACCTTCGGAGATGGATCTCCGCTCTGGGTGGATTTCTCTGGAGGATAGCGCATCGGCGGGATGGAGGTGGTTCAGGAGCCGGGGGCTTCTGCTTCGACGGGGATGGGGTAGGTGTCTTCGAAGACGACTTCGTGGAGGGGGCGGCGGTGCTCCCAGCCGGCGCGTTCGAGCTCCGGGCCGGCTCCGAAGGATTCGACGAAGCCCAGGCAGAGATAGGCGACGGGCACGATGTGGGGTGGGATGTGGAGGATGGCGCGAAGGCGGTCGGGTGAGAGGATGCTGACCCAGCCGACGCCGACGCCTTCGGCCCGGGCGGCGAGCCAGAGGTTCTGGATGGCGCAGACGGTGGAGTAGAGGGCGGTCTCGGGCATGGTCTGGCGGCCCAGGCCGTGGCCCTGCAGGCTGGATGGGTCGCAGAGGATGCAGAGGTTCTGCGGGGCTTCGAGGATGCCTTCGAGCTTGAGGTCAGCGTACTGCTGGTGGCGCTCGCCGGTGTAGATGCCTTGGGCGTGCTGGTTGGCCGCGAGAAAGGCTTCGTGGATCTGCTGGCGGATGCCCCGGGAACGGATGACAAGGAAGCGGGTGGGCTGCATGAGGCCGACGGATGGGGCCGAGTGGGCGGCAGCGAGGAGGCGGGTGAGGAGGTCTTCGGGGAGGGGCTGGGGCAGGAAGCCGCGGCGGACGTCGCGACGCTCGGCGATGGCGCGGTAGATGGCGTTGCGTTCGTCTGGATTGAAGGTGTGGGGTGGGGGCATGTCGATCTCGAATCTCATTCGGTGCTCGGAGATTGGTTCAGGGGAGCGGATGCAGTGCGGGGGATGCTTCGGGAGTCTCGGTGGGGAGGTCGGCCAGATCGCGGCGGCCCGGAGTGGCGGATGGCGCGAGGCGGTGGCCAAGGCGGATGAGAGGTTTTTCAATCCAGTAGTAGCTGGCCATTGCGACGGCCAGCGTGGCGATGTACTTCCAGGGACGATGGGCCATGAAGATGAGAGGGGCGAAGGTGATTCCGAAGAATCCTGCGATGGCGCTGTAGAAGAGGACGTGCCAGAGATAGATGCTGTAGGAGAGGCGGCCGATGAAGCGCAGCGGAGCGATCTCCAGAAGGCGAGTGACCAGGCTGGTGGGATGGAGGATGGTGGCGGCGATCCAGAAGCTGAAGGAGTAGGCGAGGATCTGGGTCGCGAAGGGGGCGAGGACGCCGCGGATGAGCGCGGGGAAGAGGATGCCGCGGGCGAGCGAGAATGCGATTGCGGTGAGGAGGAGGACCGGGATGGGATGGAGCCAGCGGATGGCGGCGGCTCGGATGCGGGGGACGCGCAGGAGCAGAGCGATGAGGGACGGAAAGAGCAGGACCTGGATCTGCCAGTAGGTTCGGCGGAGGAGGGGTTCCTGGGCGTGGTGTATGGCGATGATCTGGGCGATCTTGATGACGATCAGAAGCCCGAAGAGGAGCGCGATGCGGCGGCGGCGGATGAAGAAGAAGAGGAGTGAGATGAGGAGGTAGAAGTGCTCTTCGACGGCGAGGGTCCAGAAGTGGCTGGTGAAGAAGCCGAAGCCGCCGACGAACGCGTTCTCGTGGTACAGGAAGTTCTCGTAGAGGAAGAGTGCTCCGAACCAGAAGCGCCACAGCTCGTGGATGGCTCCGGCGAGGATGAGGATGGCGATGACCGAGAGATAGGCGAGGGCCGCGGGCTGGATGCGGAAGAGGCGGCGGATATAGAAGGAGCGGAGGTGGAAGTGGCCGATGAGCTCTTCTTCTTCCACGATGCGGGTGCAGATGAGGATTCCGCTGATGGCGAAGAAGAGCACGACGCCGAAGCTGCCGTAGCGGATGAAGCTGAGGTTGTTGTGCGTGCCGATCTGCCAGGGGAGGTCGTGGATCATGAGGACCGCGAGGATGGCGATGGCGCGCCACCCGTCGAGGCTTGGGAGATAGCCGGATTTTCGGGGGGCAGTGGGGGGCATGCGGGCGATGCGCTCCGCTCCAGTGTAAAGGTGCGGTCGGATGGCGGGTAGAATCGGGGGTTATGGGAACGAGGGTTCGGTCGTATGCGAAGGTGAATCTCGGGCTGGCGATCGGGCCGGTGCGGGAGGATGGATTTCACGGGCTGTGTACGCTCTACCAGACGGTCGATCTGCATGATTTTGTGACGGTGTCGGTTCGGCGGGCTGCGGCGCTGGAAAGCCTGATGGAAGGGGCGGGTGAGGCTTCGATCACGCTGACCTGTAATGATGCGCGGGTGCCGTGCGATGGGCGGAATACGGCGTGGAAGATGGTTGCGGGGGCGTTGGAGCGGATGGGGATCCGGGCGGCGGTGGAGATTCAGATTGAGAAGCGGCTTCCGGTGCAGGGTGGGATGGGGGCGGGTTCGGCGAATGCGGCGGCGGCACTGATCGCGCTCGAGATGGAGCTTGGGGAACGGCTGCCGGAGGCGGAGCGTCTGGCGCTGGCGGCGGAGGTGGGATCGGATGTTCCGCTGTTCCTGGTGGGTGGGGCGGTGCTAGGGACGGGGCGCGGCGAGGTGGTCGAGGCGATGCCTGACTTTCCGGCGACGGCGTGCGTGGTGGCGGTTCCGGAGGTGGGGGTTTCGACTCCGCAGGCTTTTCGGGATTTTGATGCGGGGGTGGCGGAGCGGGTGCGGGCGGCAGAATCCGCTGCAACCGGCGGCCTGTTGACATCTCGTCCGGAACTCGATACTCTAAATGAGTTGAGCCGCGCTTATGCGACCATCTTTCCGGATTCTGGGGTAAAAGCCAGGGTTGGAGGAGATTGGGAAGCAGAGTCCGGCGCCTCCGGTATCGTTCGTAGCCCCGCCGGTTCTTCTGGAATGGAGATTGTGGGCGGCATCGCGAACGGTCTGGCCGAGAATTCCCTTCTCGCGCTTGTCCGCACCGGGATCGAGAACGACTTTGAAGAGGTCGTGTTCTCGCAGTATCCCTCCTTGCGTGAGACCAAGCGTCAATTGATGGGTATGGATTCGGATTCGGGAAAGTGCGCGTTTTATGCGGCTTTATCGGGTTCGGGATCGGCTCTGTTTGGACTTTACCGGTCCATGGCAGCCGCTGAGGCAGCTCAACAACGCGTTCAGGCCTCCGGCGTGAAGGCTCTCTTGACCGAGACCTTGCCACGGGCGGAGTACTGGAAGAGAATGGTCGCAGAGTCACCTCATCGGGTTTAGCTGCCCCGATGGCGTACTGGGCGATCGACTAATGGTAAGTCGAGTGCCTTTGGAGCACTTTATCTAGGTTCGAATCCTAGTCGCCCAGCCAGAACGTCGACCGTACCGCTCTACAGGCTCGTGATGATCTTTGCGAAAAGACATCACGCAATCGGGTGGTATGCCGATAGGCAGTTCAGGGAACTTGGGCCGGCAACAATGTGCCGAGCAGGTTTGATTTTTGTTGGAGTCCGCGCGAAACGAGCGCCGACGAACAGAAGAGAAGAAGAACCAGATGGTCTTACAGGTACTTTTCGTAGATTGGTTTCAAGGTGTTTGAGATACAGCATTCCTGATTCAAGTGATTCGATGAGCAACACGGCGCCACAACCATGGCGACGGTAAGAGTTAAAGCAGAAGGAACTCACCCGAGGTCAACCAGCCTGGAGGTTTCAAGCGTGAACGAACAAGACACGACTGCGGTTCTTCCCCGCGACGCGGGGCAGGCGACGGAGACACGAACGAGCTCAACGCCAGTCCAGCAGCCAGCGACAGATTTTGTGTCGCAATCGGGATACCAGCCTTTGACGGGCCCCCCGCCATCATCGTCCGCACAAAACAGCGGACAGCAGGGCGGAGGGTCGGCCCAGGCGGGAGTTGCAAAGCCGGGTACGGAGAAAAAACGCTCCGGCCGGCTGAGCGACGACAAGCGTTTCAAGATCTTTTCGGGGTCGGCAAACCGGCCACTCGCGGAGGAGGTCTGCAAGTTCGTTGGGGTTCCGCTGGGCGAAACGCGCCTGCAGCGGTTCTCTGACGGGGAAGTTCATTTTCAGCTTCTCGAGAACGTTCGCGGTGCGGACGTTTTTCTGATTCAGCCGACATGTTTTCCGGTGGATCAGCATCTGGTCGAACTGTTGATCATGATGGATGCGTTGAAGCGGGCGTCGGCCGGACGTGTGACGGTCGTGATTCCGTACTATGGATATGCCCGGCAGGATCGCAAGGACCGCCCAAGGGTGGCGATTACGAGCAAGCTGGTGGCGGATCTGCTGACCACGGCCGGGGCAAACCGGGCGTTGCTGGTGGATCTGCACGCGGCACAGATTCAGGGGTTCTTCAATATTCCGGTCGATCATCTGTTCGCCAGCCCGGTGCTGGTGAGTCACTTCCGGGAGTTGAATCTTCCGAATCTGACCGTGGTTTCGCCCGATGCGGGCGGTGTGGAGAGGGCGAGATTCTTCGCCAAGAAGCTGGATGTTCCGCTGGCGATCGTCGACAAGCGCCGGACGGACATCAATGTTTCCGAGGTGATGAACGTGATCGGCGATGTCAGGGGCCGCACGTGTCTGATCCTGGACGACATCATCGACACGGCGGGAACGCTGGTGAAGACGGTGGATGCGCTGCTGGAACAGGGCGCGGGCAAGGTTTATGCGTGCGCGTCGCATCCGGTGCTGAGCGGGCCGGCGGTGGAGCGCATTGCGGCGTCACGGCTTGAACAGCTGGTCGTGACGAACACGATTCCGTTGCAGGAACCTGCGCAGCGGATTTCGAAGATCAAGGTGCTCTCGATTGCGGGCCTTCTGGGCCGGGCGATCGAGAGTATTCACATGGAGACCAGCGTGAGTACGCTGTTCTCCTAAACGTTTATCGGCAACCTTCTTCGAAGGTTGACACAGCAGAAAGGGAGCGCGCTTCCCGCCCACAGGCGGTGGCCGTGCCCGAAAGGAAACCAAGATCATGGCAACAACCCCCCAGGCAATCGTCGCAACGCCCCGTGAGGGCACGTTCAACAAGGGCTTTGCCCGCCGCGTTCGTATGTCCGGATTGATTCCGGCTGTCGTCTACGGCGCTGGCCTTCCCCCCGTTGCGGTCACGGTCGATCCGCGCGCGGTCACGAAGATTCTGCACTCCGAATCCGGCCACAACACGATCTTCGATCTCGACATCACCGGCCAGACCGGCGGCAAGGCGATGATCGTTGACTGGCAGAACGAACCCATCAAGGGCAAGCTGCTGCACATCGACATGAAGCGCATCGCGATGGACAAGATGATGCGTGTTTCCGTTCCGGTTCAGTTGATCGGGACTCCGATCGGCGTCAGGACGCAGGGCGGAATTCTCGACCAGGTGCTGCGTGAGGTTGAGCTTGAGTGCCTTCCGAACGATATTCCGAGCCATCTCGATGTCGATGTCTCCGAACTTGCGCTACATGGCGTGATTCACCTTTCGGACCTGCCGCACTCGGGAAGCATCAAGTACCTGGGCGACGAGAAGGCCGTTGTGGCGCACGTCACGGCGATCAAGGAAGAAGAGACGCCTGTCGGCGCGACGACCGCCGAGCCTGAGGTCGCGAAGAAGGGTAAGACGGATGCGGCGGCTGCTGCTCCCGCTGCGGATGCGAAGAAGAAGTAAGAGCAAACGCAGATTCCCTGCGGGAATGACAGCCAAAAGGGAACTGCACGGGCAGCAACGAGGCGTGGTGGCGTGAAGCTGATTGTCGGACTTGGGAATCCTGGGATCGAGTATCAGTTCACGCCGCACAACGCCGGGTTTCTGGCCGTCGACCGGATCGCGGAGGATTGCGGTGCGGTGCTTTCGAACCGGCGATGCAGGGCTTTGACGGCTCGCGCGAGGCTGGCAGGGCAGGATGTGCTGCTGGCCAAGCCGGAGACGTTTATGAACCTGAGCGGCATCTCGTTGCTGGAGATGGTTCGGGAGTTTCAGATTGAGAGTGTTGCGGAGGATGTCATTGTCCTCTACGACGAACTGGCCTTTCCGCTGGGCACGTTCAAGATCGCGCAGCGTGGATCTTCGAACGGGCACAACGGGGTGACGTCGATCTCTGGCGCGTTGAAGACGCAGGAGTGGACGAGGATCCGGATCGGCATCGGGAGACCGCCGCAGCCGGATGGCCGGGAGGTGAAGGCGGGGGGCAAGGAGTATCTGCTCTCGCCGATGCGCAAGCAGGAGCTTGCGGTGCTGGATGAGGTGCTCGACCGGGTGAAGATCGCGGTTGAGGTGGTGCTGACCAAGGGTGTCAGCGCTGCGATGAATGAGTTCAATCGACGGGAGCCTGATCCTGACAAGGACGGGAATCCGCCGGAGAAGAAGTAGAGGCAGCAATCTTCCAGACCATGCCCGCAGAACAGACGCGAGTGTGGTGCGAAGCAGAACTTCGCAGAAAGCAGTGAACGCAATGCGTACTTACGAAATCATGTTCATCGTCCGGCCGGACGTTGAAGAAGCGGATCTGGACAAGCTGATCGAGACGTTCTCGGGCTATGTGACGACGGGCGGCGGCGAGGTCAAGGCAGTGGAGAAGATGGGCCGCCGGCGCCTGGCTTACACGGTCCGGAAGTTCAACGACGGCTTCTATGTGCTGTTCATGGTCGCGACCGAGGGCAACCAGATCGGCGAGCTCGAGCGTCGTCTTCGCGTGACCGAGCAGGTGATCAAGTTCATCACGGTGCGTACGGACGAAGAGGACAAGCGCCTGGCGAAGGTCAAGGCCCTGCGCGACAGCAAGGTGAAGCGCAGCGCGCTGCCGGCGGTTCATGCGGCTCCCGCAGCCCCGGCCCCGGTGGCTTCCATCTCCGCTGAAGCCGCTCCTGAGCAGGATTCGGCTGCGATCGCTGAAGAGGCTACTGAGAACGCCGCTGAGGCGGGTGTGGTCACGGCTGCATCGCCCGAGGCCGAGACGCCTGCGGTCGATACGGTTGAGGCATCGGCTTAGTCTTCTGGATTCTTACGAGATTCGCGAACCGGTAGCGATGGGTTTGCGCTGTTGTATCACGGCTGGAACACCGCTTCCGTCTCCTCCCTGCTTGACTGCGGGAGGGACGTCCAGAGACACCACGGCGTGTCTGGAGCGGAGGGACAGCACCAACGCATTGAGAGGAAATCGACATGGCTGACCAGACGAACGAAACCGCTTCCACCCCGGCTGCAACAACGGGCGGCGGCGAGGGAGCAAGCACCTACACTCCGCGTCCTGCGGGCGGATACAACTCGGGCGGACCGCGTGGTCCGCGTCCGGCGGGCGGTCCCGGTGGACCGGGTGGCGCACCGCGTCCGGGCGGCGCTCCGGGTGGACCTGGCGGACGGAAGTTCTTCCGCCGCAAGAAGGTCTGCAAGTTCACGGTGGAGAAGATCGACAAGATCAGCTACCGCGACGTGCGCCTGCTGCAGGGCTTCGTCTCCGAGCGCGGCAAGATCATTCCGCGCCGGCTGACGGGCACCTCGACCCACTTCCAGCGCAAGCTGACGCAGGCGATCAAGCAGGCCAGGAACATTGCGCTGCTTCCGTTCGCGGCGCGCTTCTAACCCGGCGCGCATCGTCCGGCAGACCTTTGAAGGTTGCCGGATGGGCGCATGCGCGGGCGGCTTCGGCTGCTCGCCAATCGGCACCACGCACCGTTTCGACGCGGGCGATGAAATCGGAGATATGTGATGGAAGTTATTTTGAAGGAAGATGTTCAGAAGCTGGGACACCGTGGCGACGTCGTCAAGGTGGCCGATGGCTACGGACGGAACTACCTGCTGCCGGGCAAGCTCGCGATTGAAGCGACGCTGGCAAACAAGGCTGTTATCGAGCAGATGAAGAACTCTGCCGTGCGCAAGTCGGCGAAGGAAAAGATCCAGTCGGAGGCCCTGGCGACGGAGCTTTCGGCAGTCGAGCTGACGTTCGAGCGGAAGGTGGGCGACAACGACCACCTGTTCGGTTCGGTCACGTCGGGCGACATCGCGCAGCAGCTCGAGGAGAAGGGCTTCACGGTCGATCGCCGGAAGATCTCGCTCGAAGAGCCGCTGAAGACGATCGGCGAGTTCCATGTTCCGGTCAAGCTGCACCGCGACGTCACGGCTCACGTGAAGGTCACGGTTCAGGGCGATCGTCCGGTGGCAGCTCCGGCCAACGCTTAAGCTTCTGTCTCAGGAAAATCAACAAGGTCCACCGGCGTGCTCATCCAGGCGCTGGTGGACCTTTTTGCTTTGGCCGATCACATCAGGCGTCGCGGAGGCCAAGCCGCTGGGGGAAGGTGTCTTCGTCGTCCTCGAAGAGCTCGAGATTCGTTCTTTCGAGGGTGTGGCCCTGGGCGTGAAGCAACAGGAGATGAGTTCCGGCGAGCAGGAGGGACACTCCGATGAGGCGGATGAGACCGGATTCGAGGAACGGCTCCCACTCGACCGCTTTGACGACGAAGAAGGGGAAGAGGATTGCGTAACGGACCACGGTCCACGGCAGGTCGGTGGTGGAGCTGCGGTGGAGATGGGTGAAGGGAAAGGTGCGGGTCGCGAAGAGGAACAGATCGGTGAGGAGGAAGGCTGAGCCGATGGTGACTACTGCCTGGGCAGCCATGGAGAATGGGCTACGGAGGCTTGCGGGGGCGAGAAAGTGGAGGATCAGCGTAATGAGGAGGCCGACGAGCGATGCGCAGAGGGTAATCCACAGCCGCGCGGCTGAAAGGTGGAGAACGCGGGCGCGGCCAAGGAGGACGCGGAAGATCCAGGCTCCGCGCAGGTCGACGGGGGCGCTGAGCACGGCGGTGAGGCCGGCCACGGTCCAGAAGCAGAGGATGGGAGCGGCGGCGCGGATGCCGTAGTCGGTGAGCTCGATGTGAACCTGGCCAGTCGCGGTGGTCCGGAAGGCGATCATGACCGCAAGGACGATGGCGACGCCGAGCCCGCCGTACATTCCAAGCATCACGCGCTGGCGCTGGTTGCGGAGAATTGTCTGGCGGATGAAGTGGAAGATGGCTCGCTGGGGGGGCAGGGGCAGGATGGTCCCGTGCAGAAGGCGGTCGACGCTGGCGAATCCGCTGCTGCGGGTCGCGGTGGCGCTCGATCCCTCGACGATCTGGCGGACGCGCCGGCGATAGGCCAGGGGATAGGTGAGGATCGTTGCCGCGATGGATACGCCCAATGCCAGGACTCCAGTGCGGGCGAGGGTGAAGAAGACGGGTGGCGCGGCGGATCCGTGTAGAAGCCACTCGTAGATCCCCAGGAACCAGAAGGGTGGGAACGATCGCACGATCGCTCCGGGCGATTGGAGCAGGGGCTGGAGCGATCCGGCGAGGGCGGGGATCAGGAGGAGCAGGGCTAACAGGAGGGTGATCGACATCGCTTGCAGCAGGGGCGCGATGCGGCGGAAGAGGCGCTCGCCGAAGACGTTGAGCAGGACGCCCTGCAGGGCGAGGAAGAAGGCGGCGGCGAAGGCTCCGCTGGCCAGCACGGCGGTGGCGTGGGCGAAGATGTGGCGGAGGAGGTTGGGCTGATCCGCCAGGACGGGGAAGAAGAGGATTCCGAGGCCGCTGGTTCCGGCCAGGACGAGGGCCAGGAAGATGGCGACGGCGACGACGCGCGCGAAGAAGAGGCGGCG
>JAMFSC010000218.1 GCA_026225095.1 bacterium
GTGGTGGCCTCACCCTCCACCTTGCCCCGATCCGTCTTTACCTTCAATGAATCCGCCCCAGCCGGCAGAACAAGCAGCGCCCCAACCATCCCCAGACAAACCTTAGCGACCAACAAACGCATGAGCATTCTCCGCAGCCAAACTACCACGAGTCTGGTTTGCGACCAACGGGAGCACCCCGCGAAGCCCAATACAAGTCACGAAGCTCTTGCCGAAGGACCCGTGACCGCCGCCCGTGCGGGCGCTGCTGTGCGAGCAGTTGCATAACAGCTTAGACTTCTCACTGAGGGAAAACTGCCATCCGAACCGTCTGCCAGCCCGCACCGGATCCAGCCGGAGGCCAACCGCATACTGCGGATCGTCGCCCCCTTGGCGCAGCCGCCAGATATATCTTCATTCTTCTGCTTCTCGCCACCTTTGCCCACGGTCGAGTCGGATCCGCCCAGTCGATGCCGTACCTGATCCTCTCCGTCGAGAACCAGGCCGGAGCCCCGCTCGCCGGCGCCACCGTTACCATCGACCAAGCCTCCGTCCCCCTCCACCTCGAAATCAAGCCCGACCTCTCAGGGAAGATATTTCTCAATGTGGAACCAGGTGAGTGTGTCGTTACCGTTCAAGAGCGTGGATACGAGCCCCTTCACCAGACCCTCTCGATTACCGCCGAGGCCTCCCAGCGCGTCGCGCTGACCCTCAAAGCCATCCGCCCCATCGAATTCTACTCGGGTCCCGGCGATCCACTACCCCCTATTCCAACCTTCGACGCAACCTCCACTCAAATGGTCATCGGCCCCATGCCGAGACCCATCGAGGTCAAGGTCGTCGTCGTCTCCATGTTCGAGATCGGCGCCGACACCGGAGACGTCCCCGGAGAGTACCAGTACTGGGTCGAGCGCCAGCACCTCGACACGATCCTTCCATTTCCCCAGGGTTACCACGACCTACGCCTCAATCCCCAGACCGGCGTTCTCGGCCTCCTCACCGGCATGGGCACCGCCCGCGCCACGGCTTCGGTCATGGCCCTCGGTCTCGACCCCCGCTTCGACCTCTCCCACGCCTACTGGCTGGTCGCCGGAATCGCCGGAATCGACCCCCACGTCGGGTCTTTAGGCTCAGCGGTTTGGGCCGAGTACCTCGTCGACGGAGACCTCGGCCACGAGATCGACGCCCGCGAGATCCCGCCCACCTGGCCCACCGGCCACGTCCCCCTGCGCAAGTCCGTCCCCTACGAGCAGCCCCGCACCGAGGACAACGGCCTCGCCTACCACCTCAACCCGAAGCTCACCGCATGGGCCTTCCGCCTGACCCGCGACACCCCCCTGCCCGACACTCCCGAGATCGCCGAGCGCCGCAAGGCCTATCTCCCCGAAGATCCCACCACCCCTGCCCACCGCCCCCCCTTCATCCTCCGCGGCGACATTCTGTCCGCCTCGAACTTCTGGCACGGCAAGTTGATGAGCGAATGGGCCCACGACTGGGTTGCCTACCAGACAGACGGAAAGGGCCACTACGCTGCCTGCGGGATGGAGGACACCGGAACGCTCGAATCTCTGACCCGCCTAGCCCACGCCGGCAGGGTCGATCTGAACCGGGTCATGGTCCTCCGCACCGCGTCGAACTACGACCAGCAGCGGGCCGGCATTACGGCTGCCGAGTCGCTCTGCGAGACCAAGATTACCAAGTACGGAGCCTTCCTCCCATCGCTGGACGCCGCCTACCGAGTGGGCCACATCGTCGTTGACAACCTCGTCACACACTGGCCACAGACCCGCGATCGCATTCCTCAATAGCCTCCGGACCAGGCGTGGAGCAACCAAAAAGCCCATCTTTGCGATCGCGGAACGATAGCAGAAGATGGGCCGTTGTCTGGAAAAACTGGTTAGATCAGATTTCGAGGATGACCGGCATGATCAGGGGGCGACGGCTGGTGCTCTTCTGGATGAAGCGCTTCAGATCGTTGCGGATCTTTTCCTTGATGATCGCGTAGTCGGCCTTCTCTTCCGCGCTGGAGCTATCGAGCGTGCGCTGGACGACATTGCGCGAGTCCGAGACGAGCTTCTCGTCCTGGATGGCGAAGCCGCGCATGACGATCTCGGGGGTGTTCTCGACGCGTCCGGTGCGTTTGTTGATGGCGATGATGGGAAGCACGATGCCGTCTTCCGACAGGTGCTGCCGGTCGCGAACGACCACGTCTTCGACGACGTCGATCGAACCGCCGGAGTCGATGCAGACCCGTCCGGTGGTGACCTTGCCGTTCTTCACGGCGGTGTTCTTGTCGAATTCGAGGATGTCTCCGTCTTCGAGCAGGACGACTTTTTCGACGACGCCCATTCCCGCGGCGAGCTCAGCGTGCCGCTTGAGGTGGCGATAGTCACCGTGAACGGGGATGAAGAACTTCGGCCGGACGAGGTTGATCATCAGGCGGAGCTCTTCCTGGGAGCCATGCCCAGAGACGTGGATGAGACCGGCAGTGCCGTCGTCGTGGATCACCTTGGCGTCGCGGCGCTCGAGGTGATCGATCATCCGATAGATCCCCTTCTCGTTGCCGGGGATGACGCGGGAGCTGAGCAGGACGGTGTCGCCAGCGTCGATGCGGGCGAACTTGTGGTTATTGACGGCGGCGCGGGAGAGGGCCGACATGGGTTCGCCCTGGGTTCCGGAGATGAGGACGCAGACCTTTTCAGGTGGCATGTCCTTGATCTGGCCGGGGTTAATGACGAGACCCTGGGGGAGATCGAGGTATCCGAGGTCCTGGGCGATCTCGGTCGAGTTGTCCAGCGAGCGGCCGATGATGGCGACCTTGCGCCCATGCTTGTGGGCCAGCTCCATGGCGACGCGGATGCGGTGGATGGAGGAGGAGAAGCAGGAGAAGAAGAGCTTCTTCTTGGTCTGCGCGAAGATCTCGTCGAGGCGGGGTCGGACGGCGCGCTCGGACGGCGTGTAGCCGGGGCGGTCGACGTTGGTCGAGTCCTGAAGCAGCGCAAGGACGCCCTGCTTGCCGAGTTCGGCAAAGGCATGGAGGTCGAAGGGCTTGTTGTCCGGGGGCGAGAGGTCGATCTTGAAGTCGCCGGTGTGGAGGACGACGCCGACCGGGGTGTGGATGGCAAGGGCGACGCAATCGACCAGCGAGTGGGTGACCCGGATGGGCATGATCGAGAAGGGTCCGAGGGTGAAGCGTTTGCCGGGCAGCATCTCGATGAGGTCGGCGTTATCGAGGAGGCGGTGCTCTTCGAGTTTACCTTCGACGTAGGCGAGGGTGAACTCGGTGCCATACACGGGGACGTTGAGCTCGGAGAGGATCCAGGGGAGGCCTCCGATGTGATCTTCGTGGCCGTGGGTGAGGAGAATGGCGCGGACTTTGGAGCGGTTCTCGACGAGATAGGAGATGTCGGGGACGACGATGTCGACGCCGAGCAGTTCTTCTTCAGGGAACATCAAACCGGCGTCAATGACAATAATGTCGTCCTGCCAACGGAGGGCCATGCAGTTCATGCCGAACTCGCCAAGGCCCCCGAGGGGTATCATGCGTAATTTATCTGTAGCCATCAACTCTTGAGTCTAACAGGGATATGTGAGAGGTGGCTGAGGCGGGGTAGGGCGGAGATCAGGCGTTCCTGTTTCAGGAGGAAAGGGGGGAGGACTGAATGGCATGACGGTTTTCCCTCAAGATACCTTTTACTGCCAGGTAAATTGCGAGGAATGCTTCGTCCGCATCTGACCTTAGCGGACAGTTGCATTGCTGCGAGGCTTGTGAGAACGTCACCCAATGTCAACCTTGGGTCTCTCTGGTGCTCCGGACGCGAGCGACGGTCTATTCAAGAGCCTGTTCTGGCCGACAATCCAGAATGCGGAAGACGCTGATCTCGCGGCATCTCGGGGCTTTTGGGTGTGTCTCGTCTTGGCGGTCGTTTCGGCTCCCATGAATTCGTCTGGCGCGTCGGTCTTCGTCGGAATTGATATTGCGAACTCGCTCGATTTGGCGATTTTCCTCTACTATCTTTTCGGTGCAATGGGAGTGCGGCGGGGGAGCTTGGTCGCTTCGGCAGCCATGTTCGCGACCTACCTTTTCAGCTCGACGCTTTACTTTTGGTTGTCGCCGACCCACTTCAGCTTTATCCGTCTGGTCGGTATTGGTCTTCTCCTTGCGAACCTTCGAGCATCGCTCTTGATTCGTAGGTGGCGGCATGATCCTCTACGCCGCAGTGAGTTGGATGATGCGGCGCATCGATCGAGCTTCACGTGGGCTGACCGCATTAAGAACGTCGTACCGATGAACGTGTGGCCGTGGGCTCGATTCGTCTTCTATCCTCTCGCCGTGCTCCTTCTTTCGTTAGAAACGTATGAGTTGGCACTCACGGCGACGCATCGCTAGGCCTGCCTCCGTGCTGCGATAACACACCTGAGAGCTCTAGAAAGTCGTGTTTTGAGCAGTCTGATTCTGAAGTAGCCGGTGCTGGAAGATCGCCCATTGACCCGGTACACAAAAAAGTGAGATTCTTACACATCATGCGAACGAATATAGAACTTGATGAGGATCTGCTGGAGCAAGCCATGCTGAGTTCTGGGGCTCGAACCAAGCGGGCAGTGGTGGAGGCTGGACTGCGTTTACTGGTTGAGACTCATGCCCAGGCATCGGTGAGGTCCTTGCGGGGCACGGTGCATTGGGAGGGGAATCTCGAAGAGTCGCGGGTAGGGCGGGTCACTGAGTGAAGCGAACTTGGTGATTGTGGATACGACTGTATGGATCGACTACTTCGGCGGAGTTCGGAACCCACATACGGACTGGCTGGACGGGGAGATTGCGCGCCGGCGACTTGGGCTGACGGACCTGATCCTGTGTGAACTGCTGCAGGGGATTCGGGGGGACGCTCAGTTCAAACAGATTCGCGAGGAGATGCGGAGGTTCGCCATCTTCGATACGGGTGGAGAGAGCCTGGCCGTGGATTCGGCCACGAACTACAGGGTGCTGCGGGGCCGGGGAATCACGATTCGAAAGACGATCGATTGCCTGATTGCCAGCTTCTGCATCCGTGAGGGGCATACGCTTCTGCACCGGGACCGGGATTACGACGCGTTCGAGGAGCACCTTGGATTACGGGTGGTGCATCCGGAGGGATAGCGGTTTCGGCGGCGTTAAGGGGCATGACCCGGAGCCATCGCAGTCCGGAGGACTACGATGGCTCCGACCGTCACCGGAGAAGGTCTTCGAGGGCGAGTGAAAGTTCGGTCTTGTCGTCGCGGTATTTGACCAGGATGGGGGTGTAGACGGAGAGGCCTAGATCCTTTCCGAAGCCATGGGTGATGGCGCGGGAGCCGGGGACGATGACGGCTCCGGATGGGATGATGAGGGGGGTGTCGGCGGTCGCGCGGAGGATTCCTCCCGTGGTGGCGTCGTAGACGGGGGTTCCGCGGGTGAGGATGGTTCCGGCGGCGAGGACGGCCCTGGAGCGGACGATGGTGCCTTCGTAGACGCCGGTGTTGCCTCCGACGAGGACGTCGTCTTCGATGATGACGGGGGAGGCGTTGACGGGTTCGAGGACGCCGCCGATCTGCGCTGCGGCGGAGAGGTGGACGCGTTTGCCGATCTGGGCGCAGGAGCCGACGAGGGCGTGCGAGTCGACCATCGTGCCGGCGTCGACAAAGGCTCCGACGTTGATATAGGCGGGGGGCATGATGACCACTCCGGGCGCGACGTGGGCTCCGGCGCGGACGCTGGAGCCTCCGGGGACGACGCGGACGGATTCGGCGGGGGTGAAGCGGCGGGCGGGGTACGTATCCTTGTCAACGAAGGAGAGGATGGAATTGCCTGCGGGATGGTTGCCGTTCATCTCGACCAGGGCGCCAAGCCGGAAGCCGAGGAGGATGCCGCGTTTGACCCAGGGATTGACGCGCCAGCCGGTGGGAGCGTCGGGGTCCGGCTGGGCCGAGCGGAGAAGGCCTGTTTCGAGGCCGGCGCGGAGTTCGAGAAAGGCGGCGAGGGCATCCTGGCTGCCGATGGCCGTGGGGCCCTGAGCGAACCAGTGTTCGATGGTGGATTCCAGATTTTCGGTGGTCATTCTCTCTTGAGGATACAGGGTCCGGGCGGCTTAGAAGACGCGGAGATTCGATTCGCGGGGCGCGGCCTTGACGAACAGGCCGAGTTCGCCAGAGAGCGTCTCGAGGGTGTGGCGGGTGGACTTTGTGATCGGGACGAGGGGGAGGCGGAGGGTCTCGCTGCCGTGGTCGAGCATCTGGAAGATGGCTTTGACGGGGGCGGGGGAGGGTTCGAGGAAGAGGGACTGCATGAAACGGTAGTACTGGCGGTTGAGGCGGCGGGCGGTGGTCCAGTCACCCTGGAGCGCGGCCTGGGTGAGCTGGGCGATGGGGGTGGGAATGACGTTGGCGGCGACCGAGATGAGGCCGGCTGCTCCGAGGGCCAGGATGGGCAGCGCGAGACCGTCGTCGCCGGCGAAGATGAGGAAGCGCGAGGGGAGGGTGGTGAGGAGTTCAGTAATCTGGGCCAGGTTTCCGCTGGATTCCTTGAGGCCGATAATATTGGGGAGATGGGAGAGGCGCAGGACCGTGGCAGGTTCGAGGTTGGCCCCGGTGCGGCTGGGGACGTTGTACAGCAGGATGGGGAGGTCGACGGCGGCGGCGATGGCCTTGAAGTGCTGGTACTGACCTTCCTGGTTGGGCCGATTGTAGTAGGGGCTGGCGGTGAGGAGGCCGGTGAGGCCGTGGATCTGGGCGAGGCGGCGGGCGCGGGAGATGGCCTCGTGGGTCGCGTTGTGGGTGCAGCCGGCGAAGACCGGAACGCGCCCGGCGGCGGTGGCGCAGACGATCTGGACGACGCGGGCGGTCTCGGCCTCGGTGAGGGTCGCGGCCTCTCCCGTCGACCCGCAGGGGACCAGAAAACGGACGCCGGCATCGATCTGGCGATGCACGAGAGAGTTGAGGGCGGGTTCGTCGACAGCGCCATCGGGGCGAAAAGGGGTGAGGAGAGCGGTGCCGCAGCCTTCGGGGATCATCGCTGGTTAGTTTAGCGCGGATGGGGTGGGGGAGGGTTGAGGATATTGGCGGTGAGGCAAACGTTGGTGATGGAGCAGCGGTTTGTCGCGTGGGGATCGAATGTGGGAGGATGGGTGCGCATGTGTGCACGGTATCGGGAGGCAGAATGATTTCGAGGCGGAAGTTTGTGGGAACGGCGGCCATGAGTGTGGCGGCGGGTGCGGTGGCGATGACGGCCAGAAGCTACGGGCAGATCGCCGGGGCGAATGACCGCTTGAACTTCGCCATCATGGGTCTGAACGGGCGCGGATATGCGCATCTTTCCGCGCTGAAAAACAACGCGGCCAAGGCGCATGTGACGCATGTCTGCGATGTGGATACGAAGATCATGACGAAGTTCCTGGGAGAGGCCACCAAGGAGCTGGGGTATACGCCGGATACGCAGCAGGACTTTCGCAAGGTGCTGGAATCGAAAGATGTCGACGTGATCACGGTGGCGACGCCCGATCACTGGCATGCTCCGATGGCGATCCGGGGGCTGCAGGCGGGCAAGCATGTCTATGTTGAGAAGCCGTCGAGCCATAACCCGCGTGAGGGTGAGTGGCTGATTGCGGCGCAGGAAAAGACGGGCAAGCTGGTGCAGGTGGGGGATCAGCAGAGGTCGTCGCCGCACACCATGGAGATGATCGAGAAGGTGCACAACGGGTTGATCGGCCGCGCCTATTTTGCCAAGTGCTGGTATGCCAATCCACGGAAGTCGATGGGTCATGGGCAGCCCTGCCCGGTGCCGGCGAACCTGGATTGGGATCTGTGGCAGGGTCCGGCGCCGCGGCGACCCTATGTCGATAACGTCCATCCTTACAACTGGCACTGGTTGCGGATCTATGGAACGGGCGAGGCGCTCAATAACGGGACGCATGAGGTCGATATTGCGCGGTGGGCTCTCGATGTGAAGTACCCGGAGCGGGTTACCGCTTCCGGCGGCCGGTATGCGTTCAAGGATGATTGGCAGTTTCCGGACACCATGGTGACCAGCTTCGAGTATGGCGACAAGATGCTTACCTGGGAGGGAATGAGCGCCAATGGCAAGGAATACTATGGCCGCGGGCGCGGGACGACCATCCACGGGGAGACCGGGACGCTTCTGATCGATCGCGAGGGCTGGGAGCTCTACGACCAGAAGAACAAGATGACCGACTCGTACAAGGTTCCGGGCAACAAGGGCACCACCGAGGACCTGATGAGCCGGGATTCTATGACGGATCTACACTTCCTGAACCTGATTAACGGCATCCGGATGGGCGAGAAGCTGCATTCGCCGATTCAGGTCGCCAATGTGAGCGTCACGATTCTGCAGCTCTCGAACATTGCCTGGTGGTCGCAGCGGGAGCTGAAGCTGAACCCGGAAAACGGTCATATCCTGGGCGATCCGGAGGCGATGAAGAGCTGGGATCGTGAGTATGAGAAGGGTTGGGCTCCGAAGGTTTAGTCTAGAGCGGATTGCCTGTTGGTATAGAGTTGGGTGCCCCACCTTCGCGACACGTCTCATCGTCGCTAAGGTGGGCCGGAGCGCCACGGCATCCAACGTACAA
>JAMFSC010000219.1 GCA_026225095.1 bacterium
CGAGGGCTGCGAGACCGGAGTCCTCATGCAGGTCCAGCGCGCTTCCCTGGACGCGGGCATCG
The DNA here is from genome assembly GCA_026225095.1 of bacterium. GTDB lineage: Bacteria > Acidobacteriota > Terriglobia > Terriglobales > Acidobacteriaceae > Edaphobacter. Next base: position 63 of record JAMFSC010000219.1, read on the forward strand.
CGGCTGCGATCACGCTCATACACGCGCACGTCGGCACCCTGCGTTTGCAGCAGACGCGCCAGCGTGAGGCCGCCGGGGCCACCGCCGATGATCGCGATTTTCTTGCTGGTGATAGAGCCCATGTGCGTTCTTAGGTCCAGGAAATCGTTTTGTGCCGCGCCTTCTCGAAAGAAGGCATACCCCAGGGCTAAAGCCCAGACCTATCTAGAAGCAAAAACAAGAACAATGCAAAAGAAGAAGCAAACAACAAGAACAACAGCAAAAGATGAAGCAGATTCCTCCGCTACGCTGCGGAATGACAACTCAGATAACTAGCCCTTTGCGGCCGCAACAGCGAGGTCGGCGGCTTCCTTCATGGTGGCGCCGATTTGGACCTTTAAGCCGGAGTCGGCGATGATTTTGCGGCCCTCTTCTACGTTGGTTCCTTCGAGGCGGAGGATGATGGGGATCTGGACGTTGAGCTTGCGGGCGGCGGCTACGACTGCCGTTGCGAGGACGTCCACGCGGAGGATGCCTCCGAAGATATTGATGAAGATCGCCTTCACGTTGGGGTCCGACAGGAGGATTCCGAAGGCGTTTTCGATCTGCTCCTGGTTGGCTCCGCCGCCTACGTCGAGGAAGTTCGCGGCCTTGCCACCGGCGTACTCGATGATGTCCATCGTGGCCATGGCGAGGCCGGCTCCGTTGACCATGCAGGCGATAGAGCCGTCGAGCTTGATGTAGTTGAGCGAGAACTTCGACGCCTCGACCTCGAGGGGGTCTTCCTCGGCGATGTCGCGGAGTTCCTTCAGGTCCTTGTGGCGGAAGAGGGCGTTGTCGTCGAAGTTGATCTTGCAGTCGAGCGCCATCAGCTTGCCGTCTTTGGTGGTGATGAAGGGGTTGATCTCCATCAGGGTGGAGTCGGTGTCGATGAAGGCCTTGTAGAGGCCGGTCATGAAGGCGACGGCCTGGTTGATCTGGGTGGTGGCGAGGCCGAGTTTGAAGGCGAGTTTGCGGGCCTGGTAGGGCTGAAAGCCGACGGCGGGGTTGATGTATTCCTTGTAGATGAGCTCGGGGGTGGCGTGGGCGACCTCCTCGATCTCCATGCCGCCGGACTGCGAGGCCATGAAGACGATCTTGGCGGAGGCGCGGTCGAGGACGATGCCGAGGTAGAGCTCGCGGTCGATGGCCGAACCCTCTTCGATGAGGAGGCGCTGGACCTTCTGGCCGGCTGCGCCCGTCTGGTGCGTGACCAATTGCATGCCGAGGATGGCCTTCGCGGCCTTGTTGGCGTCTTCGAGGTTCTTGACGACCTTGACGCCACCGCCCTTGCCTCGGCCACCGGCGTGGATCTGCGCCTTGACGACAACGACGGCGTTTCCGGCCGCGAAGAGGCTCTTGGCGGCGGTGTCGGCCTGCTCGAGCGTGGTGGCCATCTCTCCGCCGGGGACGGGTACGTTGTACTTGCGGAGGATCTCTTTGGCCTGATACTCGTGAATCTTCATGGTTTCCGCCTGCGGGTTTCTTCTGGCGATACGCCTGAAGTGTAGCGGACGCGACGAACGACGGGCAACCGCTGGACGTTGAATACCGGCTTCGGTGTCCGGTGATCGAACGAGTGAGTCTGAATGGGGACGGATGGGATGAAATTGCGGAGGCTGATAGGCTTTTTGAATGTCCCTGAAGGTTTATCTGAAGCGGTTGATGGAGGAGCGGGCGGCGCTGGGCAGGGAGGAGGCGCGGTCGCTGATGGAGACGGTGCTGGGCGGCGGGTGCTCCGAGGCGGAGTTGGCGGCGCTGGTGGGGGCGCTGGGTGCGCGGGGGGAGACGGCGCAGGAGGTGGCTGGGTTCGTCGATGCCATGAGGCTGGCTGCCACGACGCTGCCACTGACGGAGGTGGAGCGGAGCGGGCTGGTCGATACTTGCGGGACAGGTGGCGATCAGAGCGGGACGTTCAATATCTCGACCGCGGCGGCACTGGTGGCGGCGGCGGCCGGGGCGCGGGTGGCCAAGCATGGGAACCGCGCGGTGACCTCGAAGTGCGGGTCGGGCGATGTGCTGGAGGCGATGGGGATTCCGGTGGACCTGACGCCGGAGCGGGCGGCGGTCGCTCTGCGGGATTATGGGTTTGCGTTTCTGCATGCGCCATCGCATCATCCGGCGATGCGTGCGGTGATGCCGGTGCGGAAGGCGCTGGGGGTGCGGACGGTCTTCAATATCCTTGGCCCGCTGAGCAATCCGGCGGGGGCTCGGGCGCAGGTGATGGGGGTGTACGCGGCGCATCTGGTTCCCCTGGTAGCCGACGCGATGGCTCTGCTTGGGGTGCGGCACGCGTTTGTGGTCTGGGGGGATTCGGGCGAAGGCGCGGGGATGGATGAGATCTCGATCAGCGGGCCGACCCGGATGGCGGAGGTTCGCGATGGGCGGGTTCGGCTGACGACCTTTGTTCCCGAGGAGGCAGGGCTGGAGCGGGCTGGGGTAGAGGGGCTTCTGGGCGGCGATGCGGCGGAGAATGCCGGGATTCTGCGGACGATCTTTGCCGGGGAGGGTGGACCGAGGAGGGACGTGGTGCTGCTAAACGCGGCGGCGGTGCTGGTGACGGCGGGGCTGGCAAAGAACCTGCTTGACGGTGTGCGGGTGGCGGGGGAGACTATCGACGAAGGCAAGGTGGCGCGACTGGTGGCAGCACTGGGCGCCGGAGATCCGTCTCGAAGCTATTGACCGCCTGGAGGGTTCGTTGACGCCACCGCCGCCGCCGCAGATCGGGTATCCTGCCAGAGTGAACGCCGCGATGGTGACGACGGCGCTGGAGTTGCCGGGATTTCGAATCGTCGGCAACCTGGGCGTGGTGCGGGGGATCGTGGTGCGATCGCGTTCGGTCTTCGGGACGATTGGAGCCAGTCTGCAGACGATCGTCGGCGGAGATATTACGATGTTCACGCAGCTCTGCGAGAATACCCGGCAGGATGCGTTTCTAAGGATGCTGGACCACGCGGCTGCGGAGGGGGCGAACGCCATTATTTCGATGCGGTACGATGCGAACGAGTTGATGCAGGGTGTCACCGAGGTGCTGGCCTACGGGACGGCCGTGGTCGTGGAGCCGCTTTGAGCTGTGGGTAGATTTGCACCGAGGAGGCGCGGATGGATTTGCCGTTGGATCCGGCGATGGTGAGTACGACCGATACGCTGGCGGGATACCAGATTGTGCGCAGCCTGGGCGTCGTCGAAGGGGTGACGACGAGCAAGTTGATCGGCGGCTTCTTCGAGCGGACGATCCTGGAGCAGGCGATGCGAGAGGCTTTTCTCGATCTGCTGCAGCAGGCCCGGACGCATGGCGCCCAGGCGGTGGTTGGACTGCGGTACGTGGTAATGATCGAGCACCATTTAGTGATGGCGTATGGAACGGCGGTTCGCCTGGAGAGGGCTGGGAGGGATTGATGGCGCGTGTGACGGGGATTGGCGGCGTATTTTTGATGGCGAAGGATCCGAAGGCGTTGAGCGCATGGTATGCCAAGCATCTTGGGATGACGTTCTCCGACTACGGTGGGGCGACAATGCTCTGGACCGACGAGGTTCCCAAGGGGACGGGCATGACGACGTGGTCGCTCTTCAAGGAAGATTCGGGTTACTTCGGCGACAGCGGTCAGCGGGCGATGATCAACTATCGGGTCGACGATATGGATGGGATGATCGCGCAGCTGAGCGAGGCCGGGGTGTGGATCGACCCCAAGCGGGAAGACGCTGATTATGGACGGTTTGCGTGGATCAAGGATCCGGAGGGCAACCGGATTGAGCTGTGGCAGCCGTTGCAGGACACCGAGGAAAAGACGGCTGAGTTTCTGGGGTAGTATTTCGACCCTGAAATCCACTGGGGGGTCCGGCGTGAGGAGTTTACGATACGGTAAACCCCTCTTCGCGTCTCCAGTCAGCGGCGGCGTGAGGCAAGCAAAGGCACCCCCTCCATGAATCTGCATCACCCCCAACGCGCCGATGGCGGGCGTACGAATCGGAATGAAGTTGGCCGGAATGAAGTCGGTCGGCTGGAAGTGATTACCGGGCCCATGTTCTCGGGCAAGAGCGAGGAGCTGATCCGGCGGCTTAAGCGCGCGCGGATCGCCCGGCAGCGGGTCGCGTGCTACAAGCCGGATATCGACCTGCGCTACCACCGGACCTCCATTGCGAGCCACGGCTCGCAGACCCATGAGGCGGAGACCGTGGGCAACGTCGAACGGCTGCGGGAGGCGCTGGCCGGGCAGCTCGATGCGATCGAGGTCGTCGGGATCGACGAGGCGCAGTTCTTCGACGACGGGATCATTCCGCTGGCGGTGGAGCTGGTGCATCTGGGTAAGCGGGTGATCCTGGCGGGGCTGGATACGACGTTCAACGCGGAGCCGTTCGGGCCGATTCCGGCGCTGATGGCGCTGGCCGATGAGGTGACGAAGCTGTCCGCGGTCTGCATGGTGTGCGGTGCGCCCGCGATCCACACCCAGCGGCTGGGGGCGAGCCAGGAGCTGGTTGTCGTCGGTGCGGCCGGGGTCTACGAGGCGCGGTGCCGTGCGTGCTTCAAGCCGTATCTCGATGAGAACGAGTCGCAGCAGATGGAGTTTCCAGCGATTCAGATTTAGTTATTCGGGGAGCGTGTAGTCGAGCGTCCAGAGGTGTTTGCCGCCCGAAGGGTCGATGGTGAAGGTTCCGGCGATGCCCACAAGCGCTCCGGTTCCGGAGCCGGGGACTACCTTCGCGGTGAGGTGAGGCCCGTTCGCGTCCATCGTGGCCATCTGCATCAGGGCGAAGCTGCCCTGTTTGCCGGATAGCGTGCCGGTGACGACTTCGATGGCGACGTATCCGGCGGTTCCCTTGGTAAAGTCTCCGCCGGCGAACATCTCGCCCTTGGTGGAACCTTCAAGATCGCCGTGGATCTGCTTGTCGATGGAGAAGCGGGCAAGTCCGTCAGCCGGCGCGGGGGAGAGTGGCTTGATGTCGACGGTGAACGTGCCTTGAGCGTGATGGGGCATGGAAGAATCCTTGGTCTGGGTCCTGCCCAGCGGGATACACAGCAGGAGCGCGAGCGTAAGAGTGGTGAGGCGGAGCATGGTACAGAATGTTCCCACACATCCATGCTCCGCGCCAGATCAGTGTTTGGCCACCAGATCCTGCACGTCCTTGCGCAGGGCCAGCGAACTGGTGGTGCGGCTGTAAAACATGTGGCC
>JAMFSC010000220.1 GCA_026225095.1 bacterium
GATTGCCAGAGACGCCGAGGCTCACTTCCCTCCCGGTTCTGCGACAGCCGCTCTACGTCGCTATGCTTGAGGAAGATGAATTGGCCTGGTCACTGGAGATCACTCAAGAACAGTTGAGCAGCGAATCCTGCATCTTGTTCGATCGCCAGATGCAGCCGTACCTCTATGATGACTTTATCCAGAAGGTGCGCCCTGCAACGGCGCCAGGGAGATTGATCCATCACGTTACGACCCCCGACGAGGCGTCCCAGCTAGTGTCGCTCGGCCGCGGAGTTGCAGTCCTCTCCCAGGCGGCCGCATGGCGTATCGCCAGGGATGGCATCACTATCCGCCCGTTGGCCGTCCAAGACGTAGTCCTTGAAACGAGGCTTGCGACCAGATCCGACAACGACTGTAAGCGTTACCTTTAAATTCCCCAGATTCACCGTTTGAAAATTCCCCAGTTGAGGTCGAACCCGAGCATTCTGATCCGAGGAGGATTGGGATGCTGCGACTGGAGGGTTTTATGGAGCTGCAGAAGCTGCATCACGATGGGGTGAGCGTAAGCGAGATCGCCCGGCAGTTGAACATGGACCGGAAGACGGTTCGGAAGTATTTGAAGCAGGCACCGCGGCAGTATGAGCGGAAGCCGAAGAAGTGGAAGGTTGATCCGTTTCGCGCGCACCTGCGAGAGCGTTGGGAGCTGGGCGTGCATAACGCGGCGAAGTTGTTGGGGGAGATTCGCAAGCGCGGCTATTCTGGCGGCGTCACGCAGGTCAGGGCGGTGTTGGCTCCGTGGCGGAGCGAGGGCCAGGAGCGTGCGTTCGTGCGTTTCGAGACGGCTCCGGGCGAGCAGGCACAGATGGACTGGGGGCACTTCGGCAACTGGGACGGCAGGCGTCTGTATGGTTTCGCGCTGACGTTGTGCTGGTCGCGGATGCGGTATGTGGAGTTCACCCAGCGGCAGGATGCGGAGACGCTGTTGAACTGCATCGTGCATGGGCTGGAGTTCTTCGGCGGCGTGACGCAGACGGTGCTGACCGACAACATGAAGACGGTGGTCGTCGACCGCGTCGACGGACAGCCGTGCTTTCATCCGAAGATGCTGGACTTCGCCAGCTACTACGGCTTCGTTCCGCGGGTGTGCCGTCCGTACCGGCCGGAGACCAAGGGCAAGATCGAGTCGACGATCCGTTTCATCAAGGGCAACTTCTGGCCGGGCATCGAGTTCGATTCGCTGAGCGAGTTGAACCGTCAGGCACTGGTCTGGTGCGGCGAGGTCAACCGCCGCGTCCACTCCACCACGCGTGAGATTCCGCAGCTGCGTTTTCCCCATGAAGGCCTGGTCGCGCTGAACGGCCAGCCGGCTTACGACACCAGCTATGTCAGCCACCGCCAGGTGGCCAGGGACTGCATGTTCAGCTATCGCGGCAACCGCTACTCGGTGCCGCATCTTCACGCAGGCAAGAGTGTGCTGGTGCGCGAGCCGCTGGACTCGCGCATGATCCGCGTCTTCGCTCAGAACGACCAGATCGCTGAACATAAAACGGCCACAGGCAAGGGCGAGATGGTTATCGACGTCGCGCATTACGGTGAGCTTCCGCGCCGAAGCAGAACGTCGGTGGTGAAGCCGCCACCGGTCATCAGCGAGCTGTCGCCCGGCCCTGGCGTCGGGCTGCATTATCCGGTGCCCGAGGTCGAGTTCCGCCCTCTGTCGATCTACAACGCGTTCTGTGAGGAGGCCGCCCATGTCGCTTCAGTCTGAACGTCTGCTCAACCACATGCTGCGGCTGCGCCTCTCGCATCTGCCCAACTGCTACGAAGCCATCGCCGAAGAGGCATCGACCAAGAACCTGCCCTATCTGGACTTCCTCGAACAGACGCTCGAAGCCGAGAGCCAGGCCAAGCACACCCGCAACGTCCGCCTGAAGACGCAGTGGGCACACTTCCCCTACAACAAGGGTCTGGATCAGTTCGACTTCACCTTCCAGCCCTCGGTCGACGAACGCAAGCTGCGCGAACTGGCATCGCTCGCCTTCCTCGAACGCAAGGAAAACGTGCTGCTGCTCGGGCCGCCCGGCGTGGGCAAGACGCACCTCGCCATCGCGCTCGGCACCGAGGCGATCGTCACTGGTTCGTCGGTTTACTTCGTCACCATCCAGGACCTCGTCGGCCAGTTCCAACGCGCCCGCGACGAGAACAAGCTGAAGGAACGGATGAGTCTGCTGGTCAAGCCCAAGCTGCTCATCCTCGACGAGATGGGCTATCTCACGCTGGACTCCTTCGCCGCCACCTGCTTGTTCCAACTGGTCTCGGAACGTTACGAGAAGGGCTCCATCATCCTGACCTCCAACAAGAGCTATGGCGACTGGGGCGCGATCTTCGCCGACAACGTCATCGCCTCGGCCATCCTCGACCGGCTGCTCCATCACTCCACCACCATCAACATCAAGGGCGAAAGCTACCGGCTCAAGGATAAAAAGAAGGCCGGTGTCGTCGCCGCCAAGCTCCCCGGCAAAGAGGGCGGATAAGGCCCGACGCCACTCGCGCGGGAGGACGTGACTCCGGGCTTCGCCCTCCGCCGCGTCCTCCCGCATCACCTCAACCTGCCTCTGCCTGGGGAATTTTCAAGCGCCGAGAAGTGGGGATTTTTCAGTTGACGATGACAAGCGGGAGAGTTCGTCGTCTGAGGCAAGAGTAACGGTGGCAAGAGCAA
>JAMFSC010000221.1 GCA_026225095.1 bacterium
CCTCTTCGAGCACCCTCCCTACGACCTCGCCCTCGCCACCCGCATGGCCGAGGTCGCCGAGTTCTACTCACTCGACCTCCTCCACGTCCACTACGCCATCCCCCACTCCCTCTCCGCATACCTCGCCAAGCAGATGCTCGCCACCCGCAACATCCACCTGCCTTTCATCACCACGCTCCACGGCACCGACATCACCCTCGTCGGTCTCGACCCCTCCTACCTCCCCATCACCCGCTTCGGTATCGAGCAGTCCGACGGCGTCACCGCCATCTCCTCCCACCTCCGCGACCGCACCCACGAGGCCTTCGCCATCACCCGCCCCATCGAGGTCATCCGCAACTTCGTCAACTGCGACCTCTACAAACGCGACCCCGACCGCCGAGCCGCCCTCCGCTCCCGCTTCGCCGAACCCGAAGAGAAGCTCCTCGTCCACCTCTCCAACTTCCGCCCCGTCAAGCGCGTCGCCGACGTCGTCGAGGTCTTCGCCCGCGTCTGCCGCGTCCTTCCCGCCCGCCTCATGCTCATCGGCGACGGCCCCGACCGCTCCATCGCCGAGCATCTCGCCCGCCAATACAACATCCAGGACCGCATCCACTTCCTCGGCAAGCAGGACAACGTCCACGACCTCCTACCCGTCGCCGACCTCATGATCATGCCCTCCCAGATGGAGTCCTTCGGCCTGGCCGCCCTCGAAGCCATGGCCTGCAGCGTCCCCGCCATCGCCACCCGCGTCGGAGGAGTCCCCGAGCTCATCGACGACGGCGTCAACGGCCTCCTCTTCGACGTCGGCGACGTAGACTCCATGGCCGAAGCCGCCATCGATCTCCTCCAGAACCCCACCCGTCTCGACCAGATGGCCACCGCCGCCCGCCACACCGCTCAAAAACACTTCTGCGCGACCAGCATCATCACCCTCTACGAGCAGTTCTACGAACACATCATCGCCGCCCACCCCAGGCCACTCTAGAACGCATTGCCTATTGGCACAAAATCGGGTGCCCCACCTTCGCGACACGCCTCATCGTCGCTAAGGTGGGCCGGAGCGCCACGGCACCCAACGCAGAACTCCACATCTAGTTCTCCCCAGGCCGTTCCACCCGGTCGATCACCAGCACCCTGACCATCCCCTTCCTCGCAGAGAGTCTCAGCCCAAGCTGCTCCCGCAGAGCCTCCTGAAACGTAGGCCCCGAGACCTCCTTGCCATCGCCCGTTTCCAGCACCCACTCCAACCTCAGGTCGAAGCTTCCCTCCAGCCCCGTCTCATCGATCACCGGCCGCGGCACGGTCATCATCCCCGTCTGAGTCGGCAGCGATGTCGCCAGAAGATCGAGCGTGACGCCGCGCCCTCCGAAGCTCACCCTGCCCGGAGCATTCGGCTGCACATGAGCCAGAACCCCACACAACCCCGGCATCCCCCGTGGCGCAGCCGAACCCACCCTACACGAATCCTCCACATGCGTCCGAAGCTGCGGCCCCGTCTTCCCCGCCTTCGCCAGCACCAGCCCAAACACCGGAGCCTGCCTCTCCTCCCAATGCGCCACCAGCCCAAACCGTTCCCGCAGCACCACCTGCATCATCCGCCGCATCTGATCCTTCGTGGGATGCCCCTCGGCCCTTGCTTCAATATCAAACCGCGCCAGATTCACCCATGCCGGAACGTTCGATCCAAGCCCCTTGAACAGGTTGAACCGCAGCGCAAGCTCCTGGGTTCCATTCAGCTTGTAGGCAAACACGATGTAACGCATCAACGGCTGATTCGTCGCCGAAAAGTACCCACCCTGCGGAGCGACCGCGGCCCCCTCGTCCACGGTCGAGTAAGCATTCCCACTGTCCAGTGAAAAGTTACTCTTCGACTCACCGTCCGACCTGTTCTCCTTCACCGAGGCAACCTCGAACTCCTCCGAGCTCTGTCCCACATCACGCCTCGACGCGGCGTCCCGCAAGACACCTTCGGCCCTTCCGATGGTTCCAACCAGCAGCAACACCGCAATGAACCCCGCGCCGGAACTCCGCATCGCCCACTTCTCCAATCGACTCGCCAGCCACCACCTATGTAGCAAACTACCCCCACGCAATCCCATCGTCAAGTCCTGTATCGGATTGCCAGTTGGTCCAGTTGGTATAGAGTCGGGTGCCCCACCTTCGCGACACGTCTCATCGTCGCTAAGGTGGGCCGGAGCGCCACGGTACCCGACCCAGAACCCTACATCTTCAGCGAATCCGCTCCAATGAATACCAACGAATCCTCAAACACAGCCAGCTCTATCTCCCAAAAGGCCGACTTGGCGACCCAATGCAATCCAGACCTGGCGAATACCCTCCCCTGTCCCACAACCCCCCCATCAACCCCGGCGTCTAACAAGGCCGCTATGAAAGTTAAGCAAGCCCTTGCCTGTCTCCTCGCCGCAGCCTCCCTCCCCTCAGTCCTCCGCGCCGACGATCCCGCCCGCTTCGACCTCATCGGTCCCAAAATCCAGGTCCGCGTCACCCGCGGATTCACCACGCTCCCCATCGCCCAGGTCCCCAACCTCCAGCCCGGCGACAAGATCTGGCTCAAGGCCGACCTCCCACCCAGCCAGTCCAACCATCTTCTCCTCATCGTCGCGTTCCTCCGCGGCACCACCAACGAGCCCCCCGACAACTGGTTCACCGAGATCGATACCTGGGACAAAAAGGATCGTGAAGGCACCGTCGTCACCGTCCCCGCAGACGCCCAGCAGGCCCTCCTCTTCATCGCACCCGAAACCGGAGGCGACTTCAAGACGCTCCGTTCCGCCGTCAAAGGCAAGCCCGGCCTCTTCATCCGCGCCGACGCCGACCTCAACCAGGCATCCTTCGAGCAGCAGCGCATCGAACGCTACCTGGCCGCCATGAAGACCGTCACCGGCACCGACCAGAAGGCCATCGAGGACCACTCCGCAAAACTCGCCGCCACCCTCGCCCTCAAGCCCGACGACAAGTGCTTCAAGCAGCCCGTCGAACAGCAGGTCAACTGCCTCACCCAGTCCAGCGCTCCCGTCCTCCTCGCCGACGGACACGGCCAGAGCATCGCCGAGGCCCTATCCACCGGAGCCTCCTCCGACTTCATCACCGCAGCCGCCGTCACCCCCGCAGCCGGTGCCGGCGTCTACTCCGCCTACGTCGGAGCCGTGGTCGACCTCGTCCACCTCGTCACGCTCCTCCGCACCGCTCAGTATCAATACATCCCCGGCCTCAGCTTCCCCGAGGACGCCACCCTCAATCTCAAACTCAACGCCCCGCCCTCCTTCGTCAATCCCAAGACGGTCATCGTCATCGGCCTCCCGGCCATCCAGAAGGCCGTCCTTCCTCCCCTCCATTCGCACGATCCCAACGCCGTCGCCTGCCTCCTCCAACCCAGGATGACGCTGCAACTGGAAGGCGCACCCCTCGTCTTCTCCACCAGCTTCGCCCACGACATCGTCCTGCGCCTCAACCAGACCGCCGGCTCGACATCCGACCTCCCCCTCAAGCCGGACGCGTTCGAAGGCGGTCTCATCGTCACGAAACCCGAAGCCCACCGTCCCGTCGAAGGCGCCACTCCGCCCAAATCTGACGCGAAACCTCCCACCGGCTCCGAACTTACGGTCACCGGAACCGTTCGCGGCAAATGGGGCTTTGACTCCTTCGACGGTCCCACCCTCACCCTCCAGCAGGTCGCGGGCAAAAACTGGAAGGTGGTCGGCGACACCCAACTCCTCGCCGGCAAGGACAATCACCTCACCCTCCAGGGCGACGGCACTGCCTGCGTCCAGCACATCGCCCTCACCAGCGAAAAGGAAAAGCCCGTCGACGTCTCGTTCAAACCCGACGCCGGAAAGGACGGCAAAGGCGCAAAGAACACCCTGGCCCTCGACGTCTCCCTCAAAACCATCCAGCCCGGCGGATACACCCTCGCGGTCCAGCAGTTCGGCGATCCCGCACCGCAGAAGGTCCCCCTCACCGCCTACACCGCCGACATCCATCTCGACGCCGTGAAAATCCACGCGGGAGACAACGCCGCCATCCTGACCGGGCAAGGCCTCAAAGATGTCGTCTCCATCCAGCTCGGAGATCAGGCCTTCACCCCCACAGCAACCGGCAACGACGACAAGACCGTCCACCTCGAAGCCAAATCGCCCGTCTCACCCGCCGACGGCTCCAACGCCAGTGTCAAGCTCAAGGACGGCCGCACAATGGACGTCAAGGTCTCCGCCGCCGCCGCCCGTCCCGCCCTCAAGCTCCTCTCGTTCAAGGCCACCTCCGCTCCATCGCAGGGAGCCATCCCCGTCACCCTCGGCGCCAAAGACGATATCCCACTGGAAGGGCAACTCACCTTCGTCGTCCAGACGAAAGACGTCTTCCCCCGCACCCAGACCGTCGAGGTGGCCACCGCCGACGGCTCCGTCCACACCAGCCTCTCGCTCGCCGCCAACAACCTCGTCCTCCAGGACGGCCACACCGCCGTCGCCAACCTCGACCCGTCGAAGGCCTTCGGACAGTCCGCCTTTGGCAAACTCCAGATGCGCCCCGTAGCCGCCGACGGAACACCCGGCGACTGGACCCCCCTCGGCACCCTCGTCCGCGCCCCGCAGATCACAGCCATCGAGTGCACCACCTCGGAAGCCCCGACCTGCAAGGCCAACGGCAAGAATCTCTTCCTCGCCCAGTCCTTCAGCGCAGCCCAGGACTTCTCGAAGCCCACCGAGGTCCCGACCGGCTTCGCCGAAGGCAGCCTCCCCGTGCCCACCCCCACCGACGGCGCGACTCTCTACCTGAAACTCCGCGACGACCCCGCGGCGATCGCCACCATCAAACTTCCGACCCCCATCCAGAAGCCCGCCCCAGCTCCCTCCCAGTCCGCCGCTCCAGCCCCGCCGGCAACCCCTTCCGAGGCTCCGTCCACCGCCACACCGACCCCTGCCGCAGCCGCGAAGCCCGCCAGCCCACCATCCCCCGCGCCCGTACCCAAACCCGCCACCCCGGCCCCCACACCCAATATTTAGAGCTGTTCTCCAGTTGTTGTGGTCGTCCGCGACGAAGGCCGGGTCCAGACGGCGCTTCAGCCGGCGCGATAAACGCACAAGAACATACCACTTTCGAAACACTGCCCGCTGTCCAGTTTTTCCATGCAAAGTACCACATCCGGCACGCAAAAAACTCCTGGTAAAACATTGGGAAATCTGCATCGTCTACCACCAACCCGTTTAGAAAACCATAGATGCAGACATCTCGCGAAAAACAGCGATTTCAGACCACTTTATTAGACCATTAGACCCATGTGGTCCGACCATTTGGTTGGCAATGTGGGCCCTTCTTCCTCTTCAGAAAGAAGGCCGAGTCCCCTGCGTCTCTCGAACGTACGCGTCAAAGCGATGCCGAACCGTGAACCCCAGTTCGTCATAAAGCCGCACTGCAGGATGATTCGCCTCCGTAACGGTGAGCGTGATCGCCTCGAACGGCCCCTGGGCAAGTTCCCCCATCGCATGACGCATCATGAAGCCGCCGAGTTGGCGCCCGCGATACTGCTTGCTGATGCAAAGTTGCGTAATATGCGCCGTGTCATTCCGAACCCTGGAACAAAGCAGGATTCCAGCAAGCGCACGGCTCTCGGGATCGTGAAGCACCCACGATGATCGTGGATCGAAGATCCCGCAACCGGGAAAGCGGACGATGTTGTGCAGGAAGCGCAGCGATCCGTTCAACGATCTGTACTGATCGTTGATCTGCGCATCGATATGCCCTTCGTACGCCATGCGGATCAGCTCGGCAGCCGGTTGGTAGTCCGCCGGAAGCCAGCGGCGAAGCTCAAGCCCGGCCGGAAGTCTCTGCGCAGCCCCAAAGGAACCGGGCCGTAGAGCCACCCGAAACCGGCCCAGATCAATCTCCATGAAGAGCCGCGGGTAGTTCTGAAAACCCTTCCGCTCGAATGGTAATCCGAGGTCTCCGCTGTTATAAAGCAGCAACTGCGACTCGATCCGCTCGATCTCAGGCGAGTGATCGAGGATCTGGACAAGATGCCGCAGCAACTCATGAGCGGTTTCCAGAGGGGACAAGACATGATTCTCCACGGCAAACACGTCCCCGATCACCGCCTTGTAGCCTTCGTACACACAGAAGCTATACCCACAGACCTTACCGCGGTCGAGCGCAACGAAGCCCGGAAGAATCCGGGAGTCCAGATATTGAAGCAGGAGCTCGATGGCCCCCGTGTAATCCCACCGCAGGCGCTGTTGCCACACCCGCGCCTCGGATTCAAGCAAACCCTTCAACTGACGCGCGGAGAAATGCCGGAGATCCAGAATCTCGAGTTCCGCCTTCACCAGGTTTCCCGCCACGCGCCGCCGCCTTCCACCCAGCTCACTTCACCGCGCAACTGGCGCTTCCGTTGGCGTTTGGCCTGATCCAGAGCCGCTTGGAGATACCGAAACAAGAGGAGTCCAGGTTTCGGCCGCATAAACCATGTACACCTCAAGCCCCTGGGATTCATACAGGAACAGCGGTTTGTAGATACGGCCCGCGAGCCAGTGATCGAGCGTCTCCGTATCGTTCGCCCGGAGCACCAGGAGATGCTCGGCTGAAGGTACGCCGTCGACGGCATAGTGCACCATCGGCTGATCCCGGTAGAACGCAAGGCCGTAGTCCATATCCCGCTTCACCGATTGGCTGGCAATGATGCCGACGCCTGGTGCCTGCCGGGCGATCTCATTGGCCAGCGGCCTTGCGGAGTAGTTCAGATCCAGCTCCCTGCCGTAGAAACCAAGCAGGAAGATAAGCGATCCGACAACAGGAATGAGCGTCGCGTTCGTCATCTGTGTTGGTCCCCAGCGCTTGGTGATGTAGAGCACGACGCCACCGACAGCAATGGCTGCAACTGCTGCGCTGACCAACCAGGCGGTCGAGGGAACCAGCGTCTCGTACTTCATATGCTGTGGCGCCAGGACAAGGACGAAGACCAGGATCGCGCACACCGCGGCATGAGACCAGAGCAGCGGTGCCGCCAGTCCCTTGCGACGGATCCGATTCAGGTAGTCCCCCGTCAGAATGGTGATCGGAGGAATGGATGGAAGGATGTAGCCTGGTAGCTTCGAACCCGAGAACGAGAAGAAGATGACCGGAAAGATAGCCCAAAGAACCAGGAACTCCGGAAACGCGTCGCCGGCTCGCGAGTGGCCGAGGTAGCGTTTGGGGTCCTTCCGTACCCGCCACTCTGCAAAACAGACCTTGCAGGCACTGATCAGCGCCCTCATGGAGACAACAGTCCACGGCATCAGGCCGATCAGGATAACCGCCACGTAATACCAGAAGGGTTGATGGTGCTGGTAACGATTGGTCGCGAAGCGTTCCAGGTTGTGCTCCAGAAAGAAGGAGCGATAGAAGGTCGGGTTGCGGCGCTGGACCGCAATGTACCAGGGCAGAACGATGATCAGGTAGAGGATGACGCCTGGAACCCAGATCGTCCGGCGGAGAGCGGACCACTCCCGGCGCAGGCCAAGGAACAGGCAGATGATGGCGAGAGCCAGAAACGGAGCGACCGGGCCTTTCGCGAGCGTGGCGGCCGCCCCGAAGAAGTACAGATCAAACAGCCAGAACTTCTTCCCGGTCTCATACCACGCGTACCACCCAAGCATACCGATGCAGAAGGGGGCCGCGAGCTGCATATCGGTAGACGCGCCACGGGAGAAGGCGATGATGCCGAGCGACGAGGCAGTGATGAGAGCAGCGTCCAGCTGTCCGCCCGGTCGAAAACGGCGCATGTGCAGATAAATCAGGATGATGAGGGCGAAGGCCCCGGACGTGGAGGGCAGACGCGCAGACCAGTCGGATACTCCGAACTCCCGGAAGAATCCCATGGCACGCCAGTAGTAAAGTGCCGGCTTCTCGAGCCAGGGCTGGCCGTAGAGAATGGGCGTGACCGTACCGCTCAGAAGGCACCGGTAGGCAGCCGTGAGGTCGGACACGCGGAGGCTGTTCGGGATCAGGTTGGTGTGAGCCGCGGTGCAGGCAGCATCGTGGGCTGCCAGCATCTCCCGCGCGATCTGGGCATAACGCGGCTCGTCGGCCCCGACCAGGCCGAGCCGATCGCCCCCGGTGTAGGGGGTGAGGCCGAAGCAGAGGAGGATCAACGTCACCACAATGAGGACCGATATCTCCCGCGCGGTGGCCGCCGTCGGCAGCACGCGTCGAAGGTGATCGGCGAGCGCCCTCGGTTGGCGTTCGCCCGAATCTGCGGATTGATGGAGGACAGTCACGTTGGGTTCAGGGGGCGAGACAAGGCTATCAGACGGAAAGCGCAAAGCTTACGGCCATAAGGGACTTTTCACTGCTTCTCATTCGCCGAGGCCTGTTTCTTCTCGCGTTTGCGCATGCGACCGAGCAGTTCGTCCATCCGTCCGGTCATCTTCGCAGAACGGTCGATCGCGAAGGTCAACTCGGGGATGTGCCGTACACCCATGCGGTCGCGAAGTTGGGAACGGATGTACTCCCGCGCGGTCATCAGGCCGACTAGAGTCTCCTCTTCTTCCGTCTCATCGCCCTGAACAGCGACGAAGATGCGGGCGGACTTGCCACCAGGAGCGAGGACAACCTCTGTGACATGGGCCGAGGCGATGCGTGGGTCGGAGAGTTCGCCCTCGAGCATGGCGCCGATCTCCTCGGAGAAGGTATTCGCGACGCGGTTCCGGTGATACTGTCTTGCTCGTGGTTCGGGCATGTTGATTCTATGATAAATGGTTTATTCGCCAGAATCCTCATCCAGGATCTCGGCGTAGGAATCGGTAATCTGCGCTCCCAGGGTATTGGCCAGACCAGTGATCGAGCGGTCGATCAACTCCAGTTGACCTTTGAGGTAGCCTGTCGAGCTGGAGATGGCCACGATCCCCAGCGTAGCCCGATTCCAGACGAGTCCCTCGTCGAGTTCGGCCACTCCGGCATTGAACGCGTGGCGAAGCTTGTCCTTGAGAGATCGGACCACCTGGCGACGATCCTTGATGGACTGAGCGTGCGGGATTTCCAGTTCAATGACCAGCTTCGCGATCGGCATTGCGGCCGCCTCCCTGCAACGACGGACGGCCCGGTCAGTTCTGGGGCTCGACCATCGGGACCTGCCTTTGGATTGAAAACTCCACCTTCAACGATGCTCGAGCGGTGCCGAGGCAAACCAGCAGCTTCTTGGTCGGGCCCCTGAATCCGTAACTGATATGAGCCACGCCATCTGGATCGACCTTTGTGACGATAGGCAGGTTGGAATTTCCATCCCGGAGATCCACCGTGTCCACGAAGGCAGCCGTAGCGGTGGTTACCCTTTCGTGCAGACCGCTGTCGAGACCGATGGGAACCTGCAGGTCGGTATTCACGTTGGCCTGGTCGCAATGGGCCGCGAGCCCTGTGATGACGTTATCCCGGAGTACAACCTGCGGTTCGAGGACAGGATTGTCGCGGTACACGCGGCGAAAGAAATCATAGGCGCTGGCCGAGCGATCCAGAGGTTTTACGATGTGCAGGTGATCGGCATGGATCTCCTGCGGTGGGGTGGTTACATCGCAGCCATACGTCGCGCTGAAGTAACCGACCACCCGGGTGTGGGTCTTGAGATACCGGCCAAATCCGTCCTCGGGCATCGTATCTTCAGATTCATACGCGCAGAAACGGTGAATTCCGTTGGTCGAATCGTGCTCTCGCCAACTCCTCTCCAATTGAGAGAGAAACGTGTTATCGCTTGCATCGCTCAGATCGTTGAGCAACGGATCCTTATCGTAGATCGAGGCGATCCGGGCGACCATCGATCCCTCGTGCGGGGTACCGTACGAGACGATGAACCTGACCTTCGCCGCATCGTCTGGATGTCTGAGCAGCATCTCTTCAACCAGGATGCCGCCCAGGCTGTGCGCGATGAATACGACCTCGCGGTGATCCCAGATGTGATCTTGTTTCAAGCGATTCCAGAGAATCTCCGCCAGCTTCACACTGGACATCTTCCCATTGGATGCGGGGGTCGGATACTCGGCAACGTCCACATCGGAGTAGGAGAAGCGTGGATCCGTGCGTACAAGATCCGGCCAGTAGGCACCGTTCGACGCCCGCCAGGATTCGCGGCTTCCATGCAAGCCGTGAACGAAGACAATGACCCTTGGACGAGAGCCGGCCGAAATACCAACCTGCGCGAAGGACAACGCACGATGCTGTAACAGCAGGAAAACGACCAGAAGCAGCTTCATCTTCGAGCCATTGAAGCGGGATCGATACATTGCGAGCACTCAATCCAGCATATAGGCGGCACATCAGGGCCCGTCAACTCAGCCACCGCCGGAGCCTGTGTTCGCTGATGCGACTCCCCCTCATGGGTGTTTTACCTTGCCACTCGAGCCGCTCTCCTGAAGGTGTGGTTTGCCTCCCTATCTATCGGTCAAGTGGTCCGACCACAGAGTTCGGAATTTCTAATAAAGTGGTATGAAATCGCCGTTTTTTGCGAGTCTCCTGCATCCATGGTGTTCTAAAAGGGTTAGCGGGCAACGATCGAAATTTCCCAATGTTTCACCAGAAACTTTTCGTGCGCAGAATGTGGGCCGTTGCATGGAAAAACTGGACAGCGGGCTCTGATTTGAAAGTGGTCTGCTGTGGTGCGTTTATCGCGCGGATGAAGTTCGTCGGGGAACCCCCGAGCCGGTTCGCAGTCCGGCACGCGAATCCGGGGCCGAGGCTCTTATGTGGCGGGCCTTCGGCTTTTAGCGTCCTACCGGCACGTCCGGAGCCCCAGGTCTGTCCTGGCGGACCGACGCCGCGAGTGGAGCCTGAGTGAGCACCCGGTGGGCCGCCGTGAGCAATGTCGCCTCGGGGGAATCTTGCGAAAGCTCCCAGATCATGAGGCCGCCGAGATGATGATCCAGCACGTAGGCGGCTTTTGCCTGGACGCTGACTGGGTCGTCAAATGTCCAGAATGCATCCCCGTCAAACAGCCAGGGAGTCTGTGAGACGGGGTCCCGGTACACTCTGGCATGCGGGATCAGCGTCTGAATATAGCTGTAGGGGCGGTCGCCTCGGACCGGTGTACCTTCCTGAAAGACACCGTTGGCAACGTCGGGGACCTGGGTCCATCCATAGCCGTAGAACGGTACACCAATGAGGAGCTTGGAGGCCGGAACGCCCGCCGCGAGGAAGGCTCTGGCCGAACCGGCTGCGCCTCCAGCCGGTGGCGGGCCAGAAGCGGGGGCGCTGGAGGCAACACTCCCGGTGTGACCAGCGACCGTGGCCGCAGGGGAGGTGCTCGCGGCAGGGTTCGGTCCAATGGGAGCGGAGATCAGGGTGGCGGTTCGGGACGCGACCTGGTCTGTGGGCTCCGCAGGCTCCATGGGCCGGGGGACGCTGTAAAGGGGTGCGATGAAGCCGGTTGTCTGCATCCACGGTCCGGCGAGGTCGTAGGTCATCACGCCTACCTCGTCCACCTGGGCGGCCACGGCGGCAAAGTCGGTGCCCTCGTACATGCGAGGGCTGGGGCCCACGGCGACCGAGAGCTTGAGGCCGGGGCGAACCAGATCCATCTGATGACGCAGTTCGGTCAGCAGAGCAAGGAAGTTAGCGGCGTCTCCCCCCCGGGGGTACTCCCAATCGAGGTCGATGCCATCGAACAGGCCGGGCGCTCGGACCGCGGGTGCGAGGTTCCCCTTGAGAAACAGGTCGACGCAGGAGGCGATGAAGGCCTGGCGATTTTCGGGCTGAGCGTCGAAGGCGAAGTCGGCGGCGTGACCTTCGAGAGAGATGAGAATCTTCAGGCGGGGGTAGGCGCGCTTGAGTTCGGCGAGCTGATGGAGGTGGCCACGGAAGGGAGAGCTGGGGTCGTCGGATTGACCGTCAACCGAGTTGGATGCGAGGAAGACGTGGTTCAAATCTGCATTTGGGTCGGCGATGGAGCAGCGGCCACCCGTGACGAAGCCCTGCGCATAGTTGAGCTGGTCAAGCATGGCGGCCTTGTTGTTGGCGGCGAGATCCTTGAGGGTATACTGCGGATCGCTGTAGAGGCCCCATTGGCCAAAGTAGCCCACAAGCAATGGCTTCGGGGTGAAATTCTGGGCGCCGGCGGGACACTCCCCCGCCAGCGCCATCGTCAAGAGGAAGGAAAGAAGAAACAGGCGATTGCTTCCTGGCTGCATATAGGTTGAGACCGGACTTCTGGAACTGGGCTTCTGTTATTCAGCGTGGTAGTTCGGGGCTTCGCGGGTGATGACTACATCATGGACGTGAGACTCGCGGAGGCCGGCGTTGGAGATGCGGATGAATCGGGCGTTCTGCTGGAGATCCTGGATGGTTGCGCACCCGAGATAGCCCATGCCGGAGCGGAGGCCCCCAACCAACTGGTAGACCATGGCTTCGAGCGGACCACGGTGGGGGACGCGGCCTTCGATACCCTCGGGAACGAACTTGGCGAGGCGGTTGGAACTTGGGGCCTCGCGGGCGGTGAGGTTGGGGCGGTCACCGGCGTTGATCTCGTTCATATCATCCTTGCCCTGGAAGTAGCGCTCGCCAGATCCCTGCGCCATCGCAGATAAGCTGCCCATGCCCCTGTAAGCCTTGAAGGAGCGGCCTTGATAGAGGATTGTCTCGCCCGGGCTTTCGTCCACGCCGGCGAAAAGAGATCCCATCATGACCACGCTCGCTCCAGCGGCGATGGCCTTGGTCACATCTCCGGAGTACTTGATGCCGCCGTCTGCAATGATCGGGATCCCACGTTCCTGGCTTGCGCGGTAGGCCTCTGCGATGGCCGTGATTTGTGGCATCCCTGCTCCGGTCACCATGCGGGTGGTGCAGATGGAGCCCGGACCGATGCCGACTTTCACAGCATCGGCGCCGGCGTTCATCAGGGCAATGGCTCCCTCGTAGGTGGCGATGTTACCGGCGAGCAGATCGATGTGTGGGAATGCCTTCTTACACTCGGCGACGGCTTCGAGGACACGGCTGGAGTGACCATGGGCCGAATCAATCGCGAGACAGTCGACACGCGCTTCGATGAGCGCTGCTGCGCGTTCAAGGAAATCGCCGGTGGCTCCGATGGCACCCCCGACACGGAGGCGGCCTTGCTCATCCTTACTGGCGTTCGGGTATTTCAGCTTCTTTTGAATGTCCTTGACCGTGATGAGGCCTTTGAGTTCGTACTGATCGTTGACGACAAGGAGCTTTTCGACGCGGTGCTCGTGGAGAATGGCCTCCGCCTCTTCGAGGGTCGTTCCGACGGGAACGGTGATGAGGTTCTTCTTGGTCATCACGTCGTCGATCAGGATGGTGGTGTCGGAGACGAAGCGGAGGTCGCGGTTGGTGAGGATGCCGACAAGCTTGCGATTGCGGGTGACGGGGACCCCGGAGATCTTGTATCGGCGCATGACATCAAGAGCGTCGGCGATGGGGCGGTCGGGTGAGATGGTGACGGGGTCGACGATCATACCGGACTCGGAGCGCTTGACCTTGTCAATCTCGCCTGCCTGTTGCTCGATGGTGAGGTTGCGATGGACGACGCCGAGACCACCCTGCTGGGCCATGGCAATGGCAAGGCGCGATTCCGTCACAGTGTCCATCGCCGCGGACATCAAGGGGGTGGCGAGTGTAATCGAACGGGTGAGCTGGGTCTGGGTCGAGACCTGGGTTGGAACAACGTCAGAGTAGGCGGGGATAAGAAGGACGTCGTCGAAGGTTAGCGCTTCGGGGATATTCGAGGTGATCATGTTTGCGTCGTTTTCTGCGGGCCGGGCTGTTTTAACTGTATATTGGCCGATTGGATTGTTCGATTGTAGGGATGGCGGGGGCCTGGGGCAAATCTGTGTATCGAATTTTGATGGAAGAGAAGGCCCAATCGGTTCAATTTGGTAGCAGGTTCGTCGTCCCGCGTCGCAGGAGATGGGGTGGAACGCGTCGGTGCCGGCCCCATGGCGGTGATTCCATGGGCTATGCTCCGTCCCCAGGGGGATAGGGATGGATAGATGAAGCGCCGCCGAATCTGGAGTATGCAGCAGACGAGGCGACGCGGCCACCGGAGGAATCGCCTATTTCACGTGCCCGGGGTGGGATGCGACAGTCTGGGCTAAGGCGGCGGCTACGGTCGGGGCCAGCTTCTCAGGATCGTTTCCTTCGCGGACTCCGCAGATGACCTGGTAGCGATCCCGGGTGACGACAACGATGGTGGGAGTGAACTGGATGTTGAGGCGGCGGCCGAGCTCGTAATCTGCCTGGACCTTGGCGGCAAGAAGCCCGCTGGGATCGAGAACGAAGGGCATGGACTGGTTGTGCTGCTGCATCCAGCGCTGGGTGAAGCGTTGGAGGTCGTCCTTGCTCGCGATGGCGTTCTGGGCGGCGAATACAGCTCCCCGGTACTGGTCGGCGAGCTGCGGGTTCACGTGGTCCTGGAGGTATCGGGCGCAGACGGCTCCCTCGAAGGTCCAGACATGCGCCGCAATGGGAAAATCGTAGCGAACGAGAGGGACGTGATACTGGGCGGCCACCGCTTCTTCGATGGGATGGGCATGAGCGCAGCCGGGGCACCCGAGATCCTCAAAGACAATCACAGCGACCTTCGATCCGGCTGGAGGTTTGAGTACACTGGTGTCTTTAAAGGGCGGCTGCAAGCCGGGGCCGCTGAATTGGGCCGGGGAACTTGCGGAGAGAAGAAGGGCGGAAGCGACGACGGCGAGAACGCGGCGGATCATACTGAATTCTCCGGATGGAAGGTGGTTGCTCGGTATAAGACGTGGCAGGTTGCATGGTGGGAGCCTGCGGGCAGATTATGATGTTGAAAATCTCGAGGTGCCACAGGGGGTACGGCTGATGGAACGAGATCTGATGATCTTCGACTTCGATGGCACGTTGGCCGACACATCGGAGTTGTTTTTGCGGTCCTTCGATGAGGCGGCCGAGCGGCACCGGTTTCAGCCGTTCGACCGGGTCAACGCGGCGCATGTCAGGACGCTCGACGCGATGGGTGTGTTGGCACACCACGGGGTGCCGCTGTGGAAGCTGCCGGTGATCACACTTTCTATGAGGAGGGCAATGGAGGATGGGATCGGAGAGGTACGGATGTTCGACGGGGTGGCGGACGAATTGCAAAAGCTCAAGCGGCATGGTGCGGTGCTGGCGTTGTTGACCTCAAACTCCGAGGGGAATGTGCTGCAGGTTCTTGGCGAAGAGACGATGGGGCTCTTCAGCGATGCAGCCTGCGGGACCTCGGTATTTGGCAAGCGGGCGAAGTTGAACCGGTTACTGCGATCGGCGCGGACCCCTGCT
The DNA here is from genome assembly GCA_026225095.1 of bacterium. Lineage (GTDB taxonomy): Bacteria > Acidobacteriota > Terriglobia > Terriglobales > Acidobacteriaceae > Edaphobacter. Next base: position 15,259 of record JAMFSC010000221.1, read on the forward strand.
TCCCGGGCGATTCTGATCGGTGACGAGGTACGGGATTGTGAGGCGGCGCAGCTCTGTTCGGTGGCGTTTGGTGCGGTGGGTTGGGGCTATACGGACCTGAGCGCACTCATCTCAGCGGGAGCCGAGGTCAGCTTTACGAGGGTTGGGGAGTTGGCGGCGAAGCTGACCGAACGCAACACGCTGGAACGGGCAGTCTAGGGCTGAACGGGTGGGGTTCCGTGCGTGAGATGGCGAAGCAGGAACTCCTGGAAGAGCGTTCCGATTGCTCCGGAGGCAATGCCGATGAGAGTATTGTCGATGCTGACCTGGATGCTGTGGTGATCACTCTGTGGATAGTAGAGGGTGGAGATTTCGCCGGCCGCGAGGTTTCCGAGGACGTTCGAGTAGTTGGGCTGCCATTTGCCGTTATCTCCACGGCAGCGGACCACGGTCGAGACAGCGTAGAAGGCGCGAGCAGGAACACTGCCGGTTCCCTTGTAGAAGTAGCGAGGATCCTGCCGGAAGAGAGACGGCAGGATGGCAGCGCCGAGGAAGGTGGAGCCGATGCGGTCGCCATAGGTGGCGGCGTAGCGCTGGGCGTAGCCACTGAATCCCTGTCCGTAGCCCGAAAAGTCTCCTTGCCACTGCTCGATGCCAGCGGTGACTCCGGTGGTAAAGAAGGTGAGCGGATCTTTCGAGACGGTGACGGCAAGTTTGAACTTCTGCTTGCGGGTGAGCGGGGCCGCATCGGGGAGATAGCTCACGTAGAAGTTGGGGAGGATACCGAGGATGCGCTGATGAACCTCGGCGCTGATCTGCTGCTCAGCCAGGTCCTCCTGGAAGATGGCCTGGACGGTGGAGGTGACTTCTTCCACTCCGAGTTCGACCGGCGGGAGAGCGATGGTTTCGCCGGATTGGACTGCGACGTCTTGAATGTTCCAATTTGCGAAACCCGCGGCAGAGATGCGTATCCGGTACTTGCCGGGTGCGACGGAAAGAAAGGTAAAGGCTCCGGAGGCGTCGGTCTGGGTAGTGCGTTCGATGTGACCTGCCGGCTCTTCGAGGACGACGTGCGCGTTTGGGATGACGGCCGCCGAGGTGTCCGTTATCGTTCCAGAGAGGGTCGCGGCAGGAATTTGCTGCGGGAGCGGGGCTGGAGGGACAGGAGTGAGCTGTGCAAAGAGCAGCGGGCAGAAGCCGACGGCAGCGGCGAGCGTGAGCACAAGGCGGCAATTCTTCGTGGGGCAGGTGCTTGGCATGGACCCTGATTCCCTGTTGGGCGACCGATCGCCTCTGCATCCGGCGGACACAGCAGCGACTCATCTGTACCAGAGTACTTCATGGGACCCGGTTGATCCCTCCGGAAAAGGCGCTGTCCTATAGAGCAGTCCCGATAGTAGAAAGACGGACTCCAGACTGGTGCCTCATCACGGAAGTTCGCAAAAATAGGAGCTCCAGGGATATCGGGAACCGCTGGAGCCCCTCTGCGGGTCTAGGCCCTGGGAGCCTGGCTCAAAATCTCGACAAGCCGGTCTGCGATCATCTGGTCTTCGCCGTCCTTGAGCTGCCAGACAGCGAAGCCGAAGGTGTTGGTGTCACGTTGCGGGCGACCACGGCGCGGTCTGGGAGTGTCATTGGCGGGTGGCGCTCCGGGAGCGGGGGTGGACGACGCGGCTGCGGGAAGATCGCGGCCGCGCATGCCGCCAGCACCGGCGCCCATGCTGCCGATGCCAACGGGGCGGGTTTCGGCGAGCTTGAGCATGATCTCGTGGCCGGTCATGTTGATCTTCTTTTGATCGATCTGCCAGCTGTAGCTGGGGGTTACATTGCCGAGGGCGTTGGGGTTGAACTGGCGCGGCAACGGGGTAACGCCAAACTTGGCGACGGCATCTGAGATGACTTTCGCGCGCTCGTCAAACATACGGAGGGTCGCGTCGTAGTCCTGGTTGACGAAGATCTCAAGGGCCTTGAGGAGGCCGAAGATGGTCTCTTTGCCGACTTTGCAGCATCGACCGATTCGGTCTTCCTGGGGGCTCATATTAAGGAGCGACCAGTTGATGAGCTCTTCCTTGCCGATAAGGATGCCGGAGGCCTGCGGACCCTGAATGTCCTTACCGCCTGAGAAGGTGACCATGTCGAATCCAACAGCCGGGTACTCCCAGAGACGGGAGACCGGGGGGACGTCGGCAGAGGCATCGTTGAAGGTGTAAATATTGTGCGCGCGGGCGATCTCGACCGTCTCGGGACCACTGACCTTGCCCTGATCGGAGAGAATGTTGGTAAAGTGGATGGCAACCGTCCTGGGATTGATGGCGGCGATCATCTCTTCGCGGGTGACGACCTCAACCAGCTTGGCGCCGGTCTGGCGAATCTGGTGGTCGAAGGCGTAGCGATGGCTCTTCTGGATGATGACCTCGTTACGGGGGAAGGTAGAAACGTCGGGACAGAGTTTGATCCGCTCCTCATATCCCTCGGTCATCATGGCGGCGTAGCCAACGACCATGGCGGCAGCGGCTCCGCCGGTGACCAGCCCGGTATAGCCAGCGGGAGACTTGCAGAGTTTGGCGATGAACTTCCCTGCAGCGACCTCGAGTTCGTCGATCAGAACGAAGTGCTGATTGCCGCGACGAATCAACTCCATCACCTCGGGCTTCATGACGGAGCCTCCGATCACGGTAACGGTACCAACGATGTTCACCAGGGGTGTAACGCCGAGCTCAGCGTAGATATCTCCAGTGGACCCGAGGCCGGTGGTGATGGGGCATATTGGATTGCCATCGACCGGCATCTTCGCCATGGACTTCTTGGACATGCCTTCGAGCTTTGCGGGGGCCAGGAGACCACCACTGGCGGCACCGAGCATGGAGAGGAAGGAACGACGACTCCAACCGAACTTGAGATTCATAGGTGTTCCCTTTCAGAGGTTGCTGAGATGTGGTCCGGACGTCGATTCAGCTGACGGTTGGCGGCGGGGTGGGCGGAGTAATGACGAGAGCGCTACCCGCGATCTCGATGAGCGATTCTCCTGGAATCCATTCAAGGGCCATGCAGGCGCGTGATGGGGCCCTGCCGGGAGAGAAGTAAGTCCCATAGATCTTGTTGAGGGCGTCGTACTGAGCCTTGTGGGCGGCAAAGCGGGCAGAGCCGGTGGGCGTGGGAATGGAGTCGTCGAGGGGAAGACAGAGGAAGACCTCCAGATGGATAAGGTTATCCATGCTGGAACCCGCGCGTTCGACTGATTTTCTAAGTGCATCCATGGTACGGACAACGTGCTTTTCGAATGGGTCGGTCACTGTGACATGATCTTCCCGAGGGTAGCCGTCGTTGGAGCCCGTTCCGGAGAAGTAGTAGATGCCGTTCAGGATGTGGTTACCGCGGGGTGGACGGCCGCCCGGCGGCGGAACCGCTGGAGTGGGAGCAGCCGATGGGGTCGTCTGCTGGGCGATCAGGCGGGGGGAGCCGGCCAGGAGGGCGGCCCATGCGCCGATGTTACTGAAGAATGTGCGGCGCGTGTTGATCTCCATCCTCTTCTCCTGTTGGCGAACTGCGATATGACTACTGCGCGAACGTCGAATCGGCCTGCGGAAGCTCTTCCGCGTCTATCTTCCCACCGCAGCGCCTCCCAAGTCTCGTCGGTCTGAGGTGGAAGGGAGTGGCCTGCACAACACAAGTGGACCGTTGGAGGAATAGGAGATGATTCTCACACCTTGCTGGAAGCTCTGTCATGGGTCACTAGACCTAGACGGATGCAGATCGCAGATCGATCCTTTGCTCTGCGACACACCGCACCGGTTTGAGGCGGATGCGCGGTCACGGCGTTCGGCTTGCGTATTGCGGGGACGGGGAGGGTATCGAGTTCAAGGTGCGCGGACGTCCGCCTTTCAAGGCGATCCCGCTTGTGATTCCTGGTTGGCAGCGAAGCGGGCTGGGACTCCACGGTGGAGCAAACTTACTCCCGGAACAGCGAGTGGGCTTCGGAACTTACGGGTCATCTTCCACGTAGTACGGGTAGTAGATAGTCCGATATGGAAATCCGCAAAACGAGGGGCTAACATGAGTAAGCTGCGTAGGGCGAGAGTCCTGGTCTTGCTAACAGTTCTGGTCGGCACGCACGTTGAGGGGCAGTCTACGCCTTCGGTCGGGCCGGATTCCCTGGCTGCCACGATCACGGCGCAGGATAAGAAGCTCTTCGAAGCCTACAACCATTGCGATCTGAAAACGTTGGGCAACATGGTGACGGACGACCTCGAGTTCTATCACGACAGGACGGGCCTCGCCGTGGGCAAACCCGTCTTCATTGAGTCGATCAGGAACAACATCTGTGGCAAGGTAACACGGGACCTTGTGCCGGGCTCGATGGAGGTCTACCCGCTGGCGGGCTATGGCGCGGTGCAGATGGGAACGCATCGCTTCCACCACCCGGGAATGGGCGAAGAAAATGCGGGTGAGGCGAAGTTTGTGGTTCTCTGGCAGCTGAAGGATGGGGTATGGAAGGTGGCACGGGTGATCAGCTACGACCATGGGGCCCTGGCAAAGTGAGAGGAGGCGACCAGAGAGGCGCAAAAGCCGGATGCTCGGGGTTGAAATGGTTCCCAAAGTGGATTATGATCACAATTGCAGACGAATTTGTTCCGTCAGTAAGCCCTTCGTGAGCGAGCCGGGGGAGACGGAAGGGAGGAGTGGGCTGATGCCCACTTTTTCTTTGCTCCAAAAAGCAAGCAGAAATTGTCTTCAGGCTGGACATTTGCTTGGAAGCATTGGACTTTGTAGAGAAATATGGCGATTCAGTTGGATGAAATTCGGGCAGTGGCCGTGCGGGTTGCGGCATCGCATCACCTGGACGTGGTCGATGTGGAGTTTTCGGGTGGCGCCAAATTTCGGACGCTGCGCGTGTTCCTTGAAAAGGACGCGGAGGAGCGGGCGAGGCTGAAGACTGCGGCCGAGGCGGGTGAGATGGAAGATCTCCCGCGGGGCGTGCCGGTCGAGATGCTCTCGGGCGTAACCCACGAAGATTGTGTGCAGTTCGCACAGGATTTCGGGACGGTATTGGATGTCGAGGAATTAATTCCGGGTGCCGAGTACACTCTCGAAGTCTCGTCTCCCGGCCTCGAGCGCAAGCTGGTGAAGCCGGACGATTATGCGCGCTTTACTGGAAGCATGGTGAAGGTCCAGACTTTTACGCCTGTTGCCGTTCCTGAAGGCAAAGGGGCCGAGGGCAAGGCGAATCGCCAGTGGCAGGGGCGGTTGACGAAGTTCGAGGACGGCGTGTTGACGCTCGACCTCGGGGCCGTGAAGCAGAAGGGTAAAGGCAAGAAGGCGGAGACGCAGGTGGTCGCGATTCCGTTGGTCAACGTGGAGAAGGCAAACCTTGTAGCGGAGATCTAGCTGCAGGCCGTGGTAAGCGTCCGTGCCCAGGTTCGGCGCAGTTCCTGAAGATGAAGGATGTGTGAAGCATGGCGAGTGTTCTGTACCAGTCGATCGAGATGTTGAGCCGCGATAAGGGAATCGATCCCCAGGTCGTGGTGGGCGCGGTGGAAGATGCGATCGCTCTGGCGACGCGCAAATACTACAAGACGCAGGAGACAATGCGGGCCGAGATGGACAAGGAGACCGGCGAGATTCGAGCCTATGTCTATAAGACGGTGGTCGAGACCCCGGAGGAGGTCGAGGACGAGATGAACCAGATCTCGCTCGAGCGGGCGCGGGAACTGGCTCCTGAGGTTGAGGTTGGCGGCGAGCTGCGGTTCTATAAGGACACCACGCCACTTGGACGGATCGCGGCACAGATGGCCAAGCAGGTGATCTTCCAGAAGGTGCGTGAGGCCGAGCGTGACACGGTCTTCAACGAATACAACCATCGCGCGGGTGAGGTATTGAACGCCACGGTAAAGCGCCTGGAGCCGATGGATGTGATCTTCGATCTGGGCAAGGCTGAGGCCAGGATGCCTAAGCGCGAGCAGTCGCGACTCGAACAGTTCTCCGTCGGCGAGCGGGTCCGAGTGGTGCTGCTGCGGGTCGATCGCGCGGCCAAGGGTCCCCAGGTGATCGTTTCAAGGGCCGCCCCGGCGCTTGTGCAGAACCTCTTTCAGAGCGAGGTTCCGGAGATCTACGACGGCACGGTCACCATCCGTGCCATTGCGCGCGAAGCGGGTGAACGGACCAAGATTGCGGTGATGAGCCGTGACAAGGATGTCGATCCGGTCGGTGCGTGCGTGGGCATGAAGGGAATGCGCGTGCAGTCGATCATCCGCGAATTGCGTGGTGAGAAGATTGACATCATCGAGTATTCGGAGGAGATTACGACCTTTGCTGAGAAGGCTTTACAGCCAGCTAAGGTGTCACGCGTCTCGATCGTCGATCTCGCGGACAAACAGATCGAGGTGATCGTCGACGACACGCAGCTTTCGCTGGCGATCGGCAAGAAGGGCCAGAACGTTCGGCTCGCGGCGAAGCTCCTGCAATGGAAGATCGACATCAAGAGCGAGGAAGAGAAGCGCCAGGAGGTCGAGCAGCAGATGCAGGCGATGAGCGGCGGTCCGACGACCCCGATCGAGCAGGTATCGGAACTCGGCGAACAGATTCTGGAGAAGCTGATCGCGGCCGGTATCACCACGGTCGAGGCGCTTGCGGATATGACTCCGGAGCAGTTGGAAGAGGTTCCGGGCATCGGCGAGAAGACTGTCGAGAAGATTTCGGTGGCGGTGCGGAACTACTTCGGGCACTTCGATCCGGATGAGGCAGGTCCGGCGTCGGATGACGAGAGCAAGCTTGAAGTCGAAGCGGCGGAAGATTCGGAGGAGAGCGCAATGACCAATTCTGGAGCAAAGACGCCAGAGGAGATCCTGGCGGCGCAGGCTGCCGAGGCAGGTGGCGTGGAGGAGGTTGACGAGCTTTCGGCCGAGGATCTGGCCGCGCTTGAAGAATCTCGCGCCGACGCCGACGGATTCAGTGATAGCGATGACCGCGAGTCGGACATTGAGATGGACAACGATACAGTCGACACGCTGGTGGCCGAAAGCGAAGAAGTCTCCGACGAGGGGATCGATACGGATGGGCACGACCGTGGTTAGCATCCACGGTCTGTGCCCTCCAGGTGCAATCAGCGGCAAGACGCAATGGGTTTCGAGACGCAGATACTGCGATTTCGGTGATAATAACGATCAAGGGACACATTCCTCCAACGATGAGGCTGATATGACCAGCTAGCGCCGCACGGGGAAATGAAAAGGGACGGATGAGCAAAGTTCGCATTAATGATCTTGCACGAGAACTCGAAGTGAAGAGCAGGCCGATTCTGGATGCGCTGGAGGCCCTGGGCGTATCGGGGAAGACGCACTCCAGCTCGATCGAGGAAGATCAAGCCGAGAAGGTACGCGGCTATTTCAGAGGAGCGATCCGTCCGGGCAGCTCGAGCAGGCCAGCGGTTGAGGCGCGACCACGCTTTGACCTCTCGCACGTGTCCAAGCCCGGCGACGCCCTTAAGGCGATTATGGAACGCAAGCAGGCGGAAGAAGCTGCACGCAACGCGCCTCCCCCGCGGCCACAGGCAGTGGCGGTGGCACCAGCGCGTCCCGTGGTGGCGGCGGCGGCGCCTCCCTCTGTCCATGCTGCTCCGTCGGTCCATGTAGCTCCTCGGCCGGTCGGAACTCAGCCCGTAGTGGCACGTCCCGCCGCTCCGGTGGTCGTAGCGCCATCGGCATCGCGTCCTGTCAACCCGATGGCACGTCCCGCGGGGACCCAGCCCGTCGTTGCTGCTCCCACCGCCTCGGCGCCGGCTCCCGTCGTGGCCTCGGCTTCTTCGAGCCCCTCAACTGCTCCTTCGCCGCACCCGGCAGCGCCCGGCGAGATCCCGGCGATGGCTGCCTCGGCTGTTCCCGCAACGAACGCCCCTCGCAGGATCGTTCCGCTTCCCAACCAGGGTGCGCGGATTGTCGCACCACCTCCCGCGATTGCCAGCCGTCCTCCCCTGGGAGTTGGCGTCGGGCGTCCCCCCGTCGTGGTTCCCGGGGTCGGGGTAGTCGTCGCCAAGCCCGCTTCCTCCGCTCCCCAGGCTCCAGGCGCACGCGCCGCAGGGACCAAGCCCACGATGACGGCCACGGCAGCAAGCGCCGCGTTTGCCGCTAACGTTGTGGCCAGCTCGGCTCCTGCTGTCCCGGAACCTCCGATTGAGGAGGCTCCAGCAGCCACGCTCCAGCCATCGGCCGGCAGTCCAATCGCGTCCGAAGCAACGGGTGCCGCGGCCCAGGACTCCACTGCTATCAGCACCGTGGCGGCAGGTCAGTCGATTGACGCTGCTCCCGCCCCCTCGCCGGTTCCCCCCCCGCGTCGGGTGATCATGCCCCAGACCGGCCCGCGGCCTATCTACGCCGCGCCTGCAGTCGTCCAGGCGCCGCCGCAGCGTGGCCGTCCGATCTTTGATCGTCCACGCCCAGGCGGGCCGGGTGCTCCGGGTGGACCTTCGGGGCCCGGTGGCACAAGACCGCCAATGGCTCCAGGTGCTCGGCGTCCCATGCACCCTACCCGCAGCTTCCCCGCGGGCACAGGACCGGCAGGACCTGGTGGAGCTCCAGGGCGTCCTGGCTTTGCGCCAGGCGCGCGTCCGGGATTTCCGCCGCGTCCAGGCTTCGGCGCGCGTCCGGGTGGCGCTCCGGGTGCTCCTTCCGTGGCGCCAGGGCCGGGTGAGAATGCGGGAATGCGTCCCGCCGCTCGTCCTGGGCAACGTCGCGGCGGACAGCGCTACGAGAAGGTGAAGGAAGGCCCGATGAAGGGCTTCCAGCCACCACCGCGCTACGGCGGGATGCCAATGTCCCGCGAGCCGCTGCCCATCACCAAGACGATCTCCGTGACAGAAGGAATCTCGGTAAAGGACCTGGCCGAAAAGCTGGATGTTCGCGGCAAGGACCTGATCGCCTCCCTCCTGATGCGCGGCGTCTTCGTCACGGTGAACCAGTCGCTCGAGGGCGAGCTGGTCAAGGATGTGGCGCGCCAGTTCGGCGCGGATGCGACCGTGATCTCGGTCGAAGAACAGCTCGAGAACGAGGCCATCGAAGGGTTCCTCGAAGATACGACCGGGATGGTGGAAATCGTTCGCGCTCCGGTCGTCACGATCATGGGTCACGTCGATCACGGTAAGACCAGCCTGCTCGATGCGATCCGTTCAACGGACGTGGCGGCGGGTGAAGCCGGAGGCATCACGCAGCACATCGGAGCCTACAAGGTCCATGTCACCAAACCGGATTCGCCGGCGTTCGGGCGCGAGATCGTGTTCCTGGATACGCCGGGTCACGAGGCCTTCACCAGGATGCGTGCGCGCGGCGCGAAGATCACGGATATCGTCGTAGTCGTCGTGGCTGCGGACGACGGGGTGATGCCACAGACGCTCGAGGCTATCGACCACGCACGTGCGGCCAACGTACCGATCATCGTGGCGATCAACAAGATCGACAAGCCGGGAGCCAATCCCGACCGAGTGAAGCAGAAGCTCGGCGAGAACGGCCTGCAGCTTGTGGGCTGGGGCGGTAACGTTGAGTTCGTGGAAGTTTCGGCGAAGCAGCGGCTGCACCTTGATGAGCTGGAAGAGATGATCTGCTATGTGGCCGATCTTGCCTCTCCCAAGGCTGTTCCTGAACGCCCCGCAGTCGGTACGGTCATCGAAGCCAAGCTCGATCGCGGGCGCGGCGCGGTGGCTTCCATCCTGGTGCAGAACGGCACCCTCCGCACCGGCGACAGCTACATCGTCGGCAACACCTTCGGCAAGATCCGTGCCATGTTCGACGATCGTGGCCGTTCGATCACCGAAGCCGGTCCGTCAACTCCGGTCGAGATCCTTGGTCTCGAAGGCATGCCGGATGCGGGCGATACATTCCTCGTCATGGCAGACCGCGACAAGGCCAAGGGCATTGCGCAGTATCGCAAGATGAAGGAACGCGAGGCACAGCTGGCGAAGAGCTCGCGGGTCTCGCTCGAAGGGCTCGCCGAGCAGATCAAGCAGGCGGGCGTCAAGGACCTCAACATCATCGTCAAGGGCGACGTGCAAGGCTCTGTCGAGGTTATCGCGGAAGACCTGCAGCATATGTCGACCGAGAAGGTCCGGGTACGCGTGCTGCACTCGGGTGTGGGCGCGATCACCGAATCGGACGTTCTGTTGGCGTCTGCTTCGAACGCGGTCATCATCGGGTTCAACGTGCGCCCGGAGCGAAAGGCGCATGAGCTGGCCGACCAGGAGAAGGTTCAGGTTCGGCTGCACTCGATCATCTACGAGCTGCGTGACGAGATGGAGAAGGCGATGTACGGCCTGCTCGACCCCGTCTACAAGGAGAACTACGCTGGTCGGGCCGAGGTGCTCAACGTCTTCAAGATCACCAAGGTCGGTCAGATCGCGGGTTGCCGCGTGACCGATGGCTTGATCAAGCGGGCTGCACAGGCCAGGCAGCTTCGTGACGGCGTCGAGATCTGGAAGGGCAAGATCGCTTCGCTCAAACGCTTCAAGGAAGATGCAGCCGAGGTCCGCGAGGGCGTCGAGTGCGGTATCGATCTGGCCGGACAGAAAGACATCCGGGTCGGCGACGTCATCGAGACGTTCACGACGGAGAAGATGGCCGACGAGCTCGGGCAGAATACGCTCGTGCAGAAGAAGGCCGAGAAGGCTGAGAAGGAGCGGGAGGCCGCGGCAGCCGCCGCTGCGGCGGCTGCTACTCCGGTGAGCGCTTAGTCTCTCTCGCGACGTAGAAAAGGGCCAGGACTCCATCCTGGCCCTTTTCTTGTGTCGTCCCGGATGAGATATTCTGATCGCGATGAAACCTTTTCCTCTGTTCTCACTCCTGCTGGCCGCCCTGCTGGCTTCTGAGATATCGGCGGCTCAGTCTCCGATTGCGACGGCGAAGCCAACCGTTCCCCCGGCGGGCGCGGCCAACGTAATTGTCTTGTGGCCCGAGGGTGCCCCCGGCGCACATGGAAGCAATGACGGCGATGTACCGAAACTGTTTGTTTACCCTGCGGCCGGAGCGGGGCCACACGCCTCTGTCGTAGTGCTGCCGGGCGGCGGGTATACGAGCCTGGTGATGGAGAAGGAAGGTGCGGTCGAAGCACGTTGGCTGAACGCGCATGGACTTACGGCATTCGTCTTGCAGTATCGGCTTGGGCCAGCCTACCGCTTCCCTGCCCCGATGCTCGATGGGGCGCGTGCGCTGCGGCTGGTGCGAAGCCGGGCCTCTCAGCTCAGTATCGATCCAAAGCGCGTTGGAGTCTGGGGCTTCTCCGCCGGTGGCCACCTGGCGGGATACCTTGCCACCATCAACGATGAGGGGAACCCGTCTTCGGCTGATCCGATCGAGCACGAGAGTGATCGCCCGGACTTCGCGATCCTATCCTATGCGCGGCTCACGATGGACAATGCTGTTCCGCGCAAGGGGAATATGGAAGGTCTGCTCGGCGAAAATCCAACGCAGGCCCAGATTGATGCGATCTCCCCGGTACTGCATGTGACGAAGACAACATCTCCCAGCTTCATCTACTCAACCACGCCTGACGCGCAGGTGAACTCTCTCAATGCGACGGCCTTCTACGACACGCTGCAACGCGCCGGAGTTCCAGTGGAACTGCACATCTTTGAGCGCGGCCCTCACGGCACCGGGATGGGTCAGAACCTGAAGGACCTGCCGGAGTTGAGCGTGTGGCCAACGCTGCTGGCGAACTGGATGCGCATCCACGGCTGGATGGCGAGCGAGTAAGAGCGAAAGAGCAAGAGCAAGCGCACGCCGTTATGGGGAGTTCCTTGAGCCGGTAGTATCTGAAACGTTCAAGCAGCGAAGTGGCGATGGTAAGCTGGTGAGACGGAATAGGATCAAGGGGGCGGGACGCTGGCACTCGGGGACACCTTCGATATCCGAACTTCGGCCGGTACATCGTCATGGAAATCGAGGAGCGAAATGTGAGCCGGAAACATTACGCAGCCCTCGACGGGTTGCGCGGCGTGGCGATTCTTCTGGTCATCATTTATCACGCTTTTCCGCATCGGGGTACCGGATGGGTGGGTTACCTTTCGAGCGCTGGTTGGGTCGGAGTCGACCTCTTCTTTGTCCTCTCCGGGTTCTTGATTACAGGCATTCTGTATGACACCAAGGATTCGGAACACTTCCTTCGGAACTTCTATGTGCGCAGAGCGTTGCGCCTCTTCCCCATCTATCTCATCTTCATCGCTCTGGTGCTGCTCATCCATCGCGGGCCGGGAGAACATTCCTGGTCTCTGACGGTGGCGTATCTGCTTTACGGCTCAAACGTTATCCGCTTTTTTCTGCCGGATTTCAAGAATATCGGGATGATTGAGACCGGTCACCTCTGGTCCCTGGCAGTCGAAGAACAGTTCTACATGGTGTGGCCGTGGATGGTGATTCTTCTTGCCACTCGCAGGCGAATCCTGAGGGCCAGCCTCTATGGCTGTGTGGCGGCGTTGATCCTGCGTCTGGTGCTGGCACGCCTTCCGTTTGCCGATTACGGATTCATCTACCTGGAGTTACCAACCCGAGCGGACGCTCTCCTGATGGGTGCAGCGCTTGCCATGCTCGTCAGGGATCCAGGATTCATGGCTCGTCTATCCCTGTCTCGTATCCGTATCATCGGGCTATTGGCCGCCTTTGGATTTCTGGCAATGAGCCTCCGCCTGCATTCATTTTTCTTTGGACTTGCGCCGATCGACACCTGGGGAATTTCGCTCACCGCGCTCGCCTCGGCGTGTGTTTTGCTTCTCTCGCTGCAACCGCAATCATGGACGAATCGGATTCTGTCCCATCGTGTGCTGCGCTTTTACGGACGCTACAGCTATGGGCTCTACCTCTTCCATTTCGCACCTGCGAAGTATCTGGAGCGCTATCTATTGCCCAACGTCTCGGCCCATATCCAGTCAGCACTGATCGCAGGAATCATCGATCTTGCCATTGTCCTGGGGGCGAGCACGGGTCTCGCTGTACTGAGCTTCCATTTCATCGAAGAGCCGTTTCTAAGAATGAAGAGACGGTTCGAAGGTGGCCACAAGTTGGCGAAAAATGAGAACCTGAAGATTCCGGCTTCAACTTAGATATTCGTGCGCAACCTTGCCAGCGCCTTCTGTGAGCCTCAGTTGACGATGAGGCCGTTCTTCCAGAGCGCCATCACCACATCCATCTGGCTGCCATGAGCGATGTCTTCGCCGTCCGTGACCGCCTTCCAAAGCTGGGTCACAGACGTGTGGGTCCCCGCCGTGAGAAGCTGCACAGCGCGAATCGCATACGCCTTGTTCCGGTTCGAGGGCGAGTATTGGCCCGGCGGGATCCCCTTGACCAGGCCGGCTTCGCATAGGCCAAGAAACGCTCCTCTCGGGCCACCCTTCTTCTGCCCAATGGGTGTGGTTGGATAGAGCTTCTTAACGGACTCATCCCACCGTTCCTGCGGGGTGAGATTCTTGCCGTAGGTCTCCATGCGGATTGCCATCAGTGCTGCTTCGCCGTACCGGTTCGCCATCGTGACTCCAGTACTTCAGGGTACATGGAGCGGAGCGGATTGGGTAAGTGGGGATAACGGCAGCTCTCTGCAAAACCATGCTTCCGAACCGCCGCGGAGGTGGTACAACATAAAACTTGACCATCACCTACTGCTGTAGTAGAAATTCCTATATCCGTAGGAGTGGAACTTGCCTGAGCCGAAGCTATCGAAGCTTGAATATCAGATCATGGAAACGCTCTGGACCAGGGGCGATTCCTCGATTCGCGATCTTCAGGAGTCCTTCCCGGTCAAGAAGCGACCCGCATACACGACCGTGCAGACGACCGTGTATCGCATGGAAGCGAAAGAAATTGTCAGGCGCGTAAAAAAAGTTGGCAACTTCCATATCTTTGCCGCGTCCATCACACGCGACGCTGCCCAGCGACGCCTCATCGATGATCTTCTGGATTTATTTGGAGGGCGCTCCCAGCCTGTGATGGCGCACCTCATCCAGTCTGGCAAGCTGTCCCTCGAAGACGTTAAAGATGCAGAAAAGGCCCTGCGTAAGCTGTCCCCCCCAACGGGAGCTGTGCCCAAGGAGAAGCAGACATGATGTTTTCAGGATTCTGGCATGAGGTATGGGTGGCGGCCGTGGTCAACCACCTGTGGCAATCGACGGCTGTCTTCGCGGTAGCGTGGCTCCTTTCGATCATTCTCCGGGGGCACCAGGCTCGAACCCGCTACTGGCTCTGGCTGATCGCGTCGGTGAAGTTCCTCGTTCCATTCTCCCTTCTCATCGCGGCTGGGGAGAGGATGCACGCAGCGTTTGCCAGGCCGATCCATTCGCCCGCGCTGGCCACGGTGATGGAGCGGGTGACGGTTCCCTTCACTCAACTCACAGTTAGTTCAAGCGAATTGCAGATGCTGCCTGGAGGAGCAGTCGGTGCTCCGATCCAGCACGTTAGTCTCCTGCCCTGGATGCTGCTCGCAACCTGGCTCATCGGCTCGCTCACGCTCCTGTGTCTGTGGGCGCGCGAGTGGTGGGCTCTACGCACGCTGGTGCGGGCATCCACGCTGCGGACGAAGCTCAACGGCGTTCCCGTCCTTACCTCACCAACCCTGCTGGAACCCGGGGTCTTCGGCATCCTGCGGCCTGTCCTCCTTCTTCCCGAGGGCATCATGGATCATCTGTCCCCTGCCCAGATGGAGACGATCTTCGCGCACGAGATGAGCCACGTGAGGCGGCGCGACAACCTGGCGGCGGCAATCCATATGGTAGTGCGGGCGGCCTTCTGGGTTCATCCCGCCGTATGGCTCATCGGAGCCAAGATGCTCGAAGAGCAGGAACGTGCCTGTGACGAGGCGGTTTTACAGTCGGGCAACGCGGCGCACCTCTATGCCGAAACCATCCTCAAGGTGTGCCGATTCTACGTGGAGTCCCCGATGTCCTGCGTAGCCGGCGTTACGGGAGCAGATTTGAAGGAGCGCATCGTGCGAATCATGGCGGAACAGGTAGCGAAGAAGCTTGACCTCGGCCGGAAGATCCTGCTGGGCGTGGCCGGAGCGGTGGCGATTGCAGTGCCAATCGTCTTTGGGCTGGTGCATGTGACCCGGGTCGAGGCACAGGCGCAGGCTGCCACCGATCTGGCGGGAACGTGGCAGGGCACACTGCAGGTGGGCAAGGGCCTTCGCACCGTGATCAAGATCACGAAGGAACCGAGCGGTGGCTACAAGTCGGTCTTCTATAGCATCGACCAGGGCGGCCAACCGCTGCCCGTCCCGACGACAACCTTCCAGGGCTCGACGTTGAAGTTGTCGATCCCGATGATCGACCTGACCTACGAGGGCAAACTCAGCGCCGACGGCAAGACGATCTCCGGAATGGTGACGCAGGGCAAGCCTCTACCGCTTGACCTGACCAGGGCTACCGTCGAGACGGCCTGGGCGATCCCGGAGCCACCGGCAAAGATTCCGCCAATGGCCACGGGGGCGGACCCAAGCTTCGACGTTGCCACCATCAAGCCCACCAAGCCTGACGAGCAGCGCACGATGCTCATCTTCGACGGACACAATTTCAAGACCGTGAACCGGCCACTCAGCTTCCTCATCGCGTTCTCCTACGGTGTTCACACCAAGCAGATCGTGGGCGCTCCGGAGTGGTACGACAGCGAGAAGTTCGATATCACCGCGGTGCCGGATACGCCGGGTGTTCCCAGTGTTCCCCAGTTGCGCAGTATGGTCCGGAAGCTCCTGACGGACCGCTTCAAGCTGACCTTTCATCATGATAAAAGGGATCTCTCCGTCTATGTCCTGAGCGTCGCAAAGACCGGGCCCAGGATGGAGAAGAACCCTGATCCGGACGGCCTGCCGGGCTATGGCTTCCGTGGTCTCGGTAAACTGCACGTCCAAAAATCGACGATGGCCGAGTATGCGCAGATGATGCAGGAGTCTGTCCTCGATCGGCCCGTGATCGATCAGACCGGTCTGGCCGGACGTTGGAACTTTGACTTGAAGTGGACTCCGGACGACTCACAGTTTGGAGGGATGGGAGCCAAGGTGCCGCCCCCGACCGACGCCGCCGATCAGCCTCCAGCACTCTTCACCGCGATCCAGGAACAGATCGGGCTGAAGCTCGAACCGACCAAGGCCCCGACCGACGTCCTCGTGATCGACCACGTCGAGAAGCCGTCGGAAAACTAACGTCGACCTCTGACCGGGAGCAGCGAACACGATGGCATGGCGGCAATGTATCTTCCGAAGTTTCTTCAAGATCTCGTTACTGGCGCTGCTCTCCGCACCTCGGATCGCTGCTGCGTCTGAGGTCCATGGACAGGTCACCTTCGCCGGCCTGCCGGTTCCCGGGGCGACGATTACGGCAACGCTGGGTGAAAAGAAGCTTACGACGGTCTCAGATGAGCGCGGCGTCTATACGTTTGCCGACCTGCCGGACGGTACCTGGGCCTTCAAGATCGAGATGCAGATGTTCTCGACCATGGAGGCCCAGGTTGCCGTCGCGCCCAATGCTCCCGCCGGCAAGTGGGAGCTGACTCTTCTGCCATTCGAAGAGATGCTGGCCCGCTCCAAGGTCCTTCAACCACGGATCACAGCTCCTCCTGCGGCCGCCGCTGCGGCCACGGCGAAGAAGACCGACGATGCCAACGTCGAGATGCCCAAGCCGCCGGACGACAGCCAGAGGCCATCCGACGGATTTCTGGTCAACGGCAGTTCCAGCAACGCCGCGACGTCAAAGTATTCGATGGCTGCGGGCTTCGGCAACGGACGCCCCGGCACCAAGAGCCTATACACCGGTGGCCTGGGCTTTATCTTCGACAATTCAGCGCTCGATGCTCGGCCTTATTCGATCAGCGGTCTCGATTCGCCAAAGGCCTCCTACAATCGGATAACCGGGATCGCAACCATCGGTGGCCCGATCAAAATTCCACACCTTCTGCCGCGTGGTCCAAACTTCTTCGTCTCCTATCAGTGGACCAGAGAACGCACCGCGGAGATCGAGTCCGGGTTGGTGCCGACGTTGGCCGAGCGGTCGGGCGATCTATCGGCGCAGCGTCTCACGATCTTCAATCCCTTCACCGGCCAGCCGTATGCCGGGAACATCCTTCCGGTCAGCGCTCAGGCCCGGGCGCTGCTGAACCTGTATCCCCTTCCCAATCTGGCGGGCAATACGCGCTACAACTATCAGGTTCCCGTGCTGAACAGCAGTCACCTGGACGCACTCGAGTCTCGCATGGACAAGGGCATCGGACGCAAGGACCAACTCAACGGCGGCTTCGCCTTCCAAAGCACACGTGGCGGCAACACCAGCCTCTTCGGCTTTACCGATACCACCGACACCCTCGGACTCAACGGCAATATCAACTGGACACATCGTTTCAGCCAGCGTCTCTTTCTCTTCACCGGTTACCGCATCAGCCGTCTGCGAACCCAGGTGGAGACCAACTTCCAGAATCGTCAGAACATCTCCGGGCTCGCAGGGATCTCAGGCAACAACCAGGACGCGGCGAACTGGGGCCCACCGACGCTCAGCTTCTCCAGCGGCATCACACCCCTCACCGACGGGCAAAGCTCGTTCAACCGCAATCGCACGGATGCCTTCAACGGCTCGGTGGCGATCTATCACGGCAAACATAACGTGACCGCAGGCGGCGATCTGCGAAAGCAGGAGTTCAACGACTTCTTCCAGCAGAATCCTCGCGGCGCGTTCACCTTCACCGGTACTGCCACCCAGGCGACAGCATCAGCCTCCAGCAGCGGGTCCGATCTCGCCGACTTTCTGCTGGGCGTGCCCGACACCAGCCAGATCGCCTACGGCAATCCCGACAAATACCTCCGTCACCCCGTCTACGATGCCTACCTGACCGACGACTGGAGGCTGCTGCCCATCCTGACCCTGCAGGTGGGCGTGCGTTGGGAGTATGGGGCGCCGATCACGGAGCAGAAGGACCGGCTGGTGAACCTCGATGTCGCAAGCGGATTTGCCGCGGTGACTCCCGTGCTGGCCAGTGACCCGGTCGGTTCATTAACCGGGAGCCGCTATCCAGGTTCTCTCATCCGACCAGACCGGAGCGGGGTGGAACCTCGCCTGGGCCTATCGTGGCGACCGATCCCCGCTTCGACCGTAGTGGTCCGAGCCGGGTATGGAATCTATCAGGACACGTCGGTCTACCAGAACACGGCTCTCCTGATGGCCCAGCAGGCGCCGCTCTCGAAGAGTCTCAGCGTGCAAAACAGCGCCGCCTGCCCGCAGACGCTGGCCAGTGGATTCAACCCGTGCTCGACGACCACGCCGCAGACATTCGGAGTTGATCCAAACTTCCACGTGGGTTACGCACAAACCTGGCAACTCGCCGTCCAGCGCGATCTGCCGTTTGCCCTCCAGGGAACAGCAACCTATCTCGGAGTCAAGGGCACGCATGGCGTGCAGCAGTTCCTGCCCAACACCTACCCCATCGGTGGGGTGAACCCATGTCCGTCCTGCCCAGTCGGCTTCGTGTACGAGGCAACCGGCGGTAACTCCACAAGGGAGTCCCTCCAACTCCAACTAAGACGTCGTCTGCGGAGCGGGCTCGCCGCCTCCCTGCTCTACACCTACGCCAAGTCAGTCGACAACGACGCGTCGCTGGGCGGCCAGGGACCGGTCGCCACCGGGGCCCAGAGCACAGCCCAGACTTCGACCCAGGGCTTCGGAGCAATCGCTCAGAACTGGCGCAACCTTGCCGCCGAGCGTTCGCGATCCACCTTCGACCAGCGCCACCTGCTCAACGCACAACTCCAATACACCACCGGAATGGGAGCGGGCGGCGGAACCCTGATGGAGGGCTGGCACGGAACACTTCTGAAGGAATGGACGATCCTGACAAACATCATCGCCGGCACCGGTCTGCCGGAGACCCCGATCTTCTACTCCGCCGTACCGGGCACCGCGTACAGCAATATCATCCGGCCAAATCCAACCGGGGTGTCGGTCTATCGCGCCCAGTCGGGTCTGCATCTCGATCCCGCCGCCTACACCGCCCCGGCATCCGGTCAATGGGGCACTGCGGGGCGCAATTCAATTACAGGGCCGGGGCAATTTACCCTGAATGCATCGCTTCAACGAACCTTTCGCCCAAGCAAGCGGTTCTTCCTCGATGGCCGTCTGGAGGCGACTAACCTGCTGAACCGGGCCGTATTCACCGGGTGGATCACGACGATCAACAGCAGCCAGTTCGGCCTGCCAGTCAACACCAACCCCATGCGCAGCATCCAGACCACGCTTCGGTTGAGGTTCTGACGATGAAACTTCTCGTTGCCATCCTTCTACTTTCTTGCACCGCCGTCACCGCACAGCAGGTCGGGCAGAACAAGGTCGCCGGTGCTCCGGACATCTACACCATGTCCGTCAAGGCACAGCTCGTCGTCGAGAGCGTCGTCGTCAAGGACAAGCAGGGAAAGCCCATCGATGGCCTCACCGCGAAGGACTTCACCGTGACCGAAGACGGCGTCGCCCAGACCATCCGCTTCAGCGAGCATCAGAATCTTTCGAGCGCGACGCCAGTTCCCATCGCCGCGCCCAACACCGAAGAGCTGAAGCTCTACAAGCGTCTCACCCGCACCCAACTCGCGGGCGAAACCGCGGGCACGGAGAAGTATAAAGACCGCCGCCTTCTTGCCCTTTACTTCGATATGTCCGCCATGCGCCCAGCCGATCAGCTTCGCGCTCTCACTGCGGCACAGCAGTTTATCCGGACCCAGATGACCACGGCAGATCTCGTCGCGATCATGCGCTATCAGGGCGGTTCGGTCGATATCCTGCAGGATTTCTCCGCCGATCGCAACAAGCTCCTCAGCATTCTCCTCACCATGGTCGTAGGCGAGGGTCAGGGCTCCGAGGAGACCGTCGACGACGCCTCCAGCGCAGACACCGGGGCAGCCTTCGGACAGGATGACAGCGAGTTCAACGTCTTCAACACCGACCGTCAACTCTCCGCGCTCCAGACCGCAGCCACGATGCTCGGCCAGTTGAATGAGAAGAAGTCGTTGATCTACTTCGCGAGCGGCCTGCGGTTGCAGGGCGTGGACAACCAGGCGCAGCTCCACGCGACGGTCGATGCGGCGATCAAATCAGGCGTCTCCTTCTGGCCGATCGACGCACGGGGCCTGGTCGCCGAAGCCCCATTGGGCGACGCCACCCAGGGTTCACCCGGCAACGTAGGGATGTACTCGGGCACCGCCGCCATCGCCGTCCGAAACAACTTCCAGCAGTCCCAGGACACGCTCTTTGCGCTCGCCGGCGACACGGGCGGCAAGGCCCTCTTCGACTCGAACGACCTCGACCAGGGGATCGTCAAAGCCCAGCAGGCCATCTCGGACTACTACCTGATCGGCTACTATGCCACCAACACCGCGCAGAACGGCCGCTTCCGCAAGGTGAAGGTAACCCTCACTCCGCCCCGGGACCAGGAGCTTGCCGCCACCCTCTCCTATCGCCTGGGCTACTACGCCAACAAGGAGTTCAGCAAGTTCACAACCGTCGACAAAGAGCGCCAGCTTGAAGACGCCCTGATGCTCGACAACCCGATCACCGAACTCTCGATCGCGATGGAGATCGACTACTTCCAACTCAATCGCGCCGAATACTTCGTTCCTCTGGTAGTCAAAATTCCCGGCCGCGAACTAGTACTCGCGAAACGCGGCGGCGCAGAGCACACACTGATCGATTTTGTCGGCGAGATCAAGGACATGGTGGGCGGAAACACCGTCTCGAACGTCCGCGACAACGTCAACATCAAGCTGACCGACGCCACCGCCGCCGAACTCGCGCATCGACCCATCGAGTACGACGCCGGCTTCACCCTCCTGCCCGGAAAATATCTCATCAAGTTTCTCGCCCGTGACGAAGAGACCGGCAGAATCGGAACCTACCAGACCACCTTCGTCATCCCCAACCTGAACAAGGAGACGCAGCACGTTCCAATCAGTTCCGTCGTCCTCAGCAGCCAGCGAGTCGACCTCAAAGATGCCCTCTACGACTCCCTCAAGGGAAAGGAAAAGCAGAAGGAAGAGGCCGTCAACCCACTCGTCACCGAGGGAAAGAAGCTTGTCCCCAGCGTGACGCGCGTCTTCAGCACCACCAGGCAGATGTACGTCTTCCTCCAGGCGTACAAACCGAGCACAACCGCGACTCAAACTCCGCCCCCACCATCCCAGCCCCTGTTCGCGTACGTAAGCCTTTACCTCGCGGGGTCGAAGGTCTTCGAGAGCGCCCCCAGCGCGGTCCTGCCGAATCCCACCACCCGACTGGGCGTGACCCCACTCAACTTCAGCCTCGGGATGGATGGCCTCCCGCCCGGCGAGTACGACTGCCAGGTCACCATTCTCGACGCGGACACCCGCAAGGCGACCTTCTGGCGTGCGCCCATTCTGCTGGTTCCATAAGAGAAAAACCAGCAAACAAGCCAGGCACCCGGGAATTTGAGTAGGATAGACAACGACCGAGCACCACCGGAATCCCGGACCAGAATCGAGAATGACCACCCATGGCTATGACCACCAATATGAGCGCACCCGGCATCGGCGTCGACCGCACCGGGACCGACTTCCGCGCCATGTCCATCGCCACCGCCCTGTTCTTCATGTGGGGCTTCCTCACCTGCCTCAACGACATCCTGATCCCGCACCTCCAGAACATCTTCGAGCTGAACTACGCCCAGGCGATGCTGGTGCAGTTTGCGTTCTTCTCGTCCTACTTCCTGTTCGCGTGGCCTGCTGGAAAACTCGTGGAGTGGCGCGGCTACAAGCAGACCATGGTGATCGGCCTGATGGTCATGGCCAGCGGAGCGCTGCTGTTCCTCCCAGCCTCCGCACTTGCCTCTTACGGCGTGTTCTTGACCGCGCTCGTCGTTCTCGCCGCCGGGATCACCTGCCTCCAGGTCTCCGCCAATCCATACGTCACCAGCCTCGGGCCGGAAAAGACCGCGGCCAGCCGCCTCAACTTCTCGCAAGCCTTCAACTCACTCGGAACCACCATCGCCCCCCTTCTCGGTGGAGCCTTGATCCTCGGAGGCACGCAGATCTCCCCAGAGAAGCTGCATTCTCTCCCGGCCGCCCTCCTCCAGACCTATCGCGAACAACAGGCCTCCTCGGTCCGTCTCCCCTATCTCGGCATCGCGCTCACACTGCTCAGCCTGGCCCTTGCGCTTGCCCTTATCAAGATGCCTCCCATGGTCACCGGAAGCCGCAACACCCAGGACTTTCGCCCCGGAGCCTTCAGTGAACTGAGTGGCGAAAAGGAGACCATCTGGCATCATCCCTGGCTTCTGATGGGCGCGCTCGGCATCTTCCTCTACGTCGGTGCGGAGGTCTCCATCGGCAGCTTCCTCGTCAAATACTTCGGCCTCCCGCAGATCACCTCGCTCTCGGAACAGACCGCCGCGAAGTTCGTCGGATTCTACTGGGGTGGAGCGATGATCGGCCGGTTCATCGGTTCCGCCGTCCTCCAGAAGCTCCGCACCGGTATCGTCCTCGGCTGCGCCGCGACCGTCGCCTGCCTCCTCGTCATCACCTCGATGCTCACCCACGGTCCCACCGCGATGTGGACGATCATCCTCGTCGGCTTCTTCAACTCCGTCATGTTCCCCAACATCTTCACGCTCGGCCTCGCGAACCTCGGCGAGTTCACCAGCAAGGGGTCCAGCCTGATGGTGGCGGCGATCGTCGGTGGTGCCCTCCTGCCGCTGCTTGAAGGACATATCGCCGACAGGATTGGCGTCCAACACGCGTTTATCGTTCCAGTCGTCTGCTACATCTTCATCGCAGCCTACGGGTTCGCCGCACGCAATCTTCGCACGGGCAATGCGATCGTAAGCGACCCCACGGCATGACCTCCCGGAGATCAAAGGAATGTGTGATCCATCCCGCCATCTTGACTCCCGGACAGCTAGAAGAGATTGCCTGTGGGTATCGAGTTGGGTGCCCCACCTTCGCGACACGTCTCATCGTCGCTAAGGTGGGCCGGAGCGCCACGGCATCCAACGCACAACCCTATACCTTCAGCGAATCTGCTCGAGTGCTCGACGCAGTTGTCTGTTCTACGTCGTCATCCTGAACGAAGTGAAGGACCCCCGCAGTCGCCAGACTGTCCGATAATCGAAGCCGAAACATACCACTTTCGCAAATCACGTTTCTGTCCAGTTTTTCCATGCAACGGCCCATCTTAGGCGCATCGAAAAGTCTCTGGTGAAACATTGGCAATTCCGC